>CAZPRE010000148.1:0-4999 GCA_964588875.1 uncultured Sulfurimonas sp. | reverse complement strand
CATTTGCAACATCATTTGCACCATGAGCAAAACTTAAAAGTGCTGCTGCAAAAATAAGTGGAACTGTAAAGAGTAGGTTTACACCAGCTCTAGAATTTTCGATTTTTTTCGATTTTTGTCTAACTGTTTTTTGTACTATAAAATAAACAAACCCAGCCACAATAAGACCAAATATCGCAGCTATTAAAAAGCTTGGTTTTTTCTCATCAGGTAAAAATGCAAGCATATTCACTATATCAGGCCAAATTTTCTTTAGACCTTTAAGAGTTAAGTAAGTAACAAATGCCCATGACATAATCGCTACATATATTGGAACCCACTTCTTGGCGGCTCCAGCCTTATCTTCTTTATGGACTATAGTCTTTTTTATTGAGAAAAGAAAAGTTGCTGCGATTATACCACCAAGAACTGGTGAGATAATCCATGAAGCAGCAATTTTACCCATAGTTCCCCAAGCAACTATTCCAAATCCAGCTGCAGCAATACCTGCACCCATAACACCACCAACAATAGAGTGCGTTGTAGAAACTGGAGCTTTAGCCATGGTTGCAAAATTGAGCCATACAGCAGCAGCTAAGAGGGCTGCCATCATTGCCCATATAAAAGAATCAGTATTAGTACCGAATGCTGAAATATCAATAATACCTTTTTTAATTGTGTTTACAACCTCACCACCAGCGATTAAAGCACCAGCTGCTTCAAATACACCAGCAATAACTATAGCCCCACCCATAGTAAGTGCTTTAGAACCAACAGCTGGTCCTACATTGTTTGCAACATCATTCGCACCAATATTCATAGCCATGTATGCACCAAAAAGTGCTGCAATCGCTAAAAACATATTGTTAGGAATTCCACCCGTACTTAAAAAGCTATAACTTAGTACCGCCACCATAAAAAAAAGTGCCATACCTAGTCTTACAAAATCTATCCCACTCTCTTTGAGTGCCTCTTTTTCCATCTTCTTAATCGTCGAAATTTCCATATTGACCTTTTTGTTGCATCCTAAAATTTTAACTTAAGTTATATATTAAAATTTTACTCCTGTTTAACTTGAATTTTTCTTGAATTTAATGATATTTATCTATTTATTTTTAAATATCATGTCATAATACTCAAAACAAATGCTCTCTTAGGTCTAATCTTGTTAGTACTGTTTTTTATCCATATCTTTGAGCCAACTCTCTCCAATATTAACACTCAGATCAGAGAGTTCTTGTTTAGCTTTGATCATCTTATCTATTTTTTCTTCAAAACTATTTTTAGTAATAAGTCTATGAACAGTTACTTTTTTACTCTGCCCTATTCTGTAAGCTCTATCTGTTGCTTGATTTTCTAATCCAATTATAACAACTCTCACACCAGCATTTGATTTTGCATTATTTTCCCATCTAAATGACTTATAGGCAAAAAATATTTCGATAGCACTAGAATCTAGAATCAAAGACCACAATAATGAAACTTGCTCACCTTGTGTAATTGAATTTGTACCTACAAAGGCACTTTTTGCATTTATATTTTTGTATCTTCTTACTTTTATTAAACCAACAAGATATGTAATCTAAATTTTTATAATTATTAAGTTTGTTGTGACATACAAAAGAGCAGTCTTGTGAGAAAAATATTCAATGCATGAATATCTTCTTACATTTGGACGGTGTTTGTCTTTTTAATCTCATCGAAAAGTTTTGCCATTTTGAGAGCTCTTCGTAGTTTTAAAAAAAAGAGTTTATGATGTAACCCAAATTAGCTATAATCATAATATGAATAAAACTATTATGATTGTAGAAGATGAAGAAGATATACTCGACTTAATGGAGTACACTCTAGAAAAAGAGGGCTATGATGTTATTTCATGTGTAGACACTTCTAACATTAGAGATATACTTGATGAAGAAAATATTTCGCTTATACTTATGGATAGAAATTTACCTGGAGTAGAAGGAAGTAGATACATAACTGCCCTACGTAGTGAGGGTTATAATGTACCAGTTATTTATGTTAGTGCAAAAGACTCTAGTGAAGAAATCATCGAAGGTTTCGATAGCGGTGGAGATGACTACATTACTAAGCCCTTTAAGATCAATGAATTTAAGGCAAGAGTTAAGGCCCTTATTAAAAGAAGCAGTGGTGTCCAAAATATCATAAAATATAAAGATATACTTTATAACTCTGCAAGTAAAACTTTTAGCATAGAGGGCGAAGATATCAAACTAACACATTTAGAGCACGATCTTCTTTTAGAATTTATAAAAAATCAGAATATTCTTTTAACGAGAGATGTCTTATTAGAGCGTGTTTGGAAAGATAGTATTAACAAGCAGTTAAAAACTGTAAATGTAGCCATTAAAAGATTAAAAGAAAACATCGATCCAAAAGGTGAGAAAAACTATATAAAAGCTGTTCGTGGTGAAGGTTATATTTTTTGTTAAACTTTCAACAGATTATACTTCGAAAGTTTTTCTCTCTTTTTCTTGTTCTATTTCTTATCATCGGAACTATTGTCCACTACTGGATGAAAGAGTTTTACATCTCACAAACTAAAGAGTCTTTAAGTAACTCTATAGAACTTATCTCTATTAAAATACAAGAACAAAATGATATAGATGCTTTTGCACTTCAGGTGAAAAAAGCCCTTAACCTCCGTATCACTATTGTTGATTTTCAAGGGAATGTCATTGCCGAATCACATAAAGATAAATCTAAAATGGACAATCATAAGTATAGAGATGAGATTGTCCAATCTACTAAACAAGAATTTGGATATAAAATTCGTTATTCAAAAACAACACAAGAAGATTTACTCTATGTTGTAAAAGAGTACAAAAATAAGACGGGAACTATTTATATAAGACTTGCAGCAGAGTTAAAAAGTATAAATGAGCAGATATTTTCACTTGGTCTTAAAGTGTTAGCGGTCTCTGCGCTCTTTTTTATTGCTATATTTATCGTTACTTACCAAATAAATATCCATATTCAACATGAAATGCAAAAAATTGTAGACTTTTTAAAAGAGTTAACTAAAAAGAAAAAACCTACTTATATAAGTTCTGATTTTTCACAAGAGTTCTCGATAATAACTAATCTGCTGAGTAAGGTCGCTCAAATACTCATAAAAAAAGAGAAACAAAAAACAAAATATACATCAAAACTTGAAATATCAAATAGACAAAAAGATGACATCATATCTGCTATATCTCATGAGTTTAAGAATCCTATTGCAGTTATAAATGGCTATTCACAAACACTTCTAGATGATATAGATATCAATCCAAATATAAGACAAAAATTTCTTACAAAAATTTACAAAAATGGCTCAAAACTTAGTGACCTCATAGACACATTAAGATTATCTATTAAACTTGATAATGGCAATCAAGAGATGAAATTTAATCGTATTAACCTAAACGAACTTATAGAAGATACCGTTGAAAACATCCAACTTAACTATCCTAAACGCGATGCTCTTATACAAGCTAGTGAAAATATAACGATTAAAGCTGATGCTTCGCTTCTTAGTATTGTCATTACAAACTTAGTTGAAAATGCTTTTAAATACTCTGAAGATGAAGTCATAATAAAGTTTAATAAAGAGAATATTAGTGTCATAGACACAGGTATAGGAATTTCTAAACAAAACCTCGAGAAAATTACAAACAAATTTTATAGAGTAAATGAAAACAATTGGAACAACTCTTTGGGATTGGGTCTCTTTATAGTAAGCAACATACTAACTCTTCATCACTTTAAACTTGAGATACAAAGCCAAGAAAATGAAGGGTCAACTTTTAGCGTAATATTTTAAACTATTTACTCAGTAGGAGTCTCTTTGTGATCCTCAATATAACTTGAAATTGCATCCTTAATATTGCTTAGTTTATTTGGATTTCCTTGCAAGTTTTTAAAGTGAAGGGACTGATCTTCATTCTCTTCTAATTTTAAATCTGCAATTTTTGAACATACTTGTAAAAAAACTTCATAAGGGACATCATCACCCCTTTTTAAAAAATGAATAGCTCTCTGAAGTGATACAAAAGGATTTACACTCACTCTTTGAAGATGATTAATCCGGGTATTTATATAATTGACAAACTCCTGTCTCATGTCGCAGGATAAGATAGTCAATAATCTTTTTTTAGTATTATAATTACATTCAAATGCTATCTTTGTTGAATCAAAATCAAACCCATCAACAAGCTCTTTTAACGAAGCATTATTAAATCGTTCTCTGTAAACAAGTTGATAAATGTCATTTTTGTACCTATAGGTATAGGAGTTATTTTCATACTCAAAAAAATCTTGATTCATAGCACTGTTTACAAGTTCTCTATCTTCACTAAGAGGGAAAAACATATCTAAATCTCTAAAGACATCAGACTTTAAACAAGAACCAGCCAGATAAAACTTAATGTTTCGCTTTTTTATATTTACTGCAATTAATCTTTGAAAAAAGTAATTTAATTTAATCGCTATATTATCGAGCCTATAATCAAGTAATTGTGCTTGATCATGCGAGAGTAACTCTTCGTAATCTTTCCAAAAGTCATAAATCATAAACACTCCATATTTAAGATAATTTTATAAGGATATTATATCTTAAGATTATCTCTAAATAGACATAAATTTTATAACAATACGAAACATATTTTTTAATTGATTAAAAACTAATCAGTTGAATTGCAACTAATAGATTTAAATCGGATATACTAGAAGCAGATTAAAATTCAGGAGAAATGAATGGGTAAATTTGTTAATAATACGGAAGAGTTTTTTACTTTTTGTGAAGAAAATGATGTTCAATTTGTAGACTTTAGATTTACAGATATTAAAGGTGCGTGGCACCATATTAGTTATAGAATGAGTGCTGTAAATGCTGGTCAACTTGAAAATGGTCTTCCTTTCGATGGTTCTTCTATCGAAGCTTGGCAACCAATTAACAAGTCAGATATGCTTTTAACACCAGATGTTGGAAGTGCATTTTTAGACCCATTTACTGCTG
>CAZPRE010000147.1:0-5013 GCA_964588875.1 uncultured Sulfurimonas sp. | reverse complement strand
ACAGCGAGGATGATGAGAATCCACATGCATTTAGTGGAACGAGTAAACTTTATGGAGTAGACTTACTTGTAAAACACTATTTTGATTCTTACAGCTTTTTAAAACTTCAAAGTGAATATCTTTACAGAGATATGGATGGAACAAAGTATGGTATTGATGCAAACAACTCAAACCTTGTAACAGTAATTACCCCACTAACGAAAAAACAAGCTGGTTTTTATACTCAACTAGTATATGGATACAATAAAAACTGGCACATGGGTCTAAGATATGATGCAATCACCACAAATGATGTATCAACAGCTCCAGACATAGCACAGAACATGGACAAATACTCAGCAATGCTTGAATACAGTACAAGTGAATTTGCAAGATTTAGACTCCAATATAACCGTAATAATGCTCTATACTCTGAAGAACCTGATTCTAAACAACAACATATTGACACTGTAATCTTGCAAGCCAACATCTCAATTGGTGCTCATGCAGCACACAGTTTCTAGGAAATCACTATGAAAAGATTTTTACTTTTACTACTTCTACCACTAACACTTTTAGCTAACCTAAATGTTGCAGTAAGTTATCCATATATAGGTGCTATTGTAAAAGAGATTGGCGGAGATAGTGTAGATGTAGTAGTCTTAGCAAAAGGAAACTGGGATCCACACTTTGTGGTTCCTCGCCCTTCACTTATTTCAAAAGTAAGAAATGCGGATGCACTTATTATGAATGGAGGGCAGCTTGAAATTGGTTGGTTACCTCCACTGATAAACCGTGCAGGGAACAGAAAAACATCACCAAATGCAAAGACTTTTTTAAATCTTTCTAACTATGTGGCACTCATTAACAAGAGAGGAGATGTTGACCGTTCAGGGGGAGATGTTCACCCAGATGGTAATCCACACTTTCATTTAGACCCAAAAAACATCTTAATTTTAGCACAGAGAATTCAAAAGTTTTTGACAGATATAGACTCACAAAATGCAGAAATATATGCAAAGAATTATACTGATTTTTCTAAGATGTGGAACCTAAAACTACAAGAGTGGAAAACAAAAATGGCAAATAAGTCAGGTCTTCAAGTTATTCAATTTCACGATAATCTCGCTTACTTCAACAAAGCATACGGCTTAGAAAGTATAGCTACCATTGAGCCACTTCCGGGGATTCCACCATCATCAAGACACACTATAAATCTTATCAAACTCATTAAAGAGAAAAAACCTTGTTGAATTTTAAATGATGTCTATCACACAACTAAAACAGCAAAGTTCATCTCTAACAAAACTGGAATCAAGATAATTCTTATGCCTCATGATATTGGTGCATTGGATGATGTTGAAGATTTAACTTCACTTTTTGATCACCTTACAAGTGCTATAAAATGATAGATATTTTACTTGTTCCAATTGCATTAGTTGTTGTCCTAGTCATGATGCACTCATGGTTTGGTATGGGTATTTTAAAACGCGGTATCATTTTTACAGACCTTGCTATCGCTCAGTTTGCAGCACTTGGTTCGTCTATAAGTTTAGGCTATTTTCACGAAGAGTATTTTTATGTTTTAACTCTCGCGTTTGCACTACTGAGTGCTTTTTTAATCGCGTTTGCTTCACAAAGAAAACTCAAACTAGAGGCTTTTATAGGCATACTTTATGTTTTGGGAGCGAGTGGAATTATGATGGTTCTCTCAAACTCAGCTGAGGGAATGGAGCATTTTAAATCACTTTTAGCAAGTGACATTCTCTTCACACCTCTTGATGCAGTGATTAAGAGTTCTATTATCTATGCATTTATAGCACTTGCTATATGGAAGATCTACCCTAAACTCACAGGTTTTTACAAAGAGTTGGCATTTTTCTCTCTCCTTGCACTTACTGTTACATCTTCAGTTGCTCTTGCTGGTGTTTTAGTAGTATTCGTACTTCTAATTGCTCCTGCAATGGTATCAACACTGTTTAATGTTAAAAACCCTCTTCTTCTGAGCTTTAGCTTTGGGTGGTTTTTTAGTATTACTGCTATTCTCATCTCTTTTTATTATGATCTACCAACTGGGTATAGTATCGTTTTTCTAGGAGCACTTCTAAGTGCTCTTATTACACTTTTTAAATCTAAAAAAATAGAGACTACAAAGGAAAAAATATAATTATGAAATATCTATTACTACTCGCGTTTAGTACCTACTTAATGGCACAAACCATTCACTCTAGTGCATCTACGTACTATGAAAGTAAGACCTTTAGTGACTCTGTTCAAAAAGAGGATGGCGTTGCATACGGTGTTGGAGCAGATATACACTATAAAGGTTCAGCTTACAAAGTCACTTATGAGTATGCTAATACAAACACAAAGCAGCCTCCGCTAAAAGAAGATTTAACTACGCAAAAAATATTTGCAAAGTACACTTATAAGTTTAGTAATCATATAGAAGTTAATTTAAACTACATAAATATACTCAATGATAATATTGCCCCTACTGACAAAGGTGTGGCCTACGGTTTAGGTTTAACTTATGCATTTAACAAAAGATTTGCTCTTAATTTTACACAATATTATACAGACTACAAAGATTTTAATGTTTATCAGAGTGATTTTAAAATTGACTATAAAAATCAAATAGGTGCTGTGAAATTCAAAATCACTTCAATTACAAAGTATATATCTTTAGAAAATAGAGAGAACTCTCTCAAGTTTGCAGAGAATGCACAAAAGGACTACCTCACTAGTGGGCTCAAAATACACTCTCATTACAACCACTACCACTTGGGATTAGGTGCTTACTATGGAAAACGGGCATTTGCTATTATGAATGACGGTTTTAAAATCCAACATCATGCCATGGAATTCGATAGAACTTATGCCCTCGGTATAGGAAAGAGTATCTCAGACTTTGTACTGCGTTTTCAGTATATCTATCAAAGAGCCGAAGAATTACCGACAAAAAATGAAAATGTAGAGGTTCAAACCCTACGTTTTATAGCTAACTACAAGTTTTAACTTGTAGTTCAAAAAACTTCTATATAATTTTGCCATGAATTACCCAAGCGAATGGACTCAAAAAGAGTTCATGATACATAAAAGAGAGTTAAACAAAGAAGGAATCCAAGTTCTTCTAATCGATACTATTCTCTCTGCTATTGAGAAAGCCGATACTATCATGTACAATCCATATGAAATGAAAAAGTATCCTGATGGAACTGTTTTTGTTTTTTACTGCGATAGTGGCAAAGCCACACTCGATAGACTCAGAGAGTACAAAGAGAGATTCCCAAATCATATCTGCATTTCACTCAAAGGTGGCCGAGGTTACTGGAGAAAAAACATGATGCTATTGGATGACGATGTACTCTAAATACCCTAGACTCTTAGCTGATTATAAAAACTGTATTAAAGAAGAGAGGTTTTATGATGCACATGAAGCTCTTGAAGAGTTGTGGTTTCCTCGTCGATATGAACAGAACGATGAGATAAAATTACTTAAAGGTTTTATAAATGCGGCTGTCTCTTTTGAGCTTATTAAACTCGGTAGAGAAAAGCCTAGCATCAGAGCTTGGGCTAATTACTTAAAGTATAGACCTCTTTTATATAAAGTCTCTTCCCCTTTTTTAAATGATTATCACCAGCTATCACGAGAACTAGAAAACCTTAAATACTCCCATTAAATATACAATCTACCTAGAAACTCACAATTCTTTGCTATAATTCCGCAAATATATGATGTAAGGACTATTCATGGACACAACTACAGAAGCATCACAATATACGGACTTAGCAATCACTTATGCTAGTGTGTATGGATTAAAAATTATCTCTGCGATTCTTATCTTTATGATTGGTAAGTGGACTATAAATAAAATAACAATACTTGCTAGAACAGTGATGGAAAAAGCCAAAGTTGATAAAACTTTAGGTAAATTTGCTGAGAGCTTAATCTACTTCATACTTTTTATGATGATAATTCTTGCATCTTTAAATGCATTAGGAATCAACACCACTTCTTTTCTAGCAATATTTGGTGCAGCTGGTCTTGCTATTGGTTTAGCACTTCAAGGCACTTTAGCAAATGTTGGGGCAGCAGTTCTTATTATCGTATTCCGTCCATTTAAAGTGGGTGACTTTATAGAAGCTGGTGGAGCTGCTGGTACAGTTGATGATGTAAATCTTTTCTCTACTATCATTACACCAGTTGACAACCGTACAATTATTGTTCCAAATGCAAAAATTATTGGTGGGAACATCACAAATTACTCAATGAAATCTAATCGTCGTGTTGATCATGTTTTTGGAATAGGTTACGATAGTGATTTAAAACTTGCAAAAGATACTTTAATGGAAATACTTATGAGTGATGACAGAGTTTTTAAAGACCCTGCTCCATTTATTGCAGTAAGTGAACTTGGTGATAACAGTGTAAACTTTACAACTCGTGCATGGGTTGATACAGCTGACTACTGGGCTGTTTATTTTGAGCAAATAGAAAAAGTGAAACTGTCATTTGATGAAAAAGGTATCTCTTTCCTTTACCCACAAATGGATGTTAATATGCAAAAAGAACAAAACTAAATTACAATTATAAAAGGAAAACATAAATGACAAAAAAAATTATATTAAGTGCATTAGTTGCTAGCTCACTAGTTATAGCTGCTGAGCCGGATTTAAAAAAAGATGATTCATTAGTTACACATACAGAACTTGGATATATAGAGACTCAAGGAAATACACAAACTAAAGTTTTCAATCTCGATGCTAAAGTTAACAAAGGCTGGGGCAAAAATATTTTTACACTAATTTTTGATGGGCAATATGCTGATGATTCAGGGACAGAGACAAAAAATAAATACTTAATTGAATTAACATATGACTATGAGTTTACAAATAGATTAGCTTTTGACTACCTTGTAGGTTATAAAGCAGATAAATTCTCTGGTATGAAATACCAAGCTTATACAGGTCCTGGTGCTAAATATAAAGCATTAGTGTCTGATGCTCACAACTTAACAGAGATGGAAATAT
>CAZPRE010000146.1:0-5073 GCA_964588875.1 uncultured Sulfurimonas sp. | reverse complement strand
TATCATTTTTTGCCCAGAATTTATTGAAGTTTTTTAGGCCTTCTTCTGCTGAAATATTTTTAAATTCCATTCTATTTATGTCTACTAATGAAAACTTGTAAGAGTCTTTTTCTTTAGTTATTAAAATATTGCCAAGTGAGTAATCAACATGCCAAACACCTTTTTGATGTATCTCGTATGTAAACGCGGCAAACTGTTTTAAAATCTCTTGGATATTCTCGACCTTGTGGTGAAAGACTTCACGAATAGTGAATTCATAAGGTTCATAAACCGAGATAAAATAACTTTCGCTTAAAAGAGAGGAGTTGAAAAATTCTATTATACCTATGGGTTCAGGAGTTGTAACATCCAACTCCATTAATTTTACCGCGTTTAGATAAGATTTTTTCGCTTTTCCATCACGAAAAAAAGTATAAGCGATTCGATTAAGCATATGAGGCACTTTAAATGATTTTACAACACATTTAATACCATTTATCTCAATGACTTTTAGCTCGTTTCTAGCCTTGTGAATACTTTCGTCTGAACTTTTGAAAATATCTTTAATATTGAGTAGCTCTTTTTCAAAATGTTTATACTTATCGTTGATTATATATTTATGACTCAAGTTGAAATTCCTTGATATATCTATTTACTATAGTATCTGGTAAAAATTCTTTAATATGTTTTTCAAAGTCTAAAGGAGTAGGATTTAGTAATTCTTTAGCCATTAAATCTCCTAAGGCTTGAGGCGTGGCATCACATAAAAAATCAGCTAATTCATTTTGCATAATATCACTTACACCACCCTTGCTTTTTGTCGCTACAACGACAGTTTTACAAGCAAGTGCTTCAAGCAGTACCATTCCAAGACCCTCATGCTTTGAACTAAGAGCAAAAAGGTCTGCATTTGCAAGATAGGGATACGGATTGATTTGTAGTCCCACCATGATTACAAAACTTTCTAGCTTAAGTTCTTGAATTTTAGCTCTTACGTTCTCTTCGTCGTGACCTTGACCCACTAGAACCAATTTATGAGGGAGTTCATAGTTTTTTTTCATGTATGCATAGGCTTCTATAAGCAGACTTAACTGTTTTACTGGTGCAACTCTTCCTACGTTTACTATATAAGGGGCATTTATAGCTACAGGGAACTCTTGTGATGACTTTTCTATATATTTTATATCTATGGGGTTTGTGAGTTTTATAGCCTTTTTAGCTTTTAAACCAGTATCAACTTCGAGTCTGTTAAAACTCTCTAAAACACCATTTGAAACACAGGCTATATTTTTAGAATCATAGAGAATTTTTGCATGAAGTTTACGAAAGTATGTCATCTTGTGGTCAGGGTAGAGAATGTTTTCACAAACTTGTACATACCGTTTGTCTTGTTTGTACCAGAGAAACTCAAAGGTGCCTTGGCCCCTGATGATGATTAAGTCAAAAGGTTTTCCATCACTCTCTAAGTATTTGAGTTTTGATTTGAATAAAAAAGATGTTACAAAACCTTTTGTGAGAGCGTAACTTTGACGAAAAGGAATATTAAGCAGTCTAATTAAAATCTCGTAAAAAATGCCAATAACACTTTTAAGCATAATTTTATCAAAATTCCAGTGATGTACATTTTTGATACCATCTGTTGAGTAGTGCTCTTTTTTCTCTTTAAAATAGATAAGATGGCTTTCATGTCCTTCGTCCTGGAAGGCTTTTGTAAGGGAGATTGCAACTCTCTCCATGCCCCCAATTTTAAGACTTCTTACTACAACAGCAACTTTCATCTAAACACCTAAAGAAAAATTTTGTGCAATTATAACATTAATGCTATAATTCGCCTATGAAAATTACTGCAAATATTATTACTTTAAATGAGCAAAACAATATAGAAGACGTTATAAAATCAGTACAAGAAGTTTGTGATGAGGTCCTTGTTATAGACTCGCTAAGTATCGATAAAACTTGTGAAATTGCTGAATCCTTAGGTGCAAGAGTCGTCAAACAAAAGTATCTCGGCGATGGAGCTCAAAAAGCCTTTGGTGCGCCGCTTGCAAAAAATGATTGGATATTAAGTATAGATGCTGATGAAAGATTGGATGTAAACGCGATAGAGGCTATTAAAAACTTAGACCTAGATGCAACTACATTTGATGCTTTTTCATTTGCAAGAAAAACTTATGTCGGAAAGGCTTTTATAAAGCTTTGGTACCCAGACCGTGTTACAAGACTTTACAATCGTTCAAAATGTTCTTACACAACTGCTGGTGGACATGCTAGAGTAGAGACTCAGAATATACAAGATCTAAACGCGGACATGCTTCACTACTCTTATGAAGATTATTCACAGATGATAAAAACTTCTCATAAGTTTATAACTCGTGGAGCAAGGCTCACATATGAAGATGGTAAAAGAGCTTCAAGGTTTGACCCATTTTTACATGGTGCAGGTGCACTCTTTAAAGCACTTGTTTTAAAAGGTGGTGTTTTCCACGGAGTCAATGGTTGGAATGTGGCAGTTATATCCGCGTTTAGTTCTTATATGAAATATGCTTTAATGTTGGAGATGCAAGAAAATGCAAAATAGTAAAAAAACAATTATCGAGCTTTGTATGTCACCAGATTTGGGTGGACTAGAACTTTATATGGTTAGAGCGGCAAAGGCGTTACAAGATGATTTTGAAGTTATTTCCATAATCAATACAGATACTAAATTAGAACAGTATTATGAAGATGAAAAAGAATTTATTAAAATAAAAAAAAGTTCCAATCTTTTTATGTTTGGAGCGGCTAAAGAATTAGCAAATATTATTGATGAGAAGAGTGTTGATATTATTCATATGCACTGGACAAAGGATATGCCTTTTGTCGTCTTAGCAAAAATGCTTTCAAAAAGAAAACCTAAACTTGCCCAGACTAGAAATATGACTATGACTCGTTTTAAAAATGATTTTTACCATAGGCTTATGTATAAAAATATGAATTTGATGTTAAGTGTGACATATCAGGTTAAAGAGCAGTTAGAAAAATTCATACCTCAAGATATTCGACCTAAAATTGAAGTTTTATATATGGGCTCTGATAAGGTCGATATGTTAAATACAGGAGAAGCAGACTCTTTAAAAGAAAAGTTAAACTTCAAGAAGGATTCTTTTAATATTGGTATGGTTGGAAGAATCAATGAGGCAAAAGGACAATACTTACTGATAAAAGCATTGAGTGAGATAAAAAATAGAGATGTAAATGCTTACTTTGTCGGGCATGAAATGAATAAGGGTTATATAGAAGAGTTGAAAGTTCTAGCAAAAGAATTGGGTGTTGAGAGTAAGATTCATTTTTTAGGCTTTATGAAAAATCCACATCACTTCTTTCAAATATCTGATGCAATTGTAATGGCATCAAAACGCGAGACTTTTGGACTTGTTGTTATAGAGGCGATGCAGGTACAAACTGTAGTGATAGGGTCAAACAGTGGTGGTGTTGTGGAGATTATAGATGATGGTGAGAATGGGCTTTTATTTGAGGTTGGAAATCATCAGAGTTTAGCTTTAAATATTACAAAGTTGATAGATTCTCCTGAGCTTTTAAAAAATCTTTCTATTGCAGGAGAACAAAAGTGTGAAGAGAAGTTTTCAAACGAGAAACAGTTTAATCGACTCTCAATAATGTTAAAGGATTTAAGTGAAAGTTAGTGTAATCATAACAACGTATAAAGATTTAGTTGCCCTTGGTTTAACTCTTGATTCTCTACTTCTTCAAGATTATGAAGATTTTGAAGTGGTGATTGCGGAAGATCAAAATGATATGAGCACTATCGATTTTTTAAAGAACTATCCTGTACTAAGTGTTAAGCACGTATTCCATGAGGATGTTGGTAGAACAAAAACTGTAATTCAAAATAAGGCTGTTGTTGCAAGTAGTGGAGAGTATCTTATATTTTTGGATGGTGATGTGATTCCTTATTCTAAGTTCATTAGTTCGCAGGTAAAGATTGCTAAGCTGGGGCAGGTTCTTGCTGGACGTAGAGTAAACTTGAATGAAGAAATCTCACAAGACATAAGAGATGGTAAGACTAAAGCTTCTTCTATAGAAAACTATTATTTTTTATATGCTTTGAAATTTATGTTTGATAAGGAAGTTAGATTTGAGCAAGGATTTTTTATCTCTCCAAATTCTTGGATATATAAGATATTTTTAGCAAAAAGAAAACGCAGCGCTTCGATTCTAGGTTGTAATTTTTCATGTTTCAAAGAAGATTTACTAGATATAAATGGATTTGATGAGAGTTACGAGCCAACGACTTATGGCGATGATACAGATTTAAGTTGGCGTTTTAAGTCCTCAGGATGTAAGTTGGTTTCTTCAAAAAATATAGCGAATGTATTTCACCTATGGCATCCACGAACTCGTGGAGAAAAGCCAGAAACAATAGTGGAATTGTATAAGAAAAATAGAATGGAAAATAAGTTTGTTTGTGAAAATGGGATTAATAAAGTATAAGCTTTATCCTGTGATTACTTCTCTTTTCCTTTTAAATAGTTAGTTATATGAAAGGTATAAAAACTTGCAAATATCATATTGTGTGTAAAAATTCCTAGGTGCCGACTGTTGAAAGTTTCAAAATTATTTATTACAAACCAGTAGGTAGTGAAACATATACTAGTAAGTAGATAGAATTTTCTTTGATCTTCAGTGATAGAAGAAGTTAGTGTACTTTTAATTATAAAATAATAAAGTGCAATAATTAAAAGAAGCCCAACAAGCCCATAAGCAACTAATGTCTCTATGAAAAAATTATGTAAATGTCCAAATTGTTTTTTTAAATTATCATCAAATCTTTGAGACTGACGAATGACTTCGGGTATTGCTTCAGAGTCTAGACCAAGAATGGGATGGCGTTTAATCCAATCTGCTGCTTCTAGCCATGAATTGATTCTAATACCTATACTTGACATTTCTATTGGTTTGTTTCCGTTAAACCCTGCATATGAAAAGAGGTAAGTTTTTCTTTTCATTGTTAAATTATTTTCGGTTTCTTTACATATTGTACCAGGAACTGTAAAACCTGGTAAATTTAAAATAGGCCTTCCTTTTCCAATTATT
>CAZPRE010000145.1:0-5110 GCA_964588875.1 uncultured Sulfurimonas sp. | reverse complement strand
TTTGCAACATTAGCACCTAAAATCACATCATAAAAACCATTAAATCCTCTCCCATTTAAAAACTCTAAATGCTTGCCTGATGAGTATTTGTAATGCTTGAAATACTCAGCATTTGTAGAGACTACATCAAAACTTTTGAAGCTATCTCCCAAAGAGATGGGAACTGCCCAACTCACCTCTTCCATAATCGATATATCTTCATAAGTTGTATAATCCATCTCGGCTAAAGGATCTGAAATATGAAAAATCAAATTTAGTAAAATATCAATAGAACCATTTGAAGCTGCCACTATGACATCTGTCTCATGTATAGTATTTATAAAGTGTTCTTTTGAGCTTTTTACAATTTTATTTACTCCTAAAAGAAGAACTACACTTATAGCTATTGAAATAACTGAAAGTATAAAAGCTATTTTTCTATTTAGAATACTTTTATATGTTAAGTAAAAAAGTTGCTTCATTTTTCTTCCACCTTATTTATCTCAGAAAAATCATAAACATGCTCAAAATAGTTAGCTAATTCATTGTCGTGGCTTACAAAAATAAGAGTAGATCCTTGAGCTTTAACCTGAGCAAAGAGCAAGCGCATAAATTTATCTTTTGCATCACTATCAAGTGCTGAAGTTGGCTCATCTGCAATAATGATTTTAGGTTTGCCTAAAAGTGCACGAGCAACTGCCACTCTTTGTTGCTCTCCTACACTTAGTTGCATCGCTTTTACATCTTTTTTGGCATGTGGAAATTCTAAGGCATCTAAAAGCACATTTATCTCTTTTGTAATATTTTGTATATTGTTAGCTTTTACTTTTGAGAATCCGCATGCTAAAGATATATTTTCCCTAACACTCAAGTATGGTAAAAGATTTAGATCTTGAAATATAATTCCATAGTTATCTGCACGAAATTTATCTTTTTGCGAGTTACTCAAACTTTTTACATTTACTCCTAAAATTTCAATATCTCCATGTTGTGCTTCAAGTACACCACTTAAAAGGTTTAAAAATGTACTTTTTCCGCTTCCACTTTTACCTTTTAAAAAAATATGCTCACCCCTGTTGATAGTAAGTGATTCTATATTTATTATATTATGAGTAGCATTTGGGTATTTAAAATTACAAGAATTTATATTTATTATATTATTCATCAATGTCATTTTACTATTTTTTAGTTACTATTGCATCAAAAAAAGTAAACTTTTTTCATCTCTTCATATAATTGATAATAGTTATCAAATTAATGACTCTTTAAGAATTCAATGGCTATACTTGCATATTGAGAATTATTATCAATATATGGAGTTGAAGTGAAAAAAGTAATTTTAGCCACAATGGCAAGAACTATGCCTGCTGGAAAACTAAAAATGGGAATTAAACATATCTATCTTAAACGCGATAGTATGTATAACGGAACTAGGAAGTAGCAAATCAGCAGAATCTTGATGCTACTGCGTATACATAACGATTTAAGTGAGTATCAACCATTAGAGAAACAACGATTCATTGCCAGAATCGGTTATTTATTTTAAAAGGATAAGAAGTGTCTGATATACAATTAAAATCAGAAATAGAAGTTCTCATTAAAAAGTCGGGTTATGCAAAGTCTAAAAGTTTACTTTGCCCCATTACTAAGATAGTCTCAATGAGACATAGAGATGTACCTCAAAAACAGATACTTAAAGTCGCTATCTCAATTTTATAAATAGGAAAACAGATGTTCAAAAAAATACTACTTCTTAGCTCTTTAGTTTTTGTACTAAACGCAGCTGAGATTATTAAAAAAGAAAAACTTATACTTAGTGGTCCTATGGCTTCAGTATCACACCCTCTTCTGCATATGATAGAAACAAATGCTCTTAGTGATGTTGCAAAAGATGTTGAGTTTGTAATGTGGAAGAATCCTGATGAACTTCGTGCTTTAACTCTTCGTGGTCGAACTGATTATATAGCAGTTCCTACAAATGTAGCTGCGAACCTTTACAACAAAGGTGTTGATATAAAGCTCTTAAATGTTTCTGTTTGGGGAATTTTAGGAATGATTACAAGGGACAAAGATAAAAAGACTTTGGCTGACTTTAAAGGTTGTGATATTGCAATGCCTTTTCGTGCAGATATGCCTGACATAGTTTTTGAAGAGATTATAAAAAAGCAAGGTCTAGACCCTAAAAAAGATTTTAACCTTAAATATGTTGGCTCCCCTATCGATGCGATGCAGATGCTTATTTTAAGACGAGTTGATCATGCTCTTTTAGCTGAACCAGCTATCTCTATGGCATTAAGAAAGACTAACTCTTTTCCACTTAAACTTATAGCACCAGACCTTTATAGAAGTTCTGATTTAGAGCGAGAGTGGGGAGAAGCATTTAAGATTGAAGGGAAAATCCCTCAAGCAGGTATGGCTGTTATTGGTGAACAAGACAAATATGTCACAAAACGATTTAATGAAGAGTATGCAAAGTCTTTAGCATGGTATAAAGCCAACCCTAAAGAAGCTGGTGTTTTAGTTGAGAAATATATTGAGATGTTAAATGCAGATGCAGTAACTGATAGTATAGAGTATGTTCAGTTAAATTATGTAAGTGCAAAAGACTCTAAAGCTGATTTAGAATTTTTTTACTCTCTGCTTAAAAACAACAATCCTAAAAGTATAGGCGGAAAACTTCCAGATGATGAATTCTACTACTAGCCTAGAGCAGTAGTAGATATCAACAAAAATAGACCTAGAAGAAACACAAACATCCCACCTATCATTTCCAGAATGTAAGCTTTCTTATGAAGTAAACCACCTGCTTTTTTGTTTAGAGCAATACTAAATATTCCAGCCAATGAAATTGTAAGACCCATTCCTATACTCATAGAAATTGCTGCTAAAATGCCAAGTGTAAATTGATCTAAGACTACACAAAACAGTACAATCGTCATAACTCCAGGACAAGGAACAACACCAGCACTAAATGCAACTGCCATTTCACTTTTTGAGGAGTTCCTCTCTTTATGCTCTTTATACTTTCTTGACATATAAGCTTCATACATTAAGTATAAGCCGACAGTTATAATCATTACAGCACTTATCTCCATGGCGATATTAGAAAACTCATCAAAGTTTTTTCTAAACATCGTTTTAAGAATAAAGAAAATACCAAAAGTAAAAATGAGTGCTGAAAAAGCATGAATTACTGAAATTATATAACCCATTTTAAAAGCTTTTTTATAGTCACTTTTATTTGATGTAAAGTAGAGTGCTACAAGTGCTTTTCCATGTCCTGGTCCAGCGGCATGTACAAGTCCATATATAAAAGCTATACCTAAAACAAGTAACGAAGCACTAAGGTTATTTTCATCATTTAAACTTCTAATAGTTGTTGAGATATAACTATTAAGTTCGTATTGCCACCCGATAAGTGTATGTAAGAAGTGTTTATAAAATTCCACTATTTTAACTCTAATCTATAACCGAAGTACAAATCATTATCCACATCCGTAACTTTCACATCTAAACCTTTTGCATCTACAAACTCTTTTTTTAAGACCATTGCTACATAATAAACACTATCAGCAAACTCAAAAACTATATTTTTTAGATTATGCTTTAACTCTATATCAAAATAATAACATATTCGATTATTCTCTATCGTAGCTCGAAAGTTATTTACCTTAGGAAACTTTAGAAATTTTTCATCTAATATAATAAAAGTATAATAGTTGTAGTCTTCGAGCGTAGAAAAATACTCTTTTTCTACATCTCTGTTCTCTTTTGCATTTATTTTTCCATCACCATCTCTATCCAAGTCCATTATTAGTATGGTAGAGGTCATATCATCAAATACCCACTTGAAATGAATTACACTTGTATTATCATCTTGCACCCTAATAGTCGGATAAACTTCTATAAATGTATGCGGGTGTGCAAAAATGGACGAAATCAAAAGAGATATTATTAAAATAATTTTCAAACTATGCCTTATTATTTTAGCCTGTTTAGCGTACTATTATTGCCGCTACTACGTGGCTCGTAGTTAATTAAGAAATCACCCTTGCCTTTTCCATTAGCAAAACTACTTCTATATCCAAAACCCTCAACTATAAACCTAGTTTTAGCCCGTGCATCTTCATTTTTCCAGTTTTCATACTCAAGTCTATAGATAGCACTATATATTTGAGCTCTTCCTGTTCCATGATAGCAGTGTATTAAAATGGGATAGTTGTTTTTATCATCAAGAACTTCATAAAACTTTTTAAGAGTATCTTTTGTTGGAACTTGTCCCGAGGGTATATTTATATGTTGTATATTTAGAGAGTGTTTAGTGTTAATCTCATTTATTGCACTGTCTTCTGCATTTATTTCAGCCTGCTTGGCTGGATTTAAGTCATCTTGTATACCAGCATCTAGTAGGTCTATTACTGTTTTTATATTGTTCTGAAGTAAATACCCCTCAAGTTTATCGGGATTAATAAGAGCAGACTTATATACTTTCCCATCACTTATCTCCTCAAAACGAAAATTAAAATGGACATGCCAAATATAATAACTTATGCCCAAAACAAGAACTGCCGCAATAATTTTAACTATAGTTTTTTTCATCTTCACTCTCTTATAATATAGATTTATTAATGTGATTATATCAACAAATACATGAATTGACAAATATCAATGATATTAGTTATCAATATATGCTATAATTCTAATAATAATTATCATTACAAGGATTAATTTGAAATTTATATTAAAAATACTTAAGGACTTTCCTTCTTATCTATGGAGTGGCTGGGGTGCTATTGCATCTATCCTGCTTTTTATCGCGTTTTGGGACTTTGGAAATCAAGTCTATGGAGATTTAGTATTACCTTCACCATTTGAGACATTTAAGACCCTCACTTTGATGCTACAAGATAATGAAGTTTGGATTGAAATAAATACTACTCTTTATCGTGCCTCAGTTGGTTTTGGTATTTCACTATTACTTGGTTCTCTTTTGGGATTACTTGCAGGTTTTTTCGCCACAGCCTCCATGATGAGTCGTCCTATAGTGACTATATTAGTGGGTATGCCCCCTATTGCATGGATAGTTTTGGCAATGATTTGGTTTGGTATGGGAGATGAGACTGTTATCTTT
>CAZPRE010000144.1:0-5120 GCA_964588875.1 uncultured Sulfurimonas sp. | reverse complement strand
TGGATAGTTTTGGCAATGATTTGGTTTGGTATGGGAGATGAGACTGTTATCTTTACAATCATCGTTGCATCTTTTCCTATTATTTTTGTTGGAGCATTGCAAGGTACACGAACACTTGATGGTGACCTAAAAGAGATGGCAGATAGTTTTAATCTTCCTTGGCATATGAAGTTCTTTGATGTCTACTTTCCTCATATATTTTCTTATGTCTTTCCGGCATGGGTCAGTGGTCTTGGAATGGCTTGGAAAATAGTTATCATGGCTGAACTTCTCGCTACAAGTGATGGTTTAGGTGCCCTGCTCGCAATATCGCGTTCACAGTTAGATACTCCAACAGCATTAGCACTTGTAAGTATTATGATAGGTTCACTTATGTTTATAGAGTATGTAATTTTAGAACCTATAAAAAGAGAGGTTGAGTTATGGAGAAGCTAGAAGTAAAAAATCTTAATCATCATTTTGGTTTTACGGAGATTTTAAGAGATATTAATTTCACTTTGAACAAGGGTGAGATTCTATCTATCGTTGGACCCAGTGGTGGTGGTAAAACAACACTTATGCATCTGTGTGCAGATTTGCTTGATGTAGAAGAAGGAAGTGTTACAAACACATTCAATAGCAGTGCATTTGCCTTTCAAGAAGGACGACTACTACCTTGGAAAAATGTTATAGATAATATTGCCATAGGACTTTTGGCACAAGGTGAATCTAAACGCAGTGCCATAGAAAAATCACAAAAAATTGCACTTAGATTTGGACTTGAAGAGGAAGACTTCACCAAATTTCCAAAAGATTTAAGTGGAGGGATGAAGCAGCGTGTTAGTTTTGCAAGAGCATTAGTGATCGAGCCTTCTCTACTCTTTTTAGATGAGCCCTTCTCTGCCCTTGATATTGGACTCAAAAAAGAGTTACAAACTGTACTGATAGAGATGGTAAAAGATAAAGGAATAAGTATACTCTTTATCACCCATGACTTAATGGAAGCGATACGTCTTAGTGATGAGATACTTTTGCTCAAAGCCGACCCTGGTCATATTGTAAAAAAATTCACTTATGATTTAGAGCAGACTAAACGCGATGACAAGTATGTATATGGCGAGAGTGCAAAAATACTACAAGATGCTGAAATAATAGATACCTTTGAACTGGAGCTAAAATAATGAGCCAAGAAATAATAGAAGAAAAACTACATGCAACTAACCATTATCTATACTATCCTGATGAAAAAAATATTCCACCCTA
Organism: uncultured Sulfurimonas sp.; assembly: GCA_964588875.1. Lineage (GTDB taxonomy): Bacteria > Campylobacterota > Campylobacteria > Campylobacterales > Sulfurimonadaceae > Sulfurimonas. The sequence goes on along the minus strand of CAZPRE010000144.1, from coordinate 3,878 downwards.
TTTAGCATATGGTTTTCGTCCTACATTTTTACTCTTAGCTCCATATATGGTTTTGAGTATGATTTTATGGGGACTTGTTTGGAGTGGTGTTTTAAATATAGCATTTATGAATGATACTCTTACTTGGCATGTTTATGAGATGCTATTTGGCGTTTTAACTGCCGGAATTCTAGCCTTTTTAACAACGGGACTTCCTGAGCTTTTTCCAGGTATGGTCCCTTTTGTAGGTAAACGACTCAAATATATTATACTGCTCTGGATTGCAGGAAGAGTTAGCTTTTGGTTTATTGACTATCTTGGTGTTTATGTAGCTGCATTTTTTAACCTTGCTATGCTTGCTTGGATTATATGGTTTGCAATAGATACTGTTTTAGATAAACTCCAACGCCACTCTTCTATAGGTTATACAGCAGTTGCACTATTTTTTATAGAGACTTGGTTCTTTGCATCTCAAGCAGGTTTAGTAGAGACAAACTCTATGGATATTCTTAAAGTTGCTCTTGGTGCTATTGTTATTCTTATACTCTTAGCACTGCGTCGTGTAAATATGGAAGCGATAAATGAGCTTATGGAAGACAAGGAAATTGATGATGTTTTTATATCTCGTCCACCAAAAACTAACTTAGCTATTTTTGCTGTTATAGTTTTTACAATCGTTGAGTTTTTCTATCCTGAGAATTCTGCTTTAGGTTGGTTAGGTCTAGCTACAGGAGCTGCTATTTTAGGTATTACAAGTGAGTATAAGCTTGAAGATAAGTTTATACTCAATCAGCCTTATGTAATTTACCTTGCTTGTATATATGTACTGTTCTTTTTAGGTTATGCTTTAATGGGTTGGGATTTACTAAATCCTAACATAGATGGTATAAATCACTTTAGACATTTCATCACAAGTGGTGCTATAGGACTTTCGTATATTCTTGTTATGATTATTGTTGGTTGGATACATACTGGACGACATTTGACATCAAATATCTATACACATTCAATGGTTGGACTTATTATAGTAGCCACTTTTATGCGTGGATTGATTCCATTTTTTCCTGAGTATATAAGCGAGTTATATCTCTATTCATCAATAGTTTGGTCTATACCATTTATGATATATATAAAAGTATTTTTTAAATTTTTACTCACTCCTCGTGCAGATGGGATTAAGGGGTAAAAAATTTAGAAAAGAAGATTAATGATATAATCTCATTAAATACAAGAAAAGAAGGTTTAGTAATGAAAAACTATTCGACGACTATGCATGCAATCGGTGTGATTCATACACCTTTTGAAGATTTGCAAAACATGCCAATTCAACCTAGAGGTGCGGGAGATCTTATCGCCTCTATAGAGATTGACACTAAATATATGTCAGGGCTTAAAGATTTGGATACATTTTCGCATTTGTATCTTTTTTATCACTTTCATAAAGTCGTAGAGCCGCAGCTTGAAGTAATTCCCTTCAATGACGAAACACATACTAAACGCGGTGTGTTTGCAACAAGAACTCCGGTTCATCCAAATGGGATTGGCCTCTCTGTAGTAGAACTCGTTAGAGTAGAAGAGAATATAGTTTATGTTCGCGGTATCGATGTTCTTAACAACACGCCACTCTTGGACATAAAACCGTATATAGAAAACTTTGACAAGGTAGAGGGAAAAACTTCCTCTGGCTGGATGCTCGCTTCGCGAGAGGAAGTCGTAAACAAACGTTCAGATGATAGGTTTATTTAAAATACTACCTTATCATCCGCTATCTTTAAAATGTAACAAGAAACATTGAATCAAAACTCCTTAAGTCTATTACCCTTGATTTAGAAAAGACCTATCCTTATATCATCATATTCAACATTAGAATCTAATGCCTCAAATATAGGTTTCAATCGAGGTTTGCCATCCTCACTAAAGTCATCTTTATTGTTTCTCTCTTTTATCATCACTAAGGCTTCATTTATCAGTTTAATAGTCTCTGCATCTGGCATGAATTTATCTAAGTTTATTTTAGGGTCTTGTTCTTTTAAAATCCTCAGATGATTAATGACAGTTCCTTTACTCATTCCTCTATTTGTAGCTAGTTCTAAAATAGAGTTAGAACTTTCAATCAACCCTTTTGTTTGTATATAAGTAGGAGTAGAACTTTTAGCCACTATCTTCTTCTCAGATTTTAAAACTGCTTCTTGTGCTTTTATTTTACTTATATCTGTTATTCCATCTATACTCAAGATATATGACTCGAATATCTTTTCAAGATTCTCTGAGGAAACAGTAGATATCTCATCACTTGCTTTTTTTGAGGCTGCTTTGATTCTATCATCGATATGTAGAATAAGAGGGTCAACACTCAGTGCTTTATCATTTAGACCCATTAAACGCAGTCCATCTATGTTTTTGATACGAGAAAGAGCAACATATCCCTGCCCTACTTCAAAAGTCTTAGATAAATCTATCTCTGCAGAATCTAGAGTCATTCCTTGAGATTTATGGATAGTTATAGCCCAGGCAAGTTTAAGTGGAATTTGTGAAACCTTAGCAACTATATTTGCACTCTCATTTTCCATAGTCCAATCTTCTAATGCGAGTTTGATTAAAGCCCCGTATGATGTTTTCACTACTGGAAGACCTGTTTTCTTATCAAAGTCTACTACAACACCTGTAGTACCATTAACAAAGCCGAGTTCATGGTTATTTTTTATAAACATAACTACTGCATCTTTCTTCAAGCTAATCTCTTCTAAAACAAGGGAGGATTTAAATATTTTTTCAATATTTTTTGCTGTTCCCTCTGACTTATATTTAAATAAGTGAGAGGGGTTATTTATCTTACTTAGCTCATCACTGTTTATTCTATCAACATCTATATTGTGAGTATAGAGTTTGGTTGGTGTGAAGTCTATTGCTAAATCTTTATGAAACCTTGAGTTTAAAATATCTAAAGAGTTACTTGAAACATTGCCACTTCTAATATCATCTAGAATACTAATAAGAACATTATCATCTTGTCTAAATTTCTCTTGCAGATAACATGTTTTTAGTTCTAACTCTTTCCATGATGGAGATTGCCATGCAAATCGTTTGTCTTTAGGAAACTTTGAAATAGGTGGAAGTTGAAAAAAATCTCCAGAGAGTACTGTTTGTACTCCCCCAAAAGGTATGTCATTCTCCTTAAAAGCTCTAAGTATTTTATCTAGGCAAGTGAATATTTCAGGTGAAACCATTGAAATTTCATCGATGATAAGAACTTTTAGTTTAGAAAACCTAGTTTGTAAATACTTCTTTTCCAATAATGACTCTATATAGTAATCATCTATTGAGTCACGAATACCTAGACTAAAAAAAGAGTGTATAGTTTGCCCTTGGAGATGTGACGCAGCAATACCTGTAGGGGCTACGATAGTTGGAAGTATTTTTCTTGATTTTAAATAAAATATAAATTGATTTAAGAGATAGGTTTTACCCGTTCCAGCAGAACCAGTAATGAAAACATTATTGCCTGTTTTTAAAATATTTAATGCAGTAGTTTGCAAAAGATTATTTTCCTTGTAGTAATTCTTATTTTTATTATTATAACTTAACTCGCACCTATATCCAAGCAAATCTTGTGTGCTACTTCGTAATACACTAATGATACTTGTGAAATCTTCATCACTAATCTCTAAATCAGTAGATGCAATAGGAATAAGGTTATCCTGTTGTTTAGAAGAGAGTGTATCAACAGAACTAATGTAACTATTAGATCTGGGTTGCTAAGTCTTGTATAATCTCTTTGATTTCAAGTGAATCAAAAAAGATGTTTAATGAGAGTTCATCACTAAACTCTTTTAGAAGAAGACTCTTTTTAGCTAAATATTCTTCCTTATTGTTCTCTAATGGGGTTAACTCTTTTCTTA
>CAZPRE010000143.1:0-5258 GCA_964588875.1 uncultured Sulfurimonas sp. | reverse complement strand
ACATTATGAATTACACCCCTGTGAGTGAATCTCCACTTTTTTCTCGTAACTCTTCTCTCAGATAATATAAGTACCGTGTAATGAATTTACACTTTTCCTTACTTACTATTTGTTTATTTTGTCTTTGTTGCTTGGTGTTTTGTTTGAGAGGGACACAGCTTTAATTTTACACATTACTTTGTAATGCATAATAAGCAAAGGGTCAGGTGATGAATTTCCACTTTTAATGCTTATGTATTTGTATATTTTGTTTTTGTTACTTGGTGCCTTGTTTGAGAGGGACACAGCTTTAATTTTACACATTACTTTGTAATGCATAAAATTCAAGCAATGTCCCAGCATTATCTAGTATATGTACCGTGTAATGAATCTCCACTTTAAGGAAACACCCCTGTACTTGAATATCCACTTTTAGGCATATTATACTTTCTTATGGGATGATAGTTATAGAGATTAAATTGACAATAAAAATAATATTGTATATAATAGCAATATACAAGGAAGAGAATGAAATTTGATTGTTTAGATATTGATTCTATTGTTGGGTTTCTTTGGGATGAAGGAAATATTCATAAAAATGAAGACAAACATGGTCTCAAATGGACAGCAATTGAAGAGGTTTTTTTCAATGAACCACTGCTTATTGTAGAAGACTTTAAACACTCTTTAAATGAGTGTAGATGTGTTGCTCTTGGTAAAAATGACTTTGATGATTTAGTAACAGTTGTTTTTACCATAAGAAATAAGCAGATTAGAGTTATATCTGCAAGAGCTATGAGTAAAAAAGAGAGGATGATTTATACCCTCAAGGAGTACCCCGTGAAAGAACTTAAAAAACTACCTAGTTTCAAAACGGAAGCAGAAGAATCGACATTCTGGGATGAAAATGATGTGACAGAGTACTTTGATATGAGTAAGGTCAAACCTACTCGATTTTCAAACTTGAAAAAAACCACTAAAAGTATATCTCTACGTTTACCTGTAGATATGATAGAAGAGCTAAAAGTAAAAGCAAATGCGATGGATGTACCTTATCAATCACTTATTAAAATGTTTTTAACTAATGCTCTTAAAACTGCATAAGAGAGTGAAAATATGATAAATTTTAAAGATAATGAAATTATAGAAGATGAAGTAGAAGAAGAGTACGACTATACAAATGAAAAGCCTCTTGAAGAAATAGATGAAAATGAGTATGAAGAGCAAGAGGATACTTATTGTGACTAAGATATTTTTAGCACTATTATTTTTATCTTTTACATCTCTTATGAAAAAGTTTGAAGAATGAGATTAGATAATTATTTAGTAGACTTAAACTTAGTAGATAGTCGAACAAAGGCTCAGTCAATTATAAAAAATGGTTTAGTAAGTGTAAACGCGGTAGTTATTAAAAAAAGCTCGTTTAAGGTTACGAGTGAGGACGAGATTAGCATAGAAAATTATAAACAGTATGTATCGCGTTCAGCGAATAAACTCGCACTCTTTTTAGAAGAACTCAAACTTGATGTAAAGAATCGTATAGCTTTAGATATAGGTTCATCAACTGGTGGTTTTACTCAAGTTCTTTTAGAAAATGGAGTCTCAGAAGTGAGTGCTGTAGATGTTGGAAAAGAGCAACTTCACAAGAGTATAAAAGATGATGACCGCGTTTACTCATACGAATCTTGTGACATAAGAAAGTTTGAATCACAGAAGAAATTTGACCTAGTTGTAAGTGATGTTTCGTTTATTTCACTCCTTTATATTATAGATGATGTTGATAGACTCGCTATATCTGATATAATTCTGCTTTTTAAACCACAGTTTGAAGTTGGACGAGAAGCTCGGCGTGATAATCATGGTGTTGTTTTGGATGAAAAAGCCATAGCAAATGCGATGGAGAGATTTGAAAAAGCCTGTGAGGCTAAAGAGTGGAAATTAAACATGAAGTCTCCATCAAAACTAACTGGAAAAGAGGGTAATCTTGAATACTGCTACTACTATGAAAAATAGCACAGCCATAGCCATTGGTGGCTTTGATGGAATGCATATAGGACATCAACATCTTTTTGCCGAACTTGGCGAGAGAGGAACTATTGTAGTTATTGAAACGGGTTATGCAAACCTAACACCAAGAAAAGAGCGAGAAAATTTCTCTCATTATCCTATTATGTATATTGAGTTAGATGAGATTCGTCATTTAGATGGAAATGAGTTTATAGAGCTTTTAAAAATAAGGTTTCCAGAGTTAAATAAAATCATTGTTGGATATGATTTCCACTTTGGTAAAAATCGTAAGTATTCTTCTGATGATTTAAAAACAATGTTTGATGGTGAAGTGAAAATAATCGAAGAAGTTACTCATCGTGAAGACTCTGTTCACTCTCACAAGATCAGAGCAAAGCTTCAAATAGGTGATATAAAAGGTGCAAATGCCTTTCTTGGACACAACTACACTATTCGTGGTAAACACATCACAGGGCAGGGTATTGGTAAAAAAGAGTTAGTAGCGACAATAAACATCGAGACAAGTGGATTCTTAACTCCAAAAGAGGGTGTTTATGCAACATTAACTCGTTTAGATAAGGAAGAACATTATCGTCCATCTGTTTCATTTGTTGGGCACCGTGTTACAACTGATGGTTCATTTGCGATAGAGTCGCATATACTTGGTGGAGAAGTGCTTTGTGAGAAAAAAGCGGCTATTAGTTTTGTGGCATTTATAAGAAATAATGAAAAGTTTGACTCGATAAAAGAGTTAAAAGCAGCTATAAAAAAAGATATCGCAATTGCGAGCAAAGAACTTAAGTTCTTACAATTATAAAAGAGAGAAATAATGGCTAGAGATTATGAATTAAATAGAGAGTATTTACAAAATGGCGATGTAATAGATTTTGACTTTGAACAGAATGAGAAAGACTTTATCGTTGATGAAATTTCTCATGTTGAGTACAAAGGAAAAGGAAATTTTCTGGTTTTAAAAGTACAGAAAATAGAAATGACAACTTGGGATATGATTGCTGAATTTGCAAAGTTCCTTAATATCCCAGCTGAAAAGATAGGATATGCAGGGCTTAAAGATAAACATGCAACAACAACTCAGTACATCTCTGTTGAAGCAAAGTATGAGAACCTACTAAAAAAGTTTAGAAATAAGCAGATAAAAATTATTTACCGTACAAGACATAATCACTCAATTCGTATGGGTGATTTAGCCGGAAATAGATTTAAAATAAATCTTTATGGTGTTGAGCCAATAGAAGCAGGAAGAATTGAAAAACTAGCAACTAAAAGTGCTAAGTCTGGACTTCCAAACTACTTTGGTTATCAGCGTTTTGGTCGTGATGGAGACTCAATAGAACAAGCTAAAGAGATGATAGCGGGTGATATTCATATAGAAGATTCAAAGGTGAAAAAGTTTTTAATCTCTATTTATCAGAGTCAGTTCTTTAATGAGTGGCTTAAAGAGAGAGTACTTTTTTCACGTGAAAATAATAATGGTGTTTATAAACTTTTAGAGGGTGATATTTATCAAACGAGCGAAGGAAAAATATTTACTCCTAAAAACCCACCAGTTGAAGATTTTGCAGATGCAAAAGTAATGCCAACAGGGCTTCTGTGTGGCCGTGATGTTTACCGCTCACGTGGTGAGGCTAGAAAGGTTGAAGAGAAGTATGATGATGGATTTCTTTATGAAAAAGGTCTACGACGTCCTGCAATTATTTTTCCAAAAGAGATAATTTGTAAGTACAACAAAGATTTTGGTAAGTTTACTATAGAGTTTTCATTGCCAAAAGGCTCTTATGCTACTGTATTTCTTGAAAATATATCAAATAGAAATCTAAAAGCGAAAAAGATTAAGAAAAAAAGAGAAAAGTAATAATCTTTTAATACAAGTTAGAATATAATCTCGTAATTTATTTTAGACAGGGAGCTCTTAAATGCCAGAATTGTTTACATTTTTCGGTCTTATCACACATGATAAGATGTTTATCTATATTACTCACATGTTGTTGTCTGCAGGTATTGCTTTACTTTTAGTAAGAATGGCAATGTCAAACTTACAATTAGTTCCTAAGGGTACTCAAAATGTTATGGAAGCATACATTAACGGTGTTCTACAAATGGGTACGGATGTTATGGGTAAAGAGAATGCTCGTAAGTACATTCCATTAATTGCGACTATCGGTCTTTTTGTTGGTATAGCTAACTTAATCGGTGTTATTCCAGGTTTTGAAGCTCCAACAGCATTTTTAGAGATGCCTCTTACTCTTGCATTAGTTGTATTTGTTTATTACAACTATGTTGGTATTAAAGAACAAGGTGTTGTTAAGTACTTCAAACACTTCATGGGTCCAGTTTGGTGGTTATATTGGTTAATGTTTCCAATCGAGATAGTTTCTCACTTCTCTCGTTTAGTATCTTTATCTTTCCGTTTATTTGGAAATGTAAAAGGTGATGATATGTTCCTAATGGTAATTTTAATGCTTGCTCCTTGGTTGTTACCAATGATTCCATTCGCATTACTTACTTTTATGGCTTTCTTACAAGCATTTATCTTTATGATGCTTACAACTGTATATATTGGTTCAGCTGTAGCAGTAGACGACCACTAGGTTACCCTTTTTATGCAAAAAGATTTTTATGAGCGAATCATAAGCTTTTTGCTTGGAGCATCATGGGCAATAGTCCTTTTTGGTGCTCTTCTTACTTTTAAAACCTTCATTGTTTTAGGCTTTGGTCTAGCACTCTTTTTTACACTTATCTTTATTATTGGTTCACTTTTTCTTATTTTAGCTCTTGATGCTTTTATGGTAAATAAACAAAGACTTGTGGAAGCGAAAAAGCAGACAAAACTTTTAGAAAAACTCTACTCAAAACATACAAAGTAATCTTACACTATGCAAAAAAATATTCTTCTTATCTTAGTTTTAATCAGTTCACTTTGTGCACAAGATGCAACACAAGAACAGCTTAGTAATATCTACCAAGAGGCCATTCTTTTTGTAGCTATTTTTGGTGTTATGGGAATCATTTCATATATATACTCCGCTAGGCATGCAAAAGAATATAAACCCAAAGAGATATCAAAAGAGAAAAAAGTTCCCTTTAGTAGAACTCAGGAACTATATGATATGCTTGAAAATAAGTCTCTAACACAAGAAGAGTTTGATATTTTAGAGGTTTACTACGAAAATAAATCATAAGTTTTAAAGCTTTTTTTTGATAAAATAGATAACTAATTATTTATCTATCTAAGGAAATGTATGTTTGAAGTA
>CAZPRE010000142.1:0-5273 GCA_964588875.1 uncultured Sulfurimonas sp. | reverse complement strand
CTAAAGGTCTGTAATCATAATCCATAAATATTGGAAAAACTATTTCTAGTAAATCTTTATAATCATGAAACTCTTTTAAATCATTATTAAAATTCTCTTGGATTATTTTTATCTCTTTCTCTCTATCGTATATTGCTTTTGTATTAATAAAAAAATTACTAGGCTTATTTTGAATCAATTCATAAAGGTTATGATTTTTTAATTTTATGAGTGATACTACGAAAAAATCCGTAAAATTAACTTCTTCTGCAATAATAGGATATTCAAAAGAGATAATATTTACTATTTGATTTATATCCCTGACAGTTTTTATATAATTATTAATCACTCCTTGAACTTGACCCCATGTTTCTTGATTAAAAATATACTGTATATTTTCATCATCCAGTTTCTTTAGTATTTTATCAAGCTCTTCAAATAATAATTTTTTAATTGTAGTTTTATGTGGCTTTGGAACTGTTAATGGATATTGAACTATTTTTTCAAGATATTTTTTTCCATTTTCTGCTTTGAATTTTTTTAGTGATTTTGAAACTACATTTTTATCATAAAGAAGTATATAAATAAGGTTATCAAAATCTGCTATCCCTTTGACAAGTCTAAATATAAACTCTGTTTCTTTATCAGTCAGTCTATCTATATCGTCAATTACAATAACTATTTTTTTATTCAAACTCTCTAAATAAGAATTTATTTTTTCTTTAATTTTTTCTAAATTATCTGTATCATTATCTTTTAATCGTTTTGCTACATTATATTTAACTTTTACGACTTCTCCTACTCCCACGGTTACATCATCAGGTAGGATAAAAGACATTAATTTCTTTATGTCTTTTATGAACTCATCTTTTTTTGTATCTGTTGTTATAGACAAAATTATCTTCATTAACTCATTAAAAAATAGTTTTGTCACTTGATTAATATCAGTAATAAGCCAAGGGTTAAAGTGTAAAATCTCCATCTCATCTTTGATCTCATTTTTTATAAAATTCATCAAAGAAGTTTTACCACTTCCCCATTCGCCTTCAAGAGATACAATGAAAGTTTCCTTTTGAGAGTAATTAAGAATACCTTGTGCAACTATTGATGCAAATGGAGCAAATTTTAAATCATCTCCATCTTCTATAATTTCTTTTGGTATATCACGATGTTGCATTATTAACTCTCATCCTATTTCCTCTTCTTAAGCTATTCTGTTTTAAATCAAGTTCCCATATTTATAATAAGCGGCACAAGCACCTTCACTACTTACCATACAAGAGCCTATTGGGCTTGTTGGTTTACATGCAGTTCCAAAGATACTACACTCAGGAGGACTTGCCATTCCTCTTAAAATATCACCACAAATACATAGCTTGTGATCTTCTATCTCTTCTAATGGTAGAACATCTTTGTAAATTATTTCTGCATCGTACTCTTTAAACTCTGGTTTTAGTTTTAATCCACTATCGGCAATATTTCCTAGACCTCTCCATTTAAAAAGACTCGCTTTAAGAAAGTACTTGTCCATTAGTTCTTGTGCTTTTATATTTCCATCATAAGAGACTAATCTTTTGTACTCAACTTCAAGCTCACATCTATTCTCAATGAACTGTTTTACTATCATACTGATAGCCTGCATAACATCAACGGGCTCAAAACCTGCAACAACTACTGGACGATTATAGTCTCGTGGAAACTCTTCATATATTTTACTTCCACTAATTACACTTACATGAGAGGGGCCAAGAAAGGCATCTATTTTATTGTTGTAACTATCTACATGAATATCTCTTGAGTCGATTAACTCTTTCATAACTTCAGGAACAGTTACATGATTTATATGAAAGAAAATATTTTTAATATTTTTGTTAATGACCGCGTTTAATAGAGCAGCAGTCATTGGTGTTGTTGTCTCAAAACCTATGGCAAAAAAGACTATTTTCTTAGTTGGGTTTTCATTCGCTATCTTTATGCAATCAAGTGGAGAATACACAAAACGTACATCTGCACCCTTACTTCTAGCATCTTGAAGACTTCCATTACTTCCGGGTACTTTTATCATATCGCCTAGAGTTACTAAAATAACATCTTCTTGCATACTTAAAACATAAGCATGGTCAATTCTCTCTTTTGGCATAATACAAACAGGACAACCTGGCCCATGTATAAAATTTACATTTGCTGGAAGTAGTTGAGGAATACCATACTTCATAATTGTATGAGTATGCCCACCACAAACTTCCATAATATTTATAGAGTTTTTGAGTTGTTGAGCATCTTTAGCAATAATTTTTGCATAAGCTTTAATTGTATCGCCATCTCTAAAATCATCATATAAGTTTTTAAGTTCTAACTCCATTTTATGCACCTCTGTTTGGACACTCACTATCTTCTAAAATTGCTTGTTGCCTATCCTCTTCGTTCATGGCTTCAATAATCTCTTTATAAAGTTCTAAACTATCAAGTGCGTCTACTTCATCAATCTTATTCATAATAAAACCGATATGTAAAAGTACATAATCGCCTATTTTAATATCTTCATGTGTTACTAAATCTAAACTAGCATCGCGTTTAACACCCATAGTATCTACAGTTGCAAAACCTGCTTCTTTATCTATTTTAACTACTTTTGAGGGAATAGAAAGACACATTATCTCATCTCCATTTTGAATTTAATCCAGTCCGATACTCTCTGCACTGAGTTCACTTCTTTTGTACTGACTTCTAAAATATCTACATTTGGTTTTAGTTTTCTTGCCATCGCTTTTTCATTCTCCATGTCATACTCAAAATATGGAAGTAAATCTGTTTTTGTAAATAGAATTAAATCTGCTTGACGAAACATAACAGGGTATTTAGCAATTTTATCTTCACCCTCTGGTATACTAACAAGAACTATATTTAAATGACTCCCAACATCATAAGACGCAGGACATACTAGGTTTCCTACATTCTCTATAAAACATACATCAAGAGGCTCTAAATCCATATGATGCAGAGCTTTATGAACCATGAAAGCATCTAAGTGACAAGCAGAACCTGTTTGAATCTGATGTGCTTGAATGTTTTTAGCTTTGAGTCTATCAGCATCACGGCTAGTTTCTAAATCACCTTCTATTACTCCAAACTTAATATCACTTACATCTGCTAGCTGCTCTAAAAGTGCAGTTTTTCCACTGCCTGGTGAGCTCATAAGGTTTATACACAAGACACCATTGTCATTAAAGTGTTGACGGTTATGTCCAGCTTCATGGTCATTTTTATCTAATATTTTTTTTATTATAGATATAGTTTTTGCATCATTCAACTGAGGATTATCATGAATATGTTGATGTGCAACTTGGTGTTCATTTGAATTTCCGTGACTATGTCCTATACTACTATCTGTTATACTACAACCGCAATCTTGACACATATTTATCCTTTTAGTATTAAAAATTTATTTTAAGTTATTTTTCCATGAGTTATGACAACTCACACAATGATTTGACATATCATATACCTTCTGATTTATCAAAATCCAATCATTATATTCTAAAGAATCATCTATCTCCGCAACACTTTTATGAAGTATTTCATCGTATGAAATAAGAGTCTGTTTAAAATCTTCTACATCTTCCTCTTTTACTATACTCCAAGGCTTATCTTTTGGTGCTGGATGGTTTTGTATCATCCATGCACCAAGCTTTACAAGTTCTCTGTTCTCGTTTATAACACCACTTTGCATCATTTTATAAGCTTCACCCATTCTTTGCATCATCTGCTTGTAAGTCATGTCTGACTTTTCTTTACTTTGTACTAACTTCTCAGCACTTGATAACTCATAATTTATATTGCCATGAGAGTGTGAAAGAAAAGCAGGTTCTTCTGCAAAAAGCATGTTCGAGCCAACTAAAACAGAAACTATACCAGCAGTTGCAAAAACTCTTTTTAAATTCGACTTGGAGTTTAGTAGATTTTTATTTATGTAAAGTATTACAAATCCAAAACTAACAAAAACAAGCATAACACCAAGGGCAAATGAAAAGACCATTACCATATCTACACTTTGTCCTTCTATCATTCCAAGAGTAACAAGCATTCCTCTAACACCACCAATACCCATCAGTGCACCAATCGTAAAGGCTGATGCAGGAGCAGAATTATTATGTTCATGCTCTTTACCAAACCAGATATGAATATGCTCTTTGCCTTCATGTATATGTTTTTTCAACTGAATTCTATCTGTAAAAACCATAAATAAAAGATATAAACCCATTCCTAAGATGATACTAGAAGAGATGAGATCTCCATAGCCCAAAATATTTTCACTGATATGATAAGTTTCTAATATCTTAGCAAATACAAAGAGCGTTAGTCCGTGTCCTATTGCAAATAAAACAGTAATTAAAATAGTCTTTTTTTTATTTTTACCAATCGAGAAGTCAGCGATAGCAGTTAAATGGTCAGGACCAAATGCATGTAAAACACCATACCAAAAGATGAGAAGTAATCCTAAATTTTCCAATTTTAAACCTTTGTCCTTGAATTAGTATATACATTTTATGTTTTTAACCTATAAAGTAAGATTAATTTTTGTATTTCTTATATATATTTGGGACTAATATATGTTAAAATTCTGCATGAAATGTATTTATTGTAATAATGAAAAATTATATAAGCTAAAATCATCACAATTCAAGTGTTCAAAGTGCAAAAAAAAGTTTTCTCTTAAAAAAATACAAAGAGATTTGGACCTTATAAAACTCTTCTGTGAGGGTATAAGTGCTAATCAAGCTCATGCAAAACTAAACCTAAACTATGTAACTGTAAAGAATAAATATGACACTTTTAGACAACTTATAGCAAATTTTTCAGAAGAGCAATACAGAGATAAAACTGTTATAGAATATGATGAATACCTCTATTTGGAAAAAAGTAAGAAGAAGATAAAAAAGTATATTTTTGATGCACAAAACTTTTTAACATTTCACTATGAAGATAAAATTTACACCCTGCTCATGCCTGATTTAAGTGTTTATAAAAATCAGTTTTTAGATGATGGAGCTGAAGAGGCTTATTTTAAAGAGTTCTCAAAATTTATGATGCTAAACAAAATTTCTAAAACACAAAAAAGAGAAAACATCATCACTCGATTTTGGATATTTTTCGAAGAATATATACTAAAATACAAGGGTATAAAAAATAAGTATTTTTTTTACTACCTCAAAGAGGCAGAGTTTAAGTTCAACTACTCCCAAACTGAGCAAAAGGCTCTTTTAACGCAGTTTATATTCACTTAAATTATTTCA
>CAZPRE010000141.1:0-5275 GCA_964588875.1 uncultured Sulfurimonas sp. | reverse complement strand
GAAAGTGCTATTGCTAAGGCTTTAGAAAATGCAAAAGAATTAATAAATGACATTGCTGACTCAAATCCTGCTATAGCTTCTGTATCTGCTAAAATAGAATCTGCTGCTCATAAATTACTTTAATTAATGACTAACGATTTAATTGATTTTTATCTAAAAAGTCACCCAGTTACTTTGGGTGTACTGATACTTTTATCAGTATACTTCATAATTCTTAATTGGGTGTTTTTCTACCGCTATTTTTTTCTTAATAGTTGGCTAAGAAAGGAGAGTGCTTCATTAGAAACTCTTCTTTTAGGCTCTTCAACTGTTAGTAAAAACTCATTTCTAAATAACTTTATAAAAACTAGTTCAAATGTTTCAAAACCAGTTTTGGATTTAGGCATGCTTGCAGCTACAAAAGAGGCAACAAAAGGTCTCTCAACACTCTCTATTTTTGCGTCTACTACTCCTTTTATTGGACTTTTTGGTACTGTTGTATCAATTCTTGATACCTTTTCTCATATTGGTCAAACTAGTGGTAGTATGTCAATTATCTCTAGTGGTGTTTCTGATGCTCTTGTTGCAACTGCAGCAGGTATATTTGTAGCGATATTTGCATATACGTATCATCAAATATTAAAACGTAAATCATTTGAACTTGTTTCATATCTTCAGATGCAGAGTGATGCAATACTTGCTCGTAAAGCTTAATTATGATTTACGATTGGGAAGATAAACCTGAACTAAATATTACACCCTTGGTGGATGTAATGTTAGTTTTACTTGCTATTTTGATGGTAATTGCACCTAATATTATCTATGAAGAGAATATTAAATTACCACAAGGTTCCACTTCACAGCAATTATCTAAAATTCCTCCTGTCCATATTTCAATTGACAAAGATTCAAATGTGAAAATTAATAAAGACAACTATCTTTTAAATGCTTTTATGGATAACTTTACTCTTTACTCTGACACATTAGATAAAAAGGCTACAGTGCTGATAAGTGCTGATAAAACACTTGACTATGGTGTTGTTATGTCTGTTTTAGCCGCTGTTAAACAAGCTGGATTTTCTGAGGTTTCATTAGCTACAAATGGTTAGAAATAATGCCTACTTTTATCTAAGTGGTTTTATATCACTCTCTCTTTTTACATTTTTCTTATCTATTTTTATATATATGATGTTGACTAAGGTAACTATTGATACCTATGGACTTCAAAAAGACGATTATATTTCAGTCTCTATCGAGATACCAGAAATTGTTACAAAAAAAAATAATAAAGCTGCAAATAGAGTAGCAGAAGCAGTATCAACTCCAGAAGTATCACAAGATATAAATGTGGAAGATCTCTTTAGCGATGTATGGACAAAAAAAATCACTAAACCAAAGCCAAAACCTGTAAACTCAAAAAGAATTAAAGAGATACAAAAGCAGATTAAAACTGTTGAAAAAAACAGTGTTGAATCAATCTCTGAAAAAAATAGTAATCAGAATGCTAGTGAAAATAGTGATGAGAATAATCAAGCATCTACAGGGAGTGAGGTTAATGAATATTTAGCTAAAATTAACGCTCTTGTTTATAAATATTTTAACCCACCTCAAAATTCAGATGGCAATAGTGTGAAGGCCGTTATTGAACTTAGTGCAATAGGAAAAGTGAAGAATTTCAGAATATTAAACTACTCTGCAAATGAACTTTTAAATGCTGAGTGTGATAAAATAGAGAATAGATTGATGGGTGTAGTATTTCCAATCAATCCAAAAAATAAATCTAGTAGAACTATAGTTATACTAACATCTAAGGAGTAGTATTGAAAATATTTTTTTCATTGTTAATGTTATTTACACTGTCATTTGGAGCTGATGCGACAATTGAAGTTATTAAAAAAGTTGAGTCTCTTCCAAGCATTTCTGTAGAGGACGCATCTATTAGTTATGGCGATACTTTTAGGTTAAAGTTTTTTAAATCAATTGTTGCAGATTTAAATGTAATATCTATATTTAATGTAGATAGACACCATAGAAAAACACACTTTAATGAAACAAATGTACTTGTTGAAAATAAAGATATGAACTATGTTTTGAGATATAAAATGCATGAAGATGATAATGGTGCTCTCAATTTAGAACTAAAACTTCTTAAAGAGAATGAAGAGGTCTTCAGCAAACACTATAAGATTAGCAGAAAAAAAATATATATGTTTGTATCTCATGCTATGGCTTACGATATAAATGAGTTTATGGGTGAACCTTCTGTAGCTTGGATGAAGCGAAAGGTTGTTTTTTCAAGAATAGTTAAGCCTAAAAAGAGTGAAATAGTTATATCTGATTATACTTTAACATATCAGCATACTATTGTAAGTGGTGGATTTAATGTATTTCCAAAGTGGGCAAACAAGTCCCAGAATGCACTTTATTATACATCACTTGATGGTCTTAAACCAACTCTTAAACATGTTGATATCAATACAGCAAAAATATCTAAGATAATATCTTCAGATGGCATGATGGTATGTTCAGATGTAAGTGATGATTCTAAAACACTGCTTCTTACGATGGCAATGAGTGGTCAACCTGACATATATACATATAATGTAGATACAAAAAAATATAAAAGAGTTACTAACTATGCTGGAATAGATGTAAATGCTCAGTTTATGAATAGAGATACAATTGTATTTATCTCTGGAAGACTAGGTTACCCTAATGTTTTTTCAAAAAAGCTAGGCACTAATGAAGTTGAGCAGATGGTATATTATGGTAGATCAAACGCAGCTTGTAGTGCACATGGTGAATATATAGTATATAAAGCAAGAGAAAGTTCAAATGCATTTTCAAAAAATACCTTCAATCTTCATCTTATCTCTACTAAAACAGATTTTATTAGAAGATTGACTGCTACAGGTGTGAATGAATTTCCAAGATTTTCTAAAGATGGCGATGCAATTATTTTTATTAAGAATTATAAGGCACAGAGTTCTATAGGTATTATTCGTTTAAATCACAATAAAAATTACCTTTTCCCATTAAAATATGGAAGAGTACAAGCGATGGATTGGTAAACTTTATAAATAGATATCATTATTCACATTATTTTGGTATAATAATTTAATTTTAAAATTGAGGAAATCATATATGAAAAGTATTATACTTTCTAGTGTTGTTACAGCACTTTTAGTTTTTAGTGGATGTGCAGACAAAGAGCCTGTTGTGGATGAACCAAGTGCAGTTAAGCAAGAAGTAGTTCTTGAAGTAGTTGAAGTTGAGACTGAAACAGTATCAGATGCAAATACTCAGGTTGATTCAAATACTAATAGCTTTAGTATGAGTGATATTGAAAATAAATTATCTGCAGTATATTTTGCTTTTGACAAATTTGATGTTTCATCAGATATGCAAGCTAACATCTCTACAGGTGCTATGATCGTTAATAACACTGGTACTGACTATAATGTAAAGTTAGAAGGTAACTGTGATGAGTGGGGTAGTGATGAGTATAACTTCGCACTAGGTCTTAAACGTGCTAACGCTGTTAAAAAATCATTAGTTGCTGAGGGTGTTGACACTGCTCGTATCTCAATGGTAAGTTATGGTGAAAGTAACCCAGTATGTAGTGATAAAACACAAGATTGTTGGTCTAAAAACCGTCGCGTAGACTTTAAACTTCTTCCATAATTCATGGTAAAGTTAACTTTAACTGCATCCCTTGCAGTTATTGTGCCTATTCTCTTACAAAGTGCTGAACCTTCTGCGTTTGGTGCTGGTAATCTAAGTAACCCTAAACCTTACGGCTTAACATCTAACGAAAAAGTTATCTTACAAAACAAAAAAACTCTTCGTAAAGTAGAAGTCAAAAGTAATAATCAAGCCAATGAAGTTGATTCTTTAAGAGAGAGACTAGATGGTTTACAGAGTATTATTGAGAGTTTAAGTAGAAAATCGCACAATAATAAAATCAATTTAAAAAAGTTAAATGAGAAAAATACTCAAGAGTTAGAGACTTCTGATGAGTATGAGAAAAGGCTGAGTGATGTTTCTCAAATAAATTCTGAAAATATAGTGAAAATAAATACTGTAATCACAGAAATGACTACCTTAGTGGATACTATTAATGCACAATATATTACAAAAGATGAGTTTAATGCTCTTGTTAATGATGTAAATAAATTTAAATCCTTAATGGCTAAAGAGTTAAAAGGAACAAAAAGTAAAAAAAGTAGTTCATCTAAACTGCAGAAAATGTCAAAAGATGATATCGCTACTGAAGCTAAGAAGTTTTTCAACAAGAAATACTACACTGATGCTATTAAATACTATAACTATTTAATAGAGCAAAATTATAAACCAGCTAATGCTCACTATATGATTGGTGAGATGAACTATAGAAGAAAAAATTATTCAGATGCTATTTCATACTTTAAAAAAAGTGTATCACTCTACTCAAAGGCAAAATATATGCCTGAGTTAATGCTACACACTGCAATCTCTATGGAAAAAACAGGAGATAAAAAGAATGCAAAAGCTTTTTACAAGGGTATTGTTTCTAAATACCCTGAATCTAAAGAGTCAAACGAAGCAAGAAAGTATTTAAACTTAATGTAGTTTAGGCTTGATTGTTTTCAGCTAAGTTATAGATTTTTATGATAAAATCTGAAAAATTATTAAAGGTAAGTATAATGGCAATAGAAGCTAATCAAATAGTATCGTTAGAGTATGAAGTTAAAGATGGAGAGACTGTAGTTGACAGTAATGTTGGTGGTGCTCCACTAATATTTATGTTTGGTAAAGGTCAAATCATTCCTGGTTTAGAAACTGGAATCACAAATATGGCTATTGGTGAAAAAGGTGATGTTCTCGTTCAACCAGAAGATGCTTATGGTGAGTTAAATGCAGATGCACAACAAGAAGTTCCTAAAGATCAATTTGCTGGAATCGATTTAGAGTTAGGAATGACTCTTTATGGTCAAGGTGAAGATGGCGGAACTGTTCAAGTTACTGTTAAGGAAATTAAAGAAGAAAATATCATTATTGATTTTAATCATCCTTTAGCTGGTAAAACTTTAATGTTTAGTGTAACTGTTAACAATGTTAGAGATGCTTCTGCTGAAGAAGTAATGACTGGTATTCCTGCTGAGAATAAGCAAGAAGAGGGTGAAAGCTGTGGTACAGGCTGTGGATGTCACTAGTTTTATAACTGCTTCAGATGCTTCTAGTCAAGCATTTAAAACAGCAACACTTTTAAAAACACTAAGTGTAAATTCTCTTATAACAGGAGAACTTGGTGTTG
>CAZPRE010000140.1:0-5284 GCA_964588875.1 uncultured Sulfurimonas sp. | reverse complement strand
TTCCATATGGCACTAACTGAGCTATAATCGCTCCAATATCCTTATTGCTAGAACGACCACTCAACAATGTTAGAGTATTGTTGCTTAAATTAATATCTTCATTTAATATGCATTGCATAGTTCCTGCATCTGCACCATTTCCACCCTCTCCTTTTGATGTTACACCATCCCCGCAAACATTATTTGTTGCACTTAAAACTTCACTATTTTCTGCCAATGTAACACTAGTAACTGTAACAGATTCACCAGAAAATTTAAAAATAATATTATTTTCTGTACTATCTGCTTGTAGTAGGCCAACAACTAAAACCGATATTAGAATAGTTATATTTTTAATCATTTTCATCACCTTTTATATTTTCAACTGTTACACTATCTGTTTCATTTCCAACAAGAACATAATTGTCATCAATTATTTTAAGAGAAAATATAGTGTCACTAAAGGATGTAGCAGGTATCTTATCTGCATTGTATTGTTTTACATTTGAAATAACTCCATTGCTACTGTCAATTGAAGCTATAACAAATCTTTTACCCGCTTCACCTATGACAATCTTTGTAGCATCACTATTAAGAACTATACTTTTGTACTGAAGAAAATTTGAACTCTTTAGGGCAGAATCCAAACTGTCACGGTTATACTCTTGAAATTTTGTAAAATTACCATTGTTGTCCATGCTACCTGTTACTATTTTATTTAAAGAGGCTATTACAACTAAACTTGTGTTTTTATTGTAGTCAATATCTCCAACATCAGATGTGATATTTGCATCTATATTATCAAATGAATCAATCTTTTTTGTTAGTGGATTATATATAGCTACCTGAAATTGACCCTTATTACTTGCAAGCAAAATAAGATTATCTACTACTTCAATGTCTACTATCTGAGAAATGTCTATATCTGCAACAATGTTAGTGTTGAAATCATACAAGACTAAGTCTGATAACTCTCCTGTGCTACTTACTTTGCCAAGAGCCAACCCTTTGTTATAAAGACACATAAGAAGTACATCCTCACCTACAAATGCTGTAGAGGTTATATTATTAAAATCTCTACCTGTGAGTGAAGATAGTGTGTTGTTAATAGACTTTTTTAGCTCACCATCTGCATTTAATACAGAAATACCCAATCCATTATTTGTCCCAAAAGCGATTAAATTACCTGATTTATTAACCGATACACTACGAACTACATTACTAAGTAGATTAAATGACTTAACTGTATATGTTTTGTCAATCTGTAGTTTATCACCTGCTAATATAGCATGTTTGAGTCCTCTCTGTGTTCCCAAATAGATATCTCCTGTTGTAGCACTCTGCTCTATATCATATGTTCTTTCCAAATACAATACCTCTTCTGTCGAATCTGAACACCCTATTATCAAAACTGCTAAAACTGTTATACTGATTATTAATTTAAATTTTTTCACTATTCTCTCCTTTTATTATTTTAATATTTATCACTAAGAAATTTATATGGAACTAACTCTACGGAAAAATTTTCATAACTATTGGTATCTTCAGTAACCATTAAAAGGTATGATGTGTTATTGTCTCCCGAGCACATAAAAGATGTTCTATCTTGTCCTATATTTAGATCAGCTCCTGGTCCATAAGCTCCTCTGGTTTTGTCAAGTGTAAATGACAAACGAGTATTATCAATAGGATATAACTGAGTTATCCACCATGGATTATGATCTGTAGCTAAATTCACTACTACATCAACAGCTCCACTTACTGCTTTTGTAAATGATTTAGTAGCTGATACCCACATCCCTGGATCTGAATCATCAGTTGCAACTATTTCACCTACTTTATCAGCTAGTTTGTATGTTGCAGTCAATGTAGATAGTATTTGATGCATGAGTTTTGGTTTATATGGCTCATTTCCCTGTTGTGCCAATACTATATTATCACAATAGATATTATTTAAATCAGAATCTTGGAACTGTAATTTCAATAAAACAAAAAAGTTAAGCTGTATAGGAAAACCACCTGCCATGATAGGATTATTACAATCATCAGTTGTGTGGTTAAAAGCATTTTTGTTTGATAATACAATTGCAGCATTACCACCATGCATAACATGTGCAAGATCACTTAGCATATTCGCCACTGTAGTTGAATCATGTCTACCTGAAATAATATTTATTGGAGCAGAACCCGATATGTCTTCTAGGTATATGCAAGAGAATTTACCCTGATCGTAAAATGTATGTTCCCTATTCTCTACGGCTTGGCCATCAGTAGCAAAACCAATAGGATTGGATTTATCATCACATGTAATCTTTAGCAATAATGCTGGACCTGGATCAATAGAAGACTGCAATACCTTCACTAGGCTATACCCACTATTACCTTTAGTATTGATATTCACTTGATTATCTTGAGGAGTATCCCCACAAAGAGCAGGTAGTAAAACAAGAGATGCCAATAATAGTTTAGTTAATTTATTCATATTTATGAATCCTTTATAATAGACTTTACTTTAAATCGAATCACACCAAAATTGTGAGAACGAAAACATGAGGCTTATTTCTAATTTTGAGTATAACTAAAAGTTGTGTGATTTCTGTGTGAAAACTAGGTAAATCCCACGAAATATAAAACAGAGAAGAATGATGACAAGTACTCATGGATAAAAGCACCAAGAGCTGAGATATTGATATCAAACTCTATTAGTTCCCTTGAATTATCCCCGTGAATATACTCTAAAATCATCTCATAACCTTTAGTAAGATAAATATTGCTCCAGCCCCTAAACTGATAACTAAACCGATGGAGTGCAAGGCAGTGATAGAACTAAATGCCAGCACTCCAAATGCACCAAAGGTACTTATAAGAGAATACTTAATGGCTAACATAGTGTTTGCTTTTTTACTTGTATTGCTCATGTATATACCGTAGTCTATCCCGATAGCTACAAGGATAATAAATGCAAATATGTGCATAATATTTATATCACCAAGAGTGACTAAAAGAGCCAGTGTTAAACTCAGTGGAAATAGTATATAGGTTAGGGCATAAAAAAACTTTTTCTTTACACTTATGAGTAACATAGCTATTATCATAAGGAGTACAATAGATGAATATTCAACTATATCTTTATACATCTTCTTAGCTACTTTTTCAAACATGCCCTTAACATCTATGCTACTTACAAACTCCAATGTCGTACTCTCTTTAACATCTTTTACCAGAGCCATTGTGTAGTAAACATCATCATGTTTACTTATTGAGAGGTTTAATAATTTAAATATATCCAAATTTACACTATTACAGGTTGGAAGCTTCTTGGTATAATCATAAGCATCTCTAAAGTAACCATCTCTAAAACCTACTTCTGTAGCCTCTTCATTTAAAACTGCATTTAAAGAGTCAAAATCGTAAGAGTTTAAAATACTTTTTCTGCCTTCACATCTCTCTTTATTCAAAACAAAGGCGGCTAAAGAAAATGTATCTTCTGTTTTATCATTTAAAAGATGTAATCTTTTAATAAGCTCATCTTCTGTTTTTGCCTGAACAATCAGGGGTGTTAGGCTCTTTTCATTTGATTTTTTAAATACTTCCTCTATCTCTCTTAATTCAAGATTTTGGTAGTCAAGATTTCTAACATTATTATCAAGCTTCAAAGTTAGTGCGCTATAAGTCAGTAACAAAATAGATATACTTAAAAAGACAAATGATGGGATAACGGCAGTGCTTGCCTCACTTGATGTATTTTGCTCATACTCTTTTAAAGCTATTTCTTTATATGAAAAAGTGAACATCAGATATGCAAATGTTAGTGCAAGTGCTGTGAAAAAGCTTATTTGCGAGATTAATGGTACTGGTATAAAAGAGAGGACAATAAAGGCGACTGTAGTAGTCAGATAACCATATAGTACATTTTTGTCTACGACTGCTTTAGACCTGTAAAAATTATGAAAATAGTAATGGAAAAGGTAGTCTATACTTACCCCACTTACACTCGCACCAAATGCCAAGGACATAATATGAAAATTCTCATATACAATAGAACTAATCAAACCGGCAAAAAGTACAGATGAACTAAGAGTTACAACCGTATTAGATAATAGTTTGAAGTTTCTAAGGAGTACAAGATACATAACAAGTAGTATGATTATAGAGAGTGTTGCAATAAGCCTCACATCCTCTTTTATCTTTCTAGCATTCTCAACTGTATAAAAAAATCCTGCAAATGCAATGACATTTTCATACAAAGCTGTTATATTTTTAATTTTCTCATACAAAACTTTTGCTTCAGCCATTTGCGATGGAGCGACATCTGTTTTTGCATGTATAAGATATCCATACTCACCTAGTGTTATATATGAACCCTTACTTGTGAAGTCTGAACTTTGTTCTTTTAGATTAAATAGCTTCAGTGGGTCGTTTTTGTCTATAGGAGTGTAAAAAAAACTGTTCAACTGCTCACTTCTAAGTTTTTGCAATTTTTCATTTATAGCTGCTCTACTCTGGTTTTTAGCATCAAACTCACTAAGAAGTACATAAAAGTTTTTATAGTAGTCTTGCAGCTCTTTAGATGGTGTGACTTTAGAGCGTACAAGTTTAATCTCATCAACCTTTTTAAGTGACTCGGCTATCTTATCAACTGTATTCCTCGACCCCTCATCAAAACCTTTGACAGCAATTAGAAGCTCTTTTGTATAACCTAATTCAGATGCTATACTTAACTTTTGAACTGACTCCTTAGAGGTGAAAAGAGACAGAAGGTTTGTAGATATATTTACACTGTCTTTTAGGATAAACACAACAATAAGAAGTAGTGCTAAAACTATATAATTAACGTATTTCATCTTCTAGTCTTATTGTTATCTTGTCACTGTTGCTCAAAAATAGTTCAATCTGTTTTAATTCATCTAAAAGCTTTATTAGGACTATTTTATTTATATAGTTTTGTAGATCTGTTTTTGGACTTAGAATTATTTTATTTTTATTTTTTATAACTTTAAACTTCTCATTTAAAATATTTTCATCATTAGAATAAAGTAATAAAACAACATTAAAGAATTGAGATATTCTTTGTTTTTGAACTTTACTTATCTTTAAAACAGTATTACCCTCTTTAAGAATAAAATCAGATTCTTTGTAAAGAATAGTTTTGTTGGAGTTTATATACTTTATATATAGGGAGTTTCTCTCAAATCTAATCTCCCCTTTGAGTTCTATTGAACTATCAAGTGCATCACTATACCTAATCTCACTAAAGTTAAAACTTTTTGCCGTTAGAGAGGAAATCAATAGCATAATTACTAAA
>CAZPRE010000139.1:0-5293 GCA_964588875.1 uncultured Sulfurimonas sp. | reverse complement strand
GCAAGTCCTTCAACTAATGCAGTCTTACCAACTCCCGGTTCACCAAGCAACATAGGGTTGTTTTTAGTTTTACGGATAAGAATCTGCATCATTCTAGTTATCTCTTCATCACGACCAATAACTGGAGAGAGTTTTCCCTCTGCTGCTTCTGCCGTTAAATCAATACCATACTTTGCTAAAGACTCTAAAGTCTCATCTGCACTTTGAGAATCTATTTTTGCTCCTCCTCGTGAAGCTTCTAAATTTTTTGCTAGTTCTGATACATCCATATACTTTGAAAGAATTGTAGAGAATGGTGCTGTTTTTAAATTTGCAATTATGTAAGTGTCTACAGCTAAGTAAGTATCTCCATTTTTAGTCATCAGTCCTGCACCATTTTCTAAGGTTTGAACAAAACTTTTTGATAACCTGATACTCTCTTTGGTAACAGACGAAACTCGAGGAAGTTTTTCAGCTAAGCTTCTCACATCAAGTTCTATTGCAGTTTTATCAATACTTAGTTTATTAAACATCTGATTTAAAACAGAATTAGAGTTTGTTAAAAGTGCCCATAAGAAATGGATAATCTCCACCTCTTGATTTTTATTATGTAGTGCTAGAGATATAGCACTTTCGATTGATTCTGTCATATTATGTGTTAGTTTTTCAAATATATTATTCATAAAGTTAATCCTTTTATTAAGTTAGTGTCATTATAGCAACTTGAGTCTATCTTTGTCAAGTTTGCTTAGTTGAATGATTTAACTATTAAATAAACCATACTTTAATAATTTTTTTATTATAATAAGAAAAAATTTAGGATATATTTATGCCAACTGTTTTAGAAGCAATCAATAATCGTTCTTCGATAAGAGCTTATTTACCAAAAGCTGTCGAAAAAAAGACCTTAGAAAAAATTTTAAATGCAGCAGGACAAACTCCAAGTGGTGCAAATATGCAACCTTGGACAGTTTATGCTATTAGTAATGCAGAGGTTCTTCAAAATATTGGTGATGCAATTATTGAGAAGATGGATAAAGGTATTATAAATGATCAATTTATCCAGTACTATCCTGTTAAATGGGTAAACCCTTATAAGAAACGCCGTATTGTAACTGGTGCAGGTCTTTATAAACTGATGGAAGTTGATAGAAAAGATAACGACACAAGAATTGAGATGTGGAAAGACAACTTTAGATGGTTTGGTGCGCAGACTGTTGTTTTCGTATGTACAGATAAGGCAAATATAGATGAAGCACAAGGTGCATTAATCGACTGTGGAGCATATATGCAAAGTATGATGCTTGCGGCTCAAGAGTTTGGTATTGAGTCTTGTCCACAAGGTTCAACTACTGAGTTTGGTAAGGTTATAGCCAAAGTTCTAGACTTACCAGATAATCTTGCACTTTTATATAGTGTTGTTTTAGGTTATGAAAATAAAGATGAGAAAATTAACTCTTATCAACCTGCTCGTGTATCTCTAGAAGATTCAGTTACTTTTATCGACTAAGTCGAGATGAGAGTAGCGTTTGAGCATACTCTTATTTCCACTCACTCCACCACTATGAATATATAAAATTTTCTCATCAGTCTGCTCTAATAAACACTGCCAAAGTGACGGTGCATAAAGTAAATCAAACTCGATTCCTTCACTCAAAAGCTTCTTATATATTTCAATGAATTCTAGATATGGTTTTGCAAAATGGTATTTTCTCTTGGGTTGGAGTATTATAAGATTCGGAGGGATTTTTGCAAGAGCACTCATCTGCTCTTTTAAGTACTTAGTGTCACCTACAGATGGAGTTGTATAAACTCTATACTCTGGTAAAGCAAGTGCTAAAAAAAGAGCTGTAGTACCCGTTCCGGAGGGTGTTGCAAGTGACTTTACATCAGGATTTTGTTTCTTAATCTCCCTTGCTAAAACTTCCAAGCCTATTCTAGCCTCTTTTACAGCTCCACCTTGATCAATAATAAAGGTTTTCTCATCTAAATTTAGACTAAGAGAAGCTATATAGTCTCTATATAGTTCATGCTCAATCTCAATATGTTTCATACCCAAAGATAAAGATATACTAAAATTACCAATATTTTCTTCTCGCTGTTTTTGGCTAAGTGGTTTTGTATAGTAGATAAACTCCCAGCCTTTTTCTTTACACATAGCCCCAATAGCTAGCATAGCATTGGACTGTGTTCCACCATAAGAGATTATTGTATTTAAGTTTTTTGAAGGGGTTTGCAATAGGGTATAAAGTTTACGATATTTATTTCCGGCTAAATAGGGATCAATTAAATCGTCGCGTTTGACTAAAAAATCTCTCCCATCTAAGTTTATCTTAGTTATAGGAGAGGGTAACACTACTTAATAACTGCTTTTTTCTGAAGAGCTTCCATCTTATCTTTCATTACAATTTTAAATTTTTCCATTTTAAGACGTTGCTCAATAACTGTCTTAACCTCTTCAAATTTTCTAATCATTTTAGCTTTTTTCTCTTCAAGGTAGATGATATGGTAACCAAACTGTGTTTTTATCGCAGTTGGAGTAATCGTTCCAACCTTCATTTTAAATACAGCCTCATTAAATGCTGGTACCATTTGACCTTGTGCAAAGAAACCTAAGTCTCCACCTTTTGGTCCACTAGGGCCTGTAGATTTAGCCTTAGCTAACTCAATAAACTTAGCTTTTAAAGGATTTCCAGAGAGTGGTTTTAGTTCAGAAATTATTGATTTTGCTTCTGATTCTGTTTTTAATAATATGTGACGAGCATGAACACTCTCTTTTTCATTAAACTCTTCAGGATTTGCCTTGTAGTATTTTTTTAATTCTTTGCCTGAAACTTTTACTTTATCAAGTTGTTGCTCTTGCCAAACCTGAATAGCTAACTGCTTCTTAACTCGCTCTTGAACCTTTTTATACTCATCTGCGAATTTTTTAGATTTTAAAACACCTGTTTTTTTAGCATCTCCATAAACTAATTCAGTACCAATAAGTTGTTGTAAAACTTGCTGTCTAAATTCGGCTTGCTTCTCTGCAGGAACCTGATTAAATCTGCCTTGAGTTGCGTTCATTAAGGCTGAATCAACCTCATCTTGTGTAATAGCTTGTCCATTAACTGTTACAAGAGTCTGTGCACTTACCAATGTACTAGTTAATAGTAATACTGATAATAGTTTTTTTGTTTTAGTCATTTATATTCCTTGAATATTATTATATATGAAAATTTTAGTATTCTAATGCTAACACTTATTAAACAAGACACTTACTTTCTCCTTTAAGCTATGACTTTTAAGTATTTACTCAATATATTTTCAAGTTTTTCATGTCTTAATGGTTTTGAAATATAGTCATCAAGGCCTTCGCGAAGTAACATCTCCTTGTCACCTTCCATAGCCATAGATACGGCTTCAACACCGTTGGATGCAGTTACAACATGTATGGAATACTCTTGTATTTGAGAGAAATCTAGTTTTTAATTTAGCCTTATGAAGTTCGGTAATATTCTGAAGTTCAAGTATATAAAATTCTTGACTCTTAGAGAAGAGTTCTTTTGTAAGATACCTTCTTATTATTGATATTGTTTTGATTATAACAAAAAAATAAGATAAACTTTGCATTATGAAAAAAGCAACAAAAAAAGAAATTTTAGAGATACATAAGCTTTTCGTTCAAAGATATGATGAAGCTGTAACAGAGTTAGCTTATAAAGATGCCTATGAACTCGTGGTAGCAGTTGCTTTATCTGCTCAATGTACAGATAAAAGAGTTAATATTTTAACTCCTGCTCTGTTTCAAAAATACCCAAGTGTTTATGAACTAGCTGTAGCCGACCTGGATGAAGTAAAAGCATTTATAAATTCTTGTTCATTTTTTAACAATAAGGCTAAAAATATTGTTGCTATGGCACAAAGAGTCGTTGAAGTTTATGATGGTGAAATTCCACTGGATGAAAAAGAACTACAGAGTCTCGCAGGGGTTGGCCAAAAAACGGCAAATGTTGTAATGATAGAGTATACAGGAGCAAATCTTATGGCAGTGGATACACATGTCTTTCGTGTTTCACATAGACTTGGTCTGAGTGATGACAAAACAGCTATAAAAACAGAAGCAACTCTTGTTCGAAAGTTTAAGAATGATCTTCATGCCTTACATCAAGGCATGGTTCTTTTTGGACGTTATATATGTACAGCAAAAAATCCAAAATGCGATGAATGTTTTTTAACTGAGTTTTGTAGGACAAAAGAGACTTTTAGAGTTTAGGTATGTTAAATGTTTACTAAAAACATGATAAAAACTCTATTTCTAATTTTAATAATTTTTCTTTTCTCCGGCTGTTTTAACAGAAACGGTGTCTCTGCTAAATACTATAAGCGAATTGGTTTAAAAAAGACAAACCCGAGCCAAGTGGGAATGTCTACTAATTAGCCGACTGTATTAAAAGCTCTATCTCCAGCATCTCCAAGACCTGGTCTTATGTAGTTGTTTTCATCTAGTCTTTCATCAATCTGAGCTATATAAATATCAACATCTGGATGTGCTTCTTGAACTTTATTTACTCCAAATGGAGAGCCAAGTACATTTAAACTAATAATCTTTTTAGCACCATTGTTTTTTAAATATGCAATTGCATCTATTAAAGAACCACCTGTTGCAACCATTGGATCAAGTAAAAGAACAGTTTTGTTGTCTAAGTTTGGAATATTTTCATAAAAAAGTTTGCTTTTTGCTGTTTCTTCATCTCTTTTCATTGCTAAAAATCCGCTTCTAGCATAAGGAAGAGTTTTAAGTATACCGGTTAACATTGGTTCACCTGCTCTTAAAATTGGGATTAGAACTAGTTTTTGCACTTCTATAACATCAACATCTAATGAACCTTGCCATGTGTTTATATTTTGAGAAACTGTTGGATAGTCTGCTAATGCTTCAGAAGCAATAATTCTTGAGATTTCTTCAATAGTCGTTCTAAATTCACTAGATGCAGTTCTTACATCTCTTAATCTATTTACTAAATGCTTTACAATGACATTTGTGCTTTCTTTATACATAAATAATCCTAATTTTTTTTATTAGCAAATTTTACACTACTGTTTCTAAAAACCTTCATGTTCTTTATATGTTTTAGGATAAAATTATTAAATTTTTTATAAAAGAGGGAAGATGAAACCTACAACATATAATTTTCGATTAAAAGATTCCATTATTGGTATTCAGTTCTTATTTGTTGCTTTTGGAGCTTTAATTTTAGTTCCCATTTTAACAGGTCTTGATTCAAGTGTAGCACTGTTTACAGCCGGTATTGGAACTCTTATATTTCAGTTT
>CAZPRE010000138.1:0-5402 GCA_964588875.1 uncultured Sulfurimonas sp. | reverse complement strand
TATACAAGAAGTGTTTTCTTTAAAGAAGCTACTGCCTCAGCAACTACTACTGTATCTGAAGATGAAAGTGAATCAATCATTGGCTTAACATTGTAACCACCAAGCATCATACCAAGCATTCCAACCGCTGACTTAGAAGAAATAGCTGCTACTGTTGTATTACCAACTGCTACATCATTTAAGAAAGCCGCTTTAACATAAGCTGCATCATCAACACCAGGTGGTACACGATTTTGTAATAAGTCTAATAACTCATTAGTACAATCCGCTTTAATTAGTTCGATAACTTCTGCTGTTTGTTCAGCTGAAAGTGGTAATGGTGGAACACCAAGTGTTTCACGCTCTGCAATGTGTGCTTTGTAATCTTCCATAAATGCCATAGTTATTCCTATTTTTTAATTTTAAAGATTATATCAAAAGATATGTAATGATTTTTGTGAGTGTTACTTATATAAACACTATATTTTAGTTTACTACTTTATATGTTTAGTTTTGTAACATTACTATTTCTCTTAAAATAGTACTTAATAAAATGCTCTAAGCTTAAAATATAATTTTTTATTATAATATTTAACTTATACTTCAATCACGACTAAACATAAAACTTTTATTTTAAGGATACTGTTATGAACTCATTTAGAACCGAAAGTGACTCCTTTGGGGAGCTACAAGTTCCCTCGAATATGTATTATGGAGCACAATCTGCACGCTCACTCCTAAACTTCCCTATTGGTATTGAAACAATGCCTAAGTCCTTAATTAGGGCCTTAGCAATTGTTAAAAAATCAGCTGCACAAGTTAATATGGATTTACATCTGCTAAGTGTAGATATAGGTGATGCTATTATTCAAGCCTCTGAAGAGGTAATGAATGGAAATTTCGATGAACATTTTCCACTCTCTGTGTGGCAAACAGGTTCTGGAACACAAAGTAATATGAATACAAACGAAGTTATCTCTAATCGAGCTATCGAAATCCTTGGAGGTGTCATTGGCACCAAAACTCCAGTTCACCCAAATGATCACTGTAATATGGGCCAGTCATCAAACGATACATTCCCTACAGCTATGCACATAGCCGCTGTCGAAGAGATAACATATAAACTCATACCATCATTAAAGCATATGTATCAAGAGTTAGATTCTAAAGCTCAAGAGTTTGATCATTTAGTAAAAATAGGAAGAACACATACTCAAGATGCAACACCAATCACCCTAGGTCAAGAGTTTTCAGGATATGCAGCCCAAATACATAACAGTATTCGCAGAGTAGAGTCTACACTTCCAGCTCTTTACTCTCTAGCTCAAGGTGGAACTGCAGTTGGAACGGGTATTAACTCAGTAAAAGGGTTTGACACCGCGTTTGCAGAGGAAGTTGCTAAAATAACTGAAATACCTTTTAAAACAGCAGAAAATAAGTTCGAAGCTTTAGCGGCTCACGATGCCATTGTTGAAGCTAGTGGAGCGTTAAACACAGTTGCAGTAAGTGTCATGAAGATAGCTAATGATATACGTTTTTTAGCCTCAGGACCTCGATGTGGTATAGGAGAGATATCTCTTCCTGAGAATGAGCCGGGATCTTCAATCATGCCAGGAAAGGTAAACCCCACACAATCTGAAGCATTAACAATGATATCAGCTCAAGTTATGGGAAACCATACAACCATATCCATTGCAGGTTCCAATGGTCATTTTGAATTAAATGTTTTTAAACCTGTAATGATTTACAACCTCCTTCAATCAATTCAACTCCTTAGCGATGGATGTATGAGTTTTACAGATAGATGTGTTGTTGGGATAAGTGCAAACGAGGAGAGAATAGCAAAATTAAGAGATGAGTCTCTTATGTTGGTTACGGCTCTAAATCCTCATATAGGATATGACAATGCAACAAAAATTGCAAAAAAAGCTCATAAAGATGGCTCAACTCTACTTGAAGCTGGGTTGGCACTTGAATTAATAACAAAAGAAGAATTTGAAGAGTGGGTAGTCCCCCAAAATATGATAAGACCTAAAGAGTTATAAGTTTCGTTTTTTTAACTCTTGATCGATTGAATCTCTATCTTTACCACTGTAGTTAGTTTTGAGCCATAACATATAAGAGTTCGTTAATTCGTTGTATTGCATACCCTTGTATTGACCAAACCCTATTCGTGGTTGAGACTTTTGAACGATAATATTCTCATCGCATCTCGCATTTATATTCAATTCTTTAATTAACGATACAAATTCATGAAATTCCAATCGTTTTTGAATTGAAAAACTATAGGTGTTAAAATCAAACATGCCATTGCGTTTAGTTACAAAGCTTTGTAACTCTTGAATTTGAGTGACACTTAATTCCTCAAGGTTAGGTATATTAACGCTGTAAGAGCCATATCTTTGTGTAAATACTAGATGTATCTTAGCCATTAAAGTATTACTCTTATTCCTTTAGTATTAGGAGCAGATAAAACACCCTCTGCTTCGAGTTGCTCTATCACTCTAGCAGAACGGTTATACCCTATTTGAAGTCTTCTTTGAAGATACGATATAGATGTTTTTTTATCAGTTAAAACAACATTTTTCGCATCTTCATAAAGAGAATCTAACTCTTCATAAGTATCTCTCACTCCAGAGTTTATCTCTTCAGTTTCTTCAACTAAAAAACTTTTATCATAATTTGGAGGGCGTTGTGATTTTATAAATTCTGCAATTTTTTCTATCTCTTCCTCTGTTGCCCATGGTGCATGAAGACGAACAAGAGCAGAAGAACCAGGAGGAGTAAAAAGCATATCTCCTCGGCCCAGAAGTGACTCAGCACCCATCTGATCTAAAATTATTTTAGAATCAACTTTCTGCCCTACTTTATAAGATATACGAGAAGGCAGATTCGCCTTAATAAGACCAGTTACAACGTCAACAGAAGGTCGCTGCGTTGCAACTATGAGGTGGATACCACAAGCACGAGACTTTTGAGCCAACCTTGCTATAGATATTTCAACATCTTTTCCGCTTGTCATCATCAAATCAGCTAATTCATCTATAATTACAACAATGAAAGGAAAGTGCTCTCCTCCCTCTTTTTTAATCTTTGCATTATAATTTTCAATAGTTTTTGTCCGTGTCTCAGCCATAAGCTCATAACGGCGTTCCATCTCTGCAACCATATTATTTAGTGCAACTATTGCTTGTTTTGGCTTAGTGATAACTGGAGTAAGTAGATGAGGGATATCATTATAAGATGTAAACTCTAACATTTTAGGATCTATCATAAGTAATCGTAGTTGATCTGGTGAGTTTTTGTAAAGAAGTGAAAGTATCATCGCATTAATACCAACACTTTTACCACTACCTGTTGTTCCAGCTATAAGAAGGTGTGGAAGTTTTTTCAAGTCTGTCACAAATGGCTTTCCGACTATATCTTTTCCAAGTACTATAGTAAGTGGGGACGAAGCCTCCTTAAAGAGTTTATCATCTAAAAGCTCACGTAAGTAAATAGTATCAAAAGTCTCATTTGGTATCTCGATACCAACAACATCCTTACCAGGAATAGGTGCTTGAATACGAATTGTTTCAGCAGATAGTGCCATAGCCAAATCATCTTGCAAGTTTAAAATTTTACTTACCTTAACATTTGCAGCAGGTTTAAATTCAAAAGTTGAGACTACTGGACCAGCATAGGTACGAACGACATCACCATCTATTTTAAAATGTGCAAGTTTTTCAATAAGGAAACGAATTTTATCATCAAGTTCACTTTCATCCATGCCTTTAGAACTCGCTTTAGGTTTTTGTAAAAAATCTACAGAGGGAAGTTTAAAGTTTTTGGGTTTTTCGACTGTGCCTTTTTCTATAGTAGATAAAAGTTTTTTATTCTCTTCAAGTTCATCAACCACTAGAGTGTTCTTTTGCTCTTTAACTTCTGATGCTATATCAAGTAAGTTTTTTGGCTCTTGCTCACCCTTTTTAGGTTTTTTAGTAGCTTTTTTTCTTAAATATGCCGGTTTATCTATCTCTTCTTCATGACTCTCATCATTACTCTGTGTATCGGCAGCAGATTCTTCTTTGCTCGGAACAGATGCTTCGCTATAAGATGTATTCGTAGTATTTTGTACTGGAGTCTCTTCTTGATCACAATACTCTTTTTTCTCAAAAAGATTTTCAAGTAAAATATTTATTTGTGCTTTTATTTGCTCAACTATGATTGTACTAATTTCTTGAGTACTTTTGTCTAGTAAAATCACTACAGACACAAGTGTAATTATCAACCAAAATACCCATAAACCAAAAATCCCTATATATGGAGATAGAAAATCAACAAAATCACCAGCAATCCGTCCTCTTAGTTCATTTTCTACAAGCATAGATTGAGCTAAAAGTGAAGAGAAAAAGAGTAATAGTGAAGCTATAATAACTTCTGCTTTTCGAAAATCAAATTTTGTATCTTTGTAAAACAGATATAAAGGTCCAAGTAAAGTCAAAATATAAACATACGAGATATATCCAAAGTAGTGCTGATTATATGCTGCAAAGATAGAACCATAGCTTCCCATAAGTTCACTGTCTCCAAACGCGGTAGATGCTCCAAGGTAGATCAATGTACCAAAAATTACAATAAATAGAGTCTCTTTCAAGTTGTGTTGCCTTTTATAATGATAAATATGTATTTTTTAAGAAGTATAGCCAAAAGCGTACGGAATCTATTTTAAGTAGTCTCAAAATCATTTAAAATAATGTCAGATTGATTTGAAATCTTATATCCACTCTCATAATAGATCCGTCGTTACTTCTTATTGACTAATTATATTATAAATATTAGCAATTAAAGTTCCATACCAATACATCGGCAAAAAGTTATTTACTTTTAAGTAATATATCACTATCATTCTGACTCGAAACAAAACTCAGCCAGAGTGATGGAACGGTATACATAGCGGATTCAAAATCCGCCGCCTCACGGCTTGTGGGTTCAAATCCCATCTCTGGTACCACCAACCTAATAAACCCCTATGCACAAGCTTATTGACTGACTTTTCTACTGATACTATCAGTAACTCTTTCTTGAGTTCCATCTATTTGTTTAATGCAACCATATTCTACAAGCTGGGTAATGTCTCTTATTGCTGTAGCTTTACTTACTTTGGTAAGTGAGATGTATTTTTTAGTATTTATACCACCTTCAAAGCTCTCTGTTCCCATATCAAGTATTCTGTTTAGTACTTTTATTTGTCTTTCGTTCAGTGCTTGCTTCCTGTGTATATCCCAAAATTTTGTTTTTTCTATAAGGTATTCAATATTTTTAAGTGCATCAAGTATAGAATTTTTCAAGATATTCAAGTGCCACTCTAGCCATGATGTAATATCAAAATCTCTGTTTTTAAATAAATTAGTTGTTTTATCTAAAACATCATAATAAGCTTT
>CAZPRE010000137.1:0-5420 GCA_964588875.1 uncultured Sulfurimonas sp. | reverse complement strand
CTGAGTATATACTAAGCATTAACAAAAGATACGCTATACTCCCTGAAAGAGGTATTTATGCATATAAACTGGAGTGATGAAAAAAACGCTATTTTAAAAAAGACACGAGACGTTTGTTTTGAGGATGTCGAACAAGCTATTATGTCAGATAGAGTTTTAGATATCTTACCTCACTTTAATTTAGAAAAATATCCAAATCAAGAGTTAATGATAGTCGTAATCAGCAATTATACTTATTATGTTCCTTTTGTAATAGATAGCGAGCAGATATTTTTAAAAAATATTATACCTAGTAGAAAATACCATAAACAATATGCTCAAAAGGATTAGAAGATGTACACAAAAGAAGAGTTAGATATAGTTGAATATATAGAAGGTTCAAAGGTAGATAGCGTTGAAAATCTTACTGCAAAAATTAATGATATTAAAAAGGCTGTGAGTACAAAATATACTAAGAGAAAAGCGATAAACCTTAAAGTATTAGAGAGTGATATAGATAAATTTAAGGCTAAGGCTTTAGAAGAAGGTATGGGCTATCAAACACTGATCAACTCAGTGCTTCATAAGTACATTACAGGACTGCTTGTAGAGAAAAAGTCAGTTTCATAATTATTTAATAATAGATAGCCAACCAGATAGTCTTTTCATCTTTTGAAGTATAAGAGACCTTATGTTTTGTAAACGCGGTGATATTGAAATAGTCACCGCGTTTGAGCTCTACATCTTTATTTTCAAATGTCAAAATAGCCTCACCCTGTAAAATTATTACCCATTCATTTTGCGAAGATTTGTACCAACCCTCTTTTGGAGAGATATGTCCATCTGAAACTATTCTCTCGATTTTTATATTTTTTGTAGAGATGATATCTTCAAATAATTCTTCTTTTAAAGAGTCTGGTATTTGAGAAAAGATATTAGATTTTTTCAAGGCTACCGTCTATAAATACTCTTTCTTCCTCATCATCAAAAAGATGGTGATAGAGTAGACCGTAAGCGATGTAAATCGTAGGAACACTCCATACAAGACCAACACCAAGTGGAATAGCACTTGCCATGATTATTAAGCCACCTAAAAGAGCCAGACCAAAAAACTTAAACCACTGAGCAGTAACAGTTTTACGAGATAACTCCATAGCTTCCCAAACGCCAAGACCTTTATCAACTATAAGAGCATAAGTAAAAGAGTAAGAGATTGTAAGATAGATACCTGGAAGTATTAAGAGTAAAAAACCCACAAAAAGTAGAAGACTCATAGCTATATACGCTAAAAGTATAGGGAAAAGAAAAGAGAAGTAGTTCAGAACTGAGGGTATCTCCAGTGTCTCATTTCTAGAGTGTTTTACACCAAGCATAGTTACACCTACCATAATAGGAAGTGTGATGGGAACCGCTAAAAGAGAGGCTATGATTTCGTTGTACTGGGTTGCGTCTTTTGGAAAAATAACCTCCAATACAAATCCTGCAACAATAGCAATAATAGCATAGATAATGATTGATCCCATAAAGTTCCACTTAACACCATACGTTCTAGCAAATGACTCTTTTAAGAGAGGCACAATTTCAAAGTCATAAGTCTCAATTTCATAAATATTTTTATTTTCTTTCATGGAGCTTCCTTTAATTTTAAGTTATTATAACGTCATTATAGAATAAAAGTGATACCATTGCATTATGTTTAAAGATTATGAATTAGAGATAATATATCAAGACCAATACCTTGTCGCCATTAATAAACCTTCTGGTCTTTTAGTTCATAAGTCTATGATTGATAAACATGAAATATACTTCGCTATGAAGATATTACGCGATCAGATAGGAGCATTGGTATATCCCATTCATAGGTTAGACAAACCTACATCTGGAGTTCTTCTCTTTGCTCTTGATTCTCACACTGCTAAACTTATGGCAGAACAGTTTAAAGCACATACAATGAGTAAAACCTATATAGCAGTTGTTCGTGGATATATCCAAGAGGAGGGGATTATAGATTATGCTCTGAGTGTTAAACTAGATAAAATTGCAGATAAAGATGTAAATAACACGCCAAAAGAGGCTCAAGAGGCTGTGACCGCGTTTAAGAGACTAGAGCGTGTTGAGATACCTTTTTCTGTTGGTCGCTATAATCAAACGCGGTACTCGCTTGTTGAGTTGAAACCTAAAACTGGACGTAAACACCAACTTCGCCGTCATATGAAACATCTCTCTCATCATATCTTAGGCGATACAAAGTATGGAAGAGGGGAGCATAACAAGATGATAAGAGCTGAGTTTGATTGTCATAGAATGTTACTTCATGCAATTTCATTAGAGATTACTCATCCGTACACTGGGAAGATACTTAGATTAAAGGCTAGCATAGATGAAACTTTTAAAAGTTTGTTTAAAAGTTTTTCTTGGAAATATGAAGTATAATTCGATATGAAAAATTTAGCACTTGAAAACATATTTATACCATCAAAGATTCCCTCAAAAAAGTTAATGATTATTCTTCATGGTCGAGGTGATTCTTCTGAAGGATTTGTCGGATTTCCACCTTTTATAGATATTGATGAGATGAACTATATTCTGTTTGATGCTCCTTTTGAGTACTTTACAGGACACTCATGGTATCAACTCCCTCCTGAACAACTTCCTGGAATAGAGTACTCATCTAAACTTCTAACAGAGGTACTTGATGAGCTTTTTGAGGAGCAGTTTAATGCCGAGGAGAGTTTTCTTTTTGGTTTTTCTCAAGGCTCTCTTTTAACATTTGAATTTGGCGCACGTTATCATAAGGTTTTAGCTGGCTACATTGGAGTGAGTGGATATATTTACGATGCTCAAAAACTCTTAGAAGATATGAATCCAGCAGTAAAAGAGTCAAATTGGTTGTGTACTCATGGAACACAGGATGCTGTTTTACCTTTTGACATTTCGCATGAACAGATTGAGGTTTTGCAAGAGGGTGGTTTTGATATAGAGTTTAAAGCATATAAAAAAGAGCATTTTATTGATGGTAGTGAGTTAAAAATGATAACTCAGTGGATTCGAAATATCTTAAAAATTTAGTGTTTGTTT
Organism: uncultured Sulfurimonas sp.; assembly: GCA_964588875.1. Taxonomy (GTDB): domain Bacteria; phylum Campylobacterota; class Campylobacteria; order Campylobacterales; family Sulfurimonadaceae; genus Sulfurimonas. The sequence continues at coordinate 2,363 of CAZPRE010000137.1, read as the reverse complement.
TTAAACCTAAAACCTGCATCTACTAGAAGAGGGCGAAGTTTATCTTTTAAATCGCCTTGAAACTCCATCATATTATCTTTGACACTTCCACCACATCCAACTTTTTTCTTTAGTAGTTTAAGAAGGGCAGTCGCATCCTCTTTAGAGAGAGAAAACTCACCAACTAAAGTGACAACTTTTCCACGGCGTTTCTCTTTTGCAAAAAAAAGAAAATGCTTTGAAGGCTCTTGTATTTCATCTAGGATAATTGTTTTTCGAGGAGTTTGGACTTGTGCCCAAGAATTATCTATTTCGGATCCGATAAAAAGGTCGAGTTTTTTACCTCTACTCATCTTCATTGCCTACATATGTGAAACGCGGTCTTAAAAAACCATCAACTTCCACTTTTTCAAAAAACATAGCAAATGGTCTTACCCATAAACTCTCATCACCGTACATAGGACGGTAGAGAACTAAAAGCTCTTCAGTCTCACTGTGTCTAGCGATATCTATGATCTTATAGCGATTACCTTTATAGTGTTCATAGATACCAGTTTGCAATTAAAGTACTTTTTGAGCTAAAACACTCATATTTGTATTGTCATAGTTTAAAGTTTTTACCATCTCTACTACATCTGCATTTGAAAGTTTAGTTGCATCATAAACTATAACTATAGACTCGTCACCAGCTATAAGAAAAGTTTTTTCACCATACTTAGTATAACGAGTTGCACCAATACTAATAATAGCTTCTTTAGGATTATCACAAGCATGAATATATTCACTAATAGGTTCTAGTGGACCAAAGTTCTCTTGAGTATTAATTTGGTTTAAAATCCAATCAGTAAGTTTTTCATGAAAATAGCTATAACCAGTCAACTCAACATCTTCACCATAAGCATGTACTTCACCATCGCGTCTTAAAAAACTACAAATTGAGTAGTTATCGATGTTTCCACCCTTGCTGAACTTATCTATTTCAATGATGTTATTAGAAAAACCTTTTGTCTCATGACCCCAGTTTTTCTTATCACTGATTTTCTCAGCACCCTTAACACGGATTGAGAAGTCGTTGTAAGCACCAAAATATCTTGGAGTAACACGTGATAGTTGACCAACTGTGTACTCTAAGTCACATACTAAACCAACTTCAGGTTCAGCTTGAACATTAAGAGTTCTATCTTTTGGTAATTTGATATTATCAGCACCAAGAGGGTAAGTTGTTAAAATCTTCTTAGCTGTTAGTTCTGCTTTATTTACGGGGTTTTGCATTCTTGGTAAGAAAAAAGGAAACATCCCTTTTGGAGCAGCTTCATCAGCTGTAATAACATCTTTAAAATCTTCAGCTTCACCAGCTTGGTCTAGATGAAGAGCAAAGTTACCTGCTATTCCTAAACCTAAAAACTTTTTATACTTAGCCATTATAGTTTCCCAGCAGCACGTTGTTCAGCGAACTCTTCATAAGAGCCTTTAAAATCAATAAGTGAACCATCAGCTTGAATCTCGATAATACGTGAAGCGAATGCGTCAAGTAACTCTCTATCGTGTGAAACACAGATAACATTTCCTTTAAACTCAAGAAGACCTTCACCAAGTGCAACGATAGCCTCAAGGTCAAGGTGATTTGAAGGCTCATCAAGAACTAAAAAGTTTCCACCCTCTAGCATCATCTTAGAAAGCATCATACGGTGTTTTTCACCACCAGAAATACTTACTACACCTTTTTCTTGCTGTTCACCATTAAAAAGCATACGGCCAAGACAGTTTCTAATCTCAGCGATTTCACGTTTAGGATCATATGCACGTAACCAGTCATAAAGTGTACCGCTACCCTCAATGATATCAGCAGTATCTTGTGGAAAGTAAGAGTTCTCAATAGTAGCACCCCAAGTAATTTCACCACTTGTAGGTTTCATCTCTTCCATCATAATTTTACATAGAGTTGATTTACCAACACCATTTCCACCGATAAGTGCAACTTTTTCACCTGGCTCAAATTTTAGAGTGACATTTTTAAGAACTTCATTATCTCCATATGAGTGAGAGATATTTTGAAGGTCAAGTGCTTCATCTCCCATTTGGCGTTTTGCTTTAAACACAATACTTGGGTCACGACGAGAAGATGGTTTAATATCATCAAATTCCATTTTATCAAGTTTTCTTTGACGAGATGTCGCTTGTTTTGCTTTAGAAGCATTTGCAGAGAAACGACGAACGAAAGCTTCTAATTCATCTTTTTCTTTCATCTGTTTAGCGGAGTCTAATTCAAGCTGTTTTGCCATTATGTTAGCGGCGATATACCAGTCGTCATATGTACCAGTAAACTCACGAATTTTTTGATAATCAACATCAAGTATATTTGTTACAACAGCATTAAGGAAGTG
>CAZPRE010000136.1:0-5497 GCA_964588875.1 uncultured Sulfurimonas sp. | reverse complement strand
CGAATAACTTAGATGTAACCTACGCAAGAAATATTACAGATATAGATGATAAAATCATAAAAAAAGCAATCGAGCAAAAAAAAGATATCAAAGAAATAACTGACTTTTACACAGAGGCTTTTCATAAAGAAATGGATGCACTTGGAGTATCTCGTCCAGATATTGAGCCTAAGGCTACAGAGTCACTTCAAGCAATGTATGCACTTATACAAAAGCTTATCGACTCTGATCATGCCTATAAAACTATTGATGGTGATGTATATTTTGATACAGCGAGCGATAGTGAGTACTTAAAACTCTCTGCTCGTGTTCAAGATGAAGATGACAAACAAGAGAGAGTTGAGTCTTCAAGTTTGAAGAAAAACGCAGCCGATTTTGCTCTTTGGAAATCTGTAAAGGAAGAGTATAATTGCTCGTCAATTAGTAGCGATAAGGATGGCTTAAATCCATCCTATACATATGACTCTCCTTTTGGAGCAGGTCGTCCAGGTTGGCACTTAGAGTGTTCTGCGATGATAGAAAAACATCTTGCAAAACCTGAACTGGCATTTGCAGTTGACATCCACGGTGGTGGAGCTGACCTACTTTTTCCTCATCATGAAAACGAAGCAGCTCAAACTAGATGTAGCTCAAACCACTCACTTGCCAACTACTGGATGCACAACGGTTTTGTAAACATAAATGGCGAGAAGATGTCTAAGTCTCTTGGAAACAGTTTCTTTCTAAAAGATGCGCTCAAAGAGTATGATGGAGAAGTACTACGTTTTTACCTTCTAAGTACGCATTATAGAAGTAACTTCAACTTCAACACAGAAGACTTAGCAACTGCTAAAAAGAGACTAGATAAGATTTACAGACTTAAAAAACGTCTCTTTGGTTTAGCTTCTAACACAGAAACGACTGCGTTTAAAACGGAACTTCTAAAAGTTCTAAGTGATGACATGAATGTTTCTTCTGCGTTAGCACTCATAGAAGAGATGATATCTACTGCAAATGAAACTCTTGACACAGCTGGAAAACATAAGGTACTCAAACGTGAGACTATTTCAAACCTAACATTCATAGAAGAGATTTTAGGCTTTGGTGTTAAAAACCCTTTTGAGTACTTTCAGTTTGGAATGGATGAAGATACAAAAGAAAAGATAGCAACTCTTATGACTAAACGCGGCGAAGCGAAAAAAGAGAAAAACTTTGAAGAGTCAGATAGACTTCGTAATGAAATTTTAGCTTACGGGGTAACTCTTATGGATACTCCAGCTGGTACTTTTTTCGAAAAGATTTAAGAGCCAATGAAAACAAAAGCTTTTTTTCTTATACTTATTTTTATGATGACTCTACTCAACGCAAAAACAATAGCAAATATACCCGAAGCTTCGGGTATCTGTTACATCTCTAGTACAAATACTCTTCTAGTTGCGAATGATGAGGGCTGGTTGTATGAAATCACGCCCAAAGGTAAACTAATACGAAAGAAATATATTGGGAAGTATGATTTAGAGGGGATTAGTTACTCTAAAACGAGAGATAAACTCTATCTTGCAAACGAAGAAAAAAACTCTATTTTAGTGATGAATAGAGTCACATTTGAAGTAGAAAAAGAGATTAAAATCAAAAAAAAGTTCAAGGGCAAAAAAGTTCTTGGCGACTCTAAAAAAAGTGGTATTGAAGCTATCGCGTTTTTTAAGGGTGAACTCTATGTTTCACATCAAGCATCTCATGTTTTTAAAGTTGGCTCCCTCGAAAAAAACAAAACTAAAATAACCCAAGTTTATAAACATGGATACAAAGACATAGCAGGACTCGCATTTAAAGATGGCTTTCTTTATATGTTGAGTGATAAAAAAAATCTTCTTATAAAATACGATATCAAAAAGAAAAAAACACTTCAAAAAATCAAACTTCCAAAATTTGCACAAGAAGGTATCTGTTTTGATGATAAAAACAATGTTTATTTTGCAGATGATAATGGGCATGTTTTGAAATTTAAAACGAAAAAACTAGGTATAAAAAACTAAGTTATGCCTAAACCTCTTCTATCTCTTATACTGCTTTTCACATTTCTCCAAGCAAAAGAAATACACCCTACTTTCAAACTAAAATCTATGGGCTTAGTGAATGATTTTGTAATCAACCAAAACAAAATATATATAGCCAATGATGTTGGAACAGTTGATATTTTTAACCTTGAAACTCAAAAGCTAGTTGAACAGATAGTACTTGATCCATTAGAAACCCAAATGGACAAGATAATGTCTCCAAATATCATTAGCGTTGACTATATGAATGGAAAGGTTCTTATTGTTAGTATTGGCGCACACTCTTTTAGAAATGTTTGGATATATGAAAACCATGAACTTAAAAATATTGTTGATGACTCTAAAAAGCTTAACATTAAAGAGGCAAGGTTTTTAAATGATGAGCAGGTTTTTTATGGAACTTTCGCCTCCCAAATCATCTTACAAGACACAAGAGAACAGTATAATCTTTACAAAAGACATCTCACACAGAGTACTATGGGCGATATAGTTTTAAGTGCAGATAAAACAAAAGTAGTCTATTCAGACGAGAGTGGTGAAGTTCGGCTAGTAGATGCTCGTACATCTGAGACACTCGAAGTTTTTTCTTCTCAAAATGTAGACAATGTCTATCATGTGGCTTATGCTAAAGATACTATTTTAACAGCAGGACAAGATAGAAGGGTTGGCGTTTATCAAAAAAATCAAAAACCCTACCACATAAAAACCGATTTTCTAGTCTACTGCGTTGGAATAACACCTAACGGAAAAGTTGGTGTTTACTCTAGTGGAGAAGAAGCAGATTTACAACTATTTGACATCAAAACAAAAAAGAAACAAGACGTACTTGTTGGACATTCTGGAATAATAGGTCAGATAAAATTCATAAATAATAAAGAGTTTTTTAGTAGTGAACGCAGTCCATATGTTTACTACTGGAAATTAGATTAAGGAAGATTAGTGACAATTAAAGAGATACAAAAACATATTGAAAATAACTCAAAAGATTTAAGCAATGAATTTAAACGCCTTTTTCATGGTCGTGGTGGATTATATACAGAGTGGAAACATCTAACTATTGATTCTATTGATAAGATTTTAAGTGTAGCTCTTTATAACGAAGAGCCTAAAGAAAATGAGCTTATAGTGATGCTTAAAGAGTTTATATCCACTACTGGACACACAAGTATAATTTTGCAAAGAAGATACCTTAAAGAGCATCCTAGTGAGGTTATAGTCGGTGAGATTCAAGATGACTTGTATGTAGTTGAAAATGGTATGAAAATAAAACTTAATCTTCTCTCAAATCGAAATAGCGGATATTTTGCTGATATGAAAATAGGTCGTGAGTTTGTAAGAGAAAATTCAAAAGACAAAAAGGTTTTAAATCTTTTTTCATACACCTGTGCCTTTTCTCTAGCCGCAAAGTTTGGCGGAGCTTACCAAGTTTTTAATGTAGACATGAGTAAGGCTGCTCTTAAAACAGGCGAGGCAAATCATACTCTTAACGAAATTGACCCTAATGGAGTCAGTTATCTCTCCTACAATATTTTAAAATCATTTTCTTCTCTTAGACGCAAGGGGCCTTATGACTTAATCATCATCGACCCACCAACCTTTCAAAAAGGGAGTTTTGAGGCGACAAAAGATTATGAAAAAATCATCAAAAAACTGTCTCAAATTGCAAGTGATGATTGTACCCTACTCTCCTGTCTCAACTCACCAGATTTAGAAAGTAACTTCATCATAGAGCTTATGAAAGAGTGGGCACCTGATTTTAAATTTGTGCAGAGACTAGAAAATGTAGCAGAGTTTAAAAGTGAAAACGAAGATAGAAGTTTAAAGAATTTAGTTTTCAAAAGAGTTACACTAGCTTAAGCTATAATATATATTATTTTTAGGATTTACTTATGTTTACAAAAATATTACTTTTTCTTTTTCTTACGAGTTATACATTTGCCATGCAGATAAATGAGGATCCCGTGTTTAAAAAAATCTAAATTTTACTCAAATGACTTAAGAAGAGGAATAATTACTCTTAAACGCGGATGTAGACCCTACAATCATAGCCGATAACACTGGCGGACATCTTATGCAACATAAAGATGGTTGACATGGTCATAATAGGAGCTGATAGAGTTAAAACTCTATACTAAGATACAAGAGTATCTTAGTATTTAAGAACTTATTTTAAAAGTTGCTTCCAAGCTGCTTCTATCTTAGATGCAAGCTTTTTAGTAATACCATTTACCTCTGTAAGAAGTGAAGGGTTTTGGTGAAGTATTCCTACAACATCATCAACACTACCAACATGGTCAATAATATTCTCAACTTTTTTCTTGCCAATACCATTAATAGATGTTAAAAAATCTTTTAACTCGTTTTTTGTGATTTTAGCTTCTACTTCAGACTCAGCTGACTCATCTTTTGTAGGATGTGGTGCTTTGGCTTTTGAACCTTTTTTTCTATTAGAGTTAGGGTTTAAGTGTGCTAAGTTATCTTGGTAATTCCATTTTTCACTTGGCCACTCTTCTGTCCATCTACGCTTAACAGAAAGAAGTGGATACTCTTCATCTAGTTTATGTAGATACTCTGTTTTACCACCGTAAGATTTTTTCTTCTTGCCAAAGTACTCGCCATCAAATGATGGAGAGAATTTACCAAAGTGAATGTGTCTTAATGTTCTAAGAATAGAAGGATCCATTTTACTTAACTCTTCCCAGTTAAACATTGGCATATGAGGTTTTCTAAAACGACCTTCGGAAATATTCCACATAATGTACTGACCAATCCAGTCACGGATATAAGGGAATGCAGCAAATGCAGTAGCACACTCTAAAATACGAGGAACACCATCTATACCATAAGCAACATCACAAGCCCAGTACTCAGCTTTTGCATCTTTTGATACCTGAACAGCTAGATCAAGAACATTCTTAGGAACGTCCATATAATCCATACTTCCACCTTGAGAAGTGTTAGTTAACCATTCACCCTCCGGAGCACGACGCCAGAATGCACATACTGGTTTATGACCAATAAGCATAACACGGATATCAGCTTCCATAGGAACAAAATCTTGAAAATATTGTGGGTGATATTGCTTGTCATCATAAAGGTCACGAGCCTCTTTATAAGAGTCAACTTTATGTACAAAGTACCCTCCATAGTTTGATGGACCGTAAGATTTTTTGATGATTTTTGGGTATTCACAATTTTTTAGGAACTTATCTGAATTATCATGCTTGTAGTACACATAAGTCTTAGGAATAGGAAGGTCATATTTCCAAGCAAATCTTGTTACATTTTCTTTAGATTTATTTGAAAACTGAGTATCCACAGACGGAATAAAACGAACATGAGGAAGCTCACGAGCAATCTCACGGAAAGTTTCATAAGCTGTAGCAGGTATATTACCAATTAAAACATCAATTTTTTTGCGTTTTACTTCTCTAATAAATCTTGCTTTATCATTTTTCCAA
>CAZPRE010000135.1:0-5607 GCA_964588875.1 uncultured Sulfurimonas sp. | reverse complement strand
TGGGAATTATAGGGGGTTGTTGCTTAGTTTTAGCTTAGTGTTTAGGGAGAGTTTGATATTTTATACTAAGTCTTTATTATTCATCATAAATTTACATGCTCTTTATTCTAGACTTACACTATATATAGAAATTAATAAATATTGTATCTATTGGCTCTCAAATATATCTGTTGCTATCGATTTACTCTTTCAATATAGAATTCTATAACTAAAACAAAGGAGTCAATATGGGACTTTATGATCGTGACTATGCTAGAGGAGACTCTTTTTCTTATGAAAATGCCGCTAAGAGTGATACTCAAATTATCTCTTTTGTAAAAGAGACTTATAAACTTTTCGCTGCTTCTATGATGGCAGGTGCTGTTGGGGCTTATGTTGGTGTGCCTATTGCAGCTACAATTGCTGCTTATTTTTGGCCACTGTTTGCCTTAGAAATAGGTTTACTTATAGGATTACAATTCGTTAAACGCAAGCAAGGTATTAACCTTTTAGTAATGTTTAGTTTTGTATTTATGACTGGGCTAATGATTGCTCCACTTCTTGCTAGAACACTTGGAATGAGTGGTGGTGGTGCTATTATTGGTAATGCCTTTGCTATGACATCGGTTGTTTTTGGTGCTATGAGTTTTTATGCTATCAAGACAACCAAAGATTTTACAGGATATGGCAAGCCGTTGATGATTGCTCTTGTTGTAATTATCGGTTTTTCTATTTTGAACATTTTCATTGGTAATCCAATGATTCATGTAGCTATATCGGGAGCTGTAGTAATTTTATTTAGTATCTTAGTAATTTATGATACTCAAAATATCATGAGAGGTGCTTATGAAACTCCTATTGATGGTGCTATTGCACTTTACTTAGACTTTTTAAATATCTTTACTGCCCTACTTCAACTGTTTGGAATCTTCAATAACGATGACTAAGAAGAACTTATCACCTGAACTCTTTCGGGTGGTAGATGCTAATTTAAACCGTCTCAAAGAAGGTATCCGTGTCGTCGAAGACATTATGCGCTACCGCGATAATAACAAAGAACTCTCTGTCAAACTCAAACAACTCAGACATATTGCAAGAATAGATGAAAATATTGAACTCTTAAAATATAGGGACAGTATCAATGATGTTCTTCGTCCAAGTATGGAGAGTGAACTTAAACGCGGTGATATTATAAGTATAATAGTTGCTAATTTTAAACGGGCACAAGAGTCTAGCCGTGTTTTAGAGGAGTTATTTAAACTTTACTCTAATGAGTATAGTGAAAAATTTAAACATATAAGATATGAGCTTTATGACTTAGAAAAAGTTATTGTTCTCAATGAGAAACCAAGTAAGATAAGCTAGTAATTGACTATGCTTACTTGCTTATAATAAATGCGACTTCAAACTCTAAATAATTCAGTGGATACTCTCTCATAAGTTTTTTAGTCTGTTTGTAATCAAGTACTTTTCTTGATGCACTAACTCCACTTTGCTTAATATATCGAAACATATCTCTCGTAGAATCAAATTCAAGTTTATAGTTTACCACTTCAAACGCGGCATCAAAATATTTTTTTTGCAGTTTTTCTATCTCTTTTGCACTTTTTAGCATCGGTTGCAAGCAGGCTGTTTCATTAAGTGTTTTAAAGGTGCCTGATGTAAAAATTGCAAGAGCTACAGGAATATCGAATTCCTCTATATATTTTAAAGTACTATCCAGATTATCTGACCACTGCAATGCTGAAGCTGAAAAAATATAATCATATCTATATGTTAGGAGATTCTCAAAAAGTGCATTATCGTTAAAATCACCATAAACAGTCTCTATCTTTTTTGATTTTGGGTGAAGTTCTAGCATTCCTGGAGCAAAGTCAACTCCTGTGAAATGTTTATACTCCCAGTCTATTTTCTTACAAATTGCTCCGCTTCCACAACCTAGGTCTAAAATCCTTTTTGGTTGCGACTTCACATGTTCTACAAGTTTGGATGCAACTCTATCTTGAATGACATTTTTTTTCTCATAATGTGTAGCATATTTAGAAAACTCTGAACTTACTTTCATTTTTTATTCACAACAAGGGAGAGTATGAATACAACAAGCACACATATCACTATAGTTGCACCAGAAGGAAGAGAGAAGTAAAAAGAGAGTGTCATACCACTGATAACACTAAAGATGGCAAAAACCAGAGATATAAGGGTTGTTTGCAAGAAACCAACTCTATACTGAAGTGCCGAAACTGTTGGAATAACCATAAGTGCACCAATCAGTAAACTTCCTACAACTCTAATAGATAGTGCTATGATTATAGCAACCACTGTTACAAGTAAGAAATTTAACATTTTCACTTTAATACCACTTACTTTGGCTACCTCTTCATCATAGGCTATAAAATAGAGTTCTTTTGAAAAAGCTAAAAGCAGGGCTAGAGCAATAGAACCAAAGATGACAATAGTCATAACATCTTCATCACTTACAGATAAAACCGAACCAAAGAGATAAGAGAAAAGAGAGTTATTAAATGCCCCACCTAAAGAAACAATAATAACGGCAATAGCTAAAGATCCCGAGAGCATAATAGCTAGAATAGAATCAGAGTAAAGTGCAAAAGTAGTTCTAAGATACTCTATAAGCCATGCTGAGATTATCGCGACAACAACAGCCATCCATAGAGGATTAAATCCAGCCGCTAAACCAACTGCAACACCAACAAGAGCGGAATGAGCTAGAGTTTCACTCATCATAGAGTAGCGCTTTAGAACAATAAAAGTTCCACTAATTGAAGCAAGAATTGCGATTAGTATTCCTGCCATAAATGCTCTTTGCATAAATTCATATTCAAACATTTCTAACATATATGGTTCCTAGTGCTCGTGCTTATGATTGTGAATTAAGTGTGCTTCTATACCGTAGAGCTCACTCATCTCTTCACAGCTTAGTGCTTCTTTGGGGTTATTGCATATAATTGCTTTTTGGTTAATAGTAAATAATCTTCCTATATCATCAGCAATAACTCCTATATCATGAGTTATAAATACAATAGTTATGTTCTCTTCTTTATTTAACTTTGATAAAAGGGCATAAAATCGTTGCTGTGAAACCATATCAACACCTGTGTTTGGCTCATCTAAAATCAATATCTCTGGATTTGATGCAAGAGCACGGGCAATCATTACACGTTGGCGTTGACCACCAGATAGAGTTCCGACCATTTTATCTTTTAGGTCTGAGATATCCATCTTTATCATAGCATCCTCTACCGCGTTTAGGTCTTCTTTACTTGAGCGAGAGAAGATACCACGTTTAGATACTCTTCCCATATTTACAATATCTAGGACCGTTGCAGGGAAATTAGCATCCACGAGAGATGCTCGTTGTGGGACATAACCTATCTTGCTCCACTCTTTAAAGTTAGAGATTTTTTTACCAAAGAGTTTAATCTTTCCCTTCGTTGGTTTGTCTAGTCCCAAAAGCATTCTAATAAGTGTTGTTTTACCACCACCATTTGGACCGATAATAGCAATATATTCACCATTAAAAATTTCTAAAGAGACATTTGAAAGAATATTTTGACCTCTAACGTTAAAATCTAAACCTTTAACATCAAATATAGGTACTCTAAACTTTAGCGACACTCAAGTGCCTTATGAAGTTTAACTAGGTTATCTCTCATAATATATTCATATGTTAAGTGCTTATGTGCTTCATCTGCTGTAATATTACCAAGGGGTTGAAGAACATCAACGCGGACACCTAAATCTCTAGCGATTGATTTCATTACTCTATCACTTACAAAACTCTCAAAAAATATTACCGATACATTCTCTTCTTTTATGTGTTGCATAATTCTTTTAATTTCTTTAGCACTTGGTTGTGTATCTGGAGATAATCCGCTTAAAGCTTCAACATGAAAAGAGTATCTAGCCGCAAGATATGAAAATGCATTATGGTTTGTAATGATAGTATCATGCCTACAAGAGTAGAGACTATCTTGATAATCTTGGTCCAAGTCAATTAGCATCTTTATATATTTGTCTCTATTCTTTTTGTAGAGAGCTTCTTGTAATGGGGATATGCGGATTAATTCCTCTGTAATAAGTTCTGTTGCAATTTTCATATTTTTCAAATCCAACCAGTAGTGAGGGTCTATTGAATTATGTGCACACTGCTCATCATGGTGTCCATGGAGATCGTATTCATTGCTCTTTAATTCTCTTAATTTTACATTTTTACTCATATTTATAACTTTAGAGTGAAAATGAAAACCTTTTGTCCATGGTTCAAGTCCAGCACCACTATATATCACCAAAGAGCTCTTTTCTAGTGCAGCCATTAACTTTGGTGTTGGTTCAAAACTATGTGCATCAACACCAAAAGGTAGAAGATTTACAATTTCTACACTGTCGCCTGCGATATGTTGAGTTATATCATATAGAGCGAAGGTACTCACTGCCACTATAGGCTTTGAAGGAAGCATCTCTTCATCTTTACTTGAAACTACCATTTGCAAAATAAAGAGTAACACAATTAAAACAAATATAATATTTCTAAAATCTCTCATAAATTATCCCATAAATCTTTTTGAAATTATACCCTATTTTGTTATATATGTTTTTTTAGGTATAATTCGCCACTTTTAAACTCAGGATTTTATAAATGACAACTAGTTTTTTACTTATCACTCAAATTGTTTTAGTGGTAATTTTAGTTATTGCCGTACTATTACAAAAAAGCTCAAGCATTGGTCTTGGGGCTTATAGCGGCTCTAACGAGTCTGTATTTGGTGCCAAAGGTCCAAATAGTTTCTTAGCTAAGGCTACTTTTACTATCGGTTTCTTATTTGTTGTAAATACGATTACTTTGGGATACATGTACTCTCAAGCTGCTCAATCTTCAGTAGTTGATGAGTTAGTAGAGAAAACTAATATTGTTGCACCTACAGCAACATTACCAACAATAGAAACAAACACTACTAAATAATAGCCATATCTCTGGCTATTTACATCAAAATCAGACTCAAGGAATCAAACAATGTTAAACGAAATATATGACAACTGTAATGCAAGTATGAAGGGAAGTGTAGAGCATATGCTTAGAGACTTCAAAACACTTAGAACAGGAAAAGTACTTATCTCTGTTTTAGACAATGTAAAAATTGATTACTATGGAACACCAACTCCATTAGATCAAGTCGGTTCAGTTATAGCTACTGATGCGACTACTATTGTTGTGAATCCTTGGGAAAAAAATCTTTTAAGTGATGTTGAGACTGCAATTGCAGCTGCTAATATTGGTGTAAACCCAAATAATAATGGTGATGTAATTAAATTATTTTTTCCACCTATGACTGTTGAACAGCGTCAAGATTCTGTAAAAAAGATGAAAGTGATGGGTGAAAATGCAAAAGTGTCAATTCGTAATGATAGACGTGATGCAAACGATAAAGTCAAAAAATTTGAAAAAGACAAAGAAATCACTGCTGATGAATCTAAAGCTGCTCAAGATAGTATTCAAAAAACTACAGATAAATTTTCTGTAGAAATTGATAAAATCTTAAAAGACAAAGAAATAGAGATTTTAAAGGTTTAATGGTGGATGTTAAAAAAATATATATGGATGCAGAT
>CAZPRE010000134.1:0-5706 GCA_964588875.1 uncultured Sulfurimonas sp. | reverse complement strand
ACTACTAAGAAAATTAAAATTTCTGCAAGAGAATTACGTACACTTAAGAAAAATTCTTAAGAGTTCGTAGGAAACTAAATTGGATCTTTTATCAAGGATTCGTAACTTTCTACACTGGGAGTCATCTCTCAAACCAGATGTTAAACTTCTTCCTGAAGTTTATCCTCACCTCAAAGCATTTCGCCTACCTTTAATTTTTACAGTTCTAACTATGATGATCGGTACCATCGGTTATGTTATTATAGATGACTTTGCACTTATGGACGCGGTTTATCAGACTGGTATTACTTTTACAACGGTAGGTTTTGGTGAAATTGCACCAGTCTCAGATGCAGGTAGAATATTTACTATTACCCTTGTCATTGCTGGATTTGCAGTCTTTTCAAGTGCAATAGGTATTTTAGTTGCAGAGTTAAATAGAGGAAATATAGTTGCCATATTAAAGGAGCGAAGAATGTTATATAAAATAGCACGCTTAAAGAAGCATTTTGTTGTTTGTTATCATAATGATTACACTATAGAGGTTACAAAACAACTAAGAGCAAATCATATACCATTCGTTGTAATTGACCCTCGTAAAGAGATTCATGAGTGGGCAAAAGAGTGTAAGTATCCTATATACTTACAGGCTGAACCTCATGCGGAGCTTTCAATGCTCAAAGCTCATCTTGCATCTGCAAAGGGTCTTATTTCTTTATCTGATTCTATTGCAGATAACATTGCCATTATTGCCTCTGTACGACTTTTTGAAAAAGAGCACTTTTTACCTCGCCCATATTATATAATTTCGGCAGCAGAGAGTATGAATGATGTTGAAAAGCTTAAAAAACTTGGTGCCGATACAGTAGTTTCACCTACAAAACTTACAGCACAGCGTGTAAGTGCTATGGCAGCACGTCCAGATATGGAAAACCTACTAGAAGAGTTCTTATATAAAAGTGAGAATCCTCTTGATATGCAGGAAATTGTGGTTCCTAAGTTCTCTTGGGCAGTACTAAAAAAGTTAAAAGAGACACATATTCGTCAATTTACTAACTGTTCTGTTGTTGGAATGACTAAAAAAGATGGAAAATTTGTTTCAATGCCAAAGGGTGATGTTTTAATCACGAGTGAGTGTAAACTACTTATAATTGGTACTCAAGATGGAATTGCTATGACAAAAGATTTAATGAGAAGACGTGATAAGCCCAAGGAGCTAAAATTTGTATAATTTAGTAGAAGTAAAAGAGGGTGTTTGTACTGCTAAAGGATTCTTTGCAGATGGTATAAGTGCCGGACTAAAGCCAAATAATGCAAAAGATATGGCATTTATTTATAGCCAAAGTCTATGCGTAATTGCATCAGTTTTTACTACTAACAAGATGACAGCAGCTCCTATAAGACACTTTCGTGCAAAGGGTGAGTTTGAGACTAACTTTGTTCTTATAAACTCTAAAAATGCAAACGCGATGACTGGAAGTTCTGGAATAGCTGATATAGATGAAATTCTTTCTACACTTAATGATGTGACAAACCCAGTTATGAGTTCAACCGGAGTAATTGGTGTTAGACTTCCAAAAGAAAAAATTATTGATAGTACAAAACTTTTTGATTTAACTCAGAAAAATCCACATTCTGCTGCAGAGGCGATTATGACAACAGACTCTTATTCAAAAGAGTTTGCTTTTAGAGTTGAGCTAGAAGATGGAAGTAGTTTTAATATAGGTGCAATGGCTAAGGGTGCGGGGATGATAAATCCTGCCATGGCTACAATGTTGTGTTTTATTACAACTGATGCAAAAGTTTCAAAAGGTGAGATGCAAAGCATTTTAGATGAAGTAACTTTAACAACATTTAATGCGGCTAGTGTTGATGGAGATACATCTACTAATGATACTGTTATGTTAATGGCAAATGGACTAAGTGGAGCTTATGATGCTGTGGCATTTAAAGATGCACTCCATAAAATCATGCTTTTTCTCGCTCGTGAGATGGTAAGAGATGGAGAAGGTGCTACGAAACTTGTTACTTACAAGGTCAGTGGTGCTAAAGATAATAGAGAAGCTGAAACTGTTGCCAAAGCACTCTCTAACTCACTACTTGTGAAAACCGCTCTTTATGGTGAAGACCCAAACTGGGGAAGAATTGCTTCAACAGTTGGGGCAAGTGGAGCAGAGTGTTCTGAGGAGACTCTTAAAATTTCTTTTGACAACTTATGTGTTTATGATTCTGGAAAACTTTACTTTGACGCAGCGATGGAGAAAAAAGCTGCCGTTGTTATGAGTCACAGTAAGTTTAGTATATCTTGTGATTTAGGTATTGGAAGTGGAAGCTTTAAGGCTTATGGCTGCGATTTAGGATATGAGTATGTTAAAATCAATGCGGACTATAGAACTTAATCCTGATAATCCTCTTTAAACTCTACATAGCGCGATGCAGAAGCATATAACTCTTTTACCTCTTCATCGCTTAATTCTCTAATTACTTTGGCAGGACTTCCTACTATAAGTGAACGCGGTGGGAAAACCTTATTTTTAGTCACTAGCGCTCCGGCGCCTACAATAGACTCTTCTCCAATTATTGCACCATCTAAGATTGTGGCACTCATCCCAATCAAACAAGCCTT
Source organism: uncultured Sulfurimonas sp. (assembly GCA_964588875.1). Taxonomy (GTDB): domain Bacteria; phylum Campylobacterota; class Campylobacteria; order Campylobacterales; family Sulfurimonadaceae; genus Sulfurimonas. The sequence goes on along the minus strand of CAZPRE010000134.1, from coordinate 3,101 downwards.
CTCAATTGTGCAACCATGAAGCATAACTCGATGTCCTATAGTTACATCATCACCTATGATAGTTGGATTTCCATCACTTCTATCAGGTTTTTTAAAATGTGTGACATGAATCATACTTAAATCTTGAATATTAACACGGTCCCCGATACTAATATAGTGAACATCACCTCTGACAACGCATCCAAACCAGATAGAACAATCATTTCCACAAGTAACGTCACCAACTACATCAGCTGATGGAGCACACCATGTATTTTTACCTAAAGTCGGTTGTGTACCTTTAAAATTATGTAACATACTAGCTCTCCATAAACAGACGAGCGGCAATCTGCTGTATTTCAGATGAGGACAATTTTTTTGTTGCTTTAGAGATGCGGTTTACATAATCCTCTAAGAATTTATGATTATTAAGAGATTTTTGAGCATCTTCTTTTTTTATTTTTATATATCTTCCATCACTTTGTAGTTCATGAGAAAGTAAGTTATCGGAGAGCTGAAGGTTTAAAATCTGAATGATTTTTTCTCTTGAGGCATTATCTTTGATACCTGTTAAGAGTTCAACCCGTCTTACAAGATTTCTCGGCATCCAGTCAGCACTTGAAATATAGACCCCGGTAGCATCATTTTTAAAGTAAAAGGTTCTTGGATGTTCAAGATATTTTCCAAGTATAGAAATAACTTTGATATTTTCGCTTACATTGGGGATTCCTGGTTTAAGACAGCAGATACCACGCACGATTAAGTCAACTTTTGCACCAGCTTGACTTGCCTTATACAGAGCTCGAATTACATCTTCATCAACTAAAGAGTTGATTTTTGCGATAATATGACCATCTTGACCTTTTCTAGCCTCATTTTGAATAAGCGATAAAATTTTTGGTTTTATTTGTGATGGAGCCATATAGAGTTCATTTAGTTTTCCCTTGTTACTAAATCCAGAGAGGAAATGAAAAAATCTTGTTAAATCATTTGTTATCTCATCCTTACTCGTCATATAAGACATATCTGTATATATTTTTGCAGTCGCTGGATTATAATTTCCTGTCCCTAGATGGGCATACTGTTTAAGTTTTCCATTTTTACGTCTGGTAATAAGTGCTGCTTTTGCATGAACCTTAAAACCTTTGATGCCGTAGATAACATGTGCACCAGCTTTTTCTAAGGCTTTTGCCCAGATAAGGTTGTTCTCTTCATCAAATCTAGCTTTTAACTCAACCATAACAGTAACTTGCTTTCCACTCTCACTTGCATTCATAAGAGCATGTACGATAGGCGAGTTTGTGCCTGAACGGTAGAGTGTCATTTTAATTGAGACAACATCTGGATCTTGTGAAGCACTCTGTACTAACCTTACAACAGGCTCAAAACTCTCATATGGATGATAAAGAAGAATATCTTGCTTCTCTAATGTCGTAAAAATATTTTCATTAGAATCAAAAGGTGGAAGTGATTTTGGTTTGAATGGTGGAAGTAAAAGATGTGCAAAATCTTTATTTCCTACTATTTGCCACAGACTAGAGAGGTTTAAAAATGTATGAAATCTATAAATATCATCTTTGTAAACATGAGTATGGCGGTTAAAAAAGTTTGTAATCTCTTCATCACCAAGACTACCAATCTCAAGTCTTACCATTTCTCCTTGACGACGAAGCTTTAGACCCTCTTCAAGAATCTCCATAAAATCATCAGCTTCCTCCTCTTCTATCTCCATATCTGCATTTCTAGTAACTCTAAAAGAAGCATACTTGATAAGGGAATATCCTGGGAATAAATCTTCGACATGCTTGGCAACAAGAGACTCTATTGGTACATAAACACCATGACCAAGTTCAATAAAACGAGGTAAAACACGAGGAACGCGAATAAGTCCAAATCTCTCAATAGACTCATCATCGTCATCACTAAGTTTTACAATTAGTCCAAAACTCAAGTTATTTAGATGTGGAAATGGGTGTGTGGCATCTATTGCAATAGGAATAATCACAGGGTATATATTTTCACTAAAGTATCTATTTAAAGCGTGTTTCTCACTCTGGTTTACTTCATCGTATGATTTAACATAAACACCCTCTCCTTCGAGTTTTGTTAAAATACCGCTCATGCAGTGTTCTACAACCTGTTGCTCTTGATGAAGGTAGTCTCTTATCTCACGAAGTTGCTGAAGTGGAGTGAGTTTATCAGCACCGGAGACAATGATTCCTGCAGCAAAAAGTTTTTTAAGTCCTGCAACCCTAATCATATAAAATTCATCTAAATTTGTGCCATAAATAGCAAGAAATTTTAGGCGTTCAAGAAGTGGAAGTGAATCATCTTGAGCTTGTTTAAGAACTCTAGTATTAAACTGTAACCATGATAGTTCACGATTATTATAAAGGTTTGGATTTTTGAGATTTAACATTATTGAAGAACCTGTGAATATTGAATTTATTTACATTATAGCAAAGTTTATTATATGTAATGAAAATATAATCATTATTTAAATATAATAAGAAAATTTTTCTAAGGATTGTTATGTTCCCTCGTTTGTTATTATTTATATTTATCTTTACATTTTCACTTTTTGGCGCTCCAAGCTACGATGAGATGAGAGCAGCTGTTGCTCAGAATCCAGAACTCTTAGATACCCCTCAGGCAAAAGCAATGCTGGCAGAAAAAGGTATAACCGCTGAGGAGGTCAGAGCTAAACTTCAGCAAGACAGAGGGATGGCAATTAAGGTAATTGAAGTTGAAGGTATTGAAAATAAGATAGAAATTATTGATGATAAGACGGCAGATTTAAAAAACAAGAAGCAAATTGTAAAGACTAGAAGGACAAATCCCTTCACCTATAAATCTAGTGCTGATATTAGAAAAGAGTTAAATGAAAAACAGCAACTATTAACATCTCTTAAATTAACAAGATACTCATCAAACTTTTATGCAAATAAAAATATTATAGATAGTTCTTCTCTTCCTACTCCACAAAACTATATTGTCTCAACAGGAGATGTTTTAAATGTACATATATATGGAGATAGAGACAAAGAGTATGAGCTTGTAGTTTCTAATGATGGCAGTGTAGATTTAGAGTTTATTGGTCCCGTAAGAGTTGGTGGAAGAAG
>CAZPRE010000133.1:0-5709 GCA_964588875.1 uncultured Sulfurimonas sp. | reverse complement strand
AGAAAATGGCAAAGCCGTTGTAACTGCAAATAAAGCACTTCTTGCTTATCACCGTTATGAACTACAAGATATTGCTAAAAACATCGCGTTTGAATATGAAGCATCTGTTGCTGGTGGTATTCCTATCATTAATGCTCTTCGTGATGGTCTTTCTGCGAATCATATCGAGTCTATTGTTGGTATTATGAATGGTACTTGTAATTATATGATGACAGAGATGACAAATAATGGTGTTGATTACGATGCTATTTTAAAAGAAGCACAAGATTTAGGTTATGCAGAAGCTGATCCTACTTTTGATGTTGGTGGGTTTGACGCGGCACATAAACTTCTAATACTTGCTTCAATTGCTTATGGAATTGATGCTAAACCTGAAGATATTTTAATTGAGGGAATCGATAACGTAACATCTGATGACATCGCATTTGCCAAAGAGTTTGGTTATGCTATCAAACTTCTTGGAATTGCTAAAAAAGATGGCAATGAGGTTGAGCTTCGCGTTCATGCTTGCCTTATTTCACAAGATGAAATGATAGCAAAAATTGATGGTGTGATGAATGGTATAAGTGTTGTCGGTGATAAAGTGGGTGAAACACTCTACTACGGTCCAGGTGCTGGTGGAGATGCTACTGCATCTGCAGTTGTTGCAAATATCATAGATATTGCTAGAAGTGGTAAATCTACTCCGATGCTTGGATTTAACAGACCATTGGAAGGGAATCAGTTGACTCTAAAAGCAACTGATAAAATTGAGACGAAATATTACCTACGTATAAATGTAAGTGACAAAACTGGTGTTTTAGCAAAATTAACGAGAATTTTCCAAACACATAATATCTCTATAGAAACGATGCTTCAGCGTCCTGCAACTGATGATTCAGCAAATCTTCTTATCTCTACACATATTGCAATTGAAAAAGACATCCAAGCAATGATGAGTACTTTAGAGGCACTAGATTTTGTAAACTTCAAACCTGTTATGATTAGGATAGTTTAAAGAGATAAGCTTTTACTTAATCATAAAACTTTTGAACTTATTTCCAAACTTTTTAAGAGAGAAAATTGTAAACTCCATCAACTAAAAGTTTAGGGTTATTTGATGGAAAATATAGTAACAATTGATAGTGTTTGTACGTATTGTGGTGTTGGTTGCGATATAGCCGCTCATGTTGATGTAAAAGAAAATAAAATAAAAAAGATTTTCGCTCATCCTGATGGTGTAGTTTCTCAAGGGAAACTCTGTATTAAGGGTAAATATGGTTTTGATTTTGTAGATGCAGATGATAGACTTCGAATTCCTCGTATAAGAAAATCTTGGTTAGAAAAAAACCCTGAGATTAAAGAGTCTATCGCATCAACTCTTGTAGACCTAGATGAAACTTGGTTTGAAACTAATTTAGAGAGCGCTACGACTGCTGCCGCTATGAAAATGAAAGAGACTCAAAAGAACTATGGTAGAAAATCTATCTGTTCTATTGGTGGAGCTAGAAGTTCTTGTGAGTCTGCTTATCTTTTTCAAAAGTTCACTCGTCATACGCTAAACTCTCCTCATGTTGATAACTGTGCTCGTGTTTGTCACTCTCCATCACTCTCTGGTATGAAAGTAACCATCGGTGAGGGTGCTGCTACAAATCCTTACAATGATATATATAATGTAGAATTTATGGTTGTAATTGGTTCAAATACTACTGAAGCACATCCAATTATCGCAAACCGTATTATAGATGTAGCACGCGAGCATAATAATCTTGCTGTATTTGATGTCCGTGAAATTAAACTTCACCGCGAAGCAAAGTACAAGGCTATTATGCCACATGAAGCAAACCTTTTAACACTTAACATGATGGCTTATGTCATTATAGATGAAGAGCTTTATGATGAGAACTTTGTTGAAGATAGAACTGCTGGTTTCGCTGAGTTCAAAGAAAAAATCATGAACGACCCTTATGCAAATCCTGATTATTATAATGGAATTGAGGGTTATGAGTATCTTTCAAAAATGATTAAAAAAGTAGCTCGTGAGTATGCTCTTAAAAAGTCTATGATTTTTTGGGGACTAGGAATTACTGAGCATATTGATGGATCTTATGCAGTTATGGCGATGGTTCATTTGAGCTTAATGACTGGTAATATTGGAAAAAGCGGAGCAGGGCTTATGCCTCTTCGTGGTCAAAATAATGTTCAAGGAACTTGCGATATGGGAATGCTTCCATATTTCGCACCAGACTATCAAGTACCAAAAGAGATTGGCCTTATGACACCTCAGTTAGTAGATGAGATGCTTGAAGACAGAGTAAAAGTTGTTCTTAACATCGGTGAAGATTTAACGCATATTCATCCTAACCTGAACAAAATTGACCGTGCATTTGAGAAACTAGATATGATTTTTGTTCAAGAGCTTTTCATGACAGATATCGCAAACCGTGCTGACATTGTTGTTGGTGTGAAGTCTGCTTATGAGAAGACTGGTGTTTATGTAAATGCTATGAGAAGACTTCACCTCTCACAACCTCTAGTAAAATCAGATCTACCAGATGACTGGGAAGTTCTTCAACTGCTTGACCAGAAAATGGGTGGCGATGCAGACTATGCTTCATCAAAAGAAGTTTGGGAAGAGGTACAAAAAGTAGCTTACAGACGTTTTTCTGGTGCTGATTACCATAGACTTGAAAAACACCGTAAACGCGGTCTTCAGTGGCCCGTTCATACCGAAGATACACCTATTCTTCATCAGCTAGACTTCCGTACAGATGATGGACTAGGACACTTTAAATACAACCAGTACAAACTCCGTGGAATGATAAAAGAGATCATGGAGAAAAAGCTGACAGGTTATCACTTAAGTACGGGTAGAACACTCGCTCATTATAACAATGCAGCTCAGACTTCAAGAAGTGAAAAGCTTATGAAGCGCTACGATGAAGATATCTTACTTGTGTGTGAAGATGATGCTGCCGACTTTACATCTGAGAAAGTTATTTTAAAAAGTGCATACGGTCAAACAAATCCACTAACCATTAAGATAACAGACAAAGTACAACCAAAAACTCTCTTCTCAACTTTCCACCATGCAAGTTCAAGAATAAATGCACTCTTTGGTGATGCAGCCGATGAAGTTATATTAACTGCCGCGTTTAAGACTATTAAGGTTGAGGTTGTTAATCTGTATTGAAAAAGTTTTGGAAATTGCAAAAAGATATTATTTATCCACGATTAAAGACTTTAATTTGAGAGAATCAGACCTAGAGTATTTTTTGAGATAATTGATGATACAATACAAAAAAGGAACTAAATGCAACTCTCTGAGCTACTTGATGACATCGATAAAAAAAAAGAAAAACTAGACAGCATCAGACCATTAAGCTCTGAGCAGTTACAAAACCTAAAAAAACTTTATGATGTTGAGCTTACCTATAACTCAAATGCCATTGAGGGTTCAACACTTACATATAGTGAGACTAAACTCATACTCAATGAGGGTTTAACTATTGGTGGGAAAAAAGTTAATGAGCATCTTGAAGTTATTAACCATAAAGAGGCACTTGATTTTATTGAAGATATAAGTAATTCTACGAGCAGTGAAATCACTTTAAAAGATATTTTAGATATTCATTATCTGGTTTTAAAAGGTATCGCTACTAAAGATGCTGGTGTTTATAGAACTAAACCCGTAGGTGTAAGAAAAAGTAGTGGTGAAATTTTTCATTTTACAGACCCCTTAAAAGTTTCAGATGAGATGAATATTTTTATAGAGTGGTTGAAAAATGAAGATGAATTACATCCTATTATTTTAGCAGCATTAGTGCATTATAAATTTGTTTCTATTCATCCTTTTATAGATGGAAATGGAAGAACAGCAAGACTTTTAATGAACTTGGTTCTTATTCAAAATGGCTATCCTCCAGCTGTAATAAGAGTAGAAGATAGGGTTACATATATTCAAGCTATTGAAAAAGCACAAAATGATGGTGAAATCGAAGATTTTTACGAAGTTGTTGTAAATGCGGTAGGTAAAAGTTTAGATACATATCTAGAAATTCTTAGTAGTGATATTACCCTAATTTAAATGGACCTAAAATGAGCAGAGCCAAAGGAAACTTAGCAGAAGACAAAGCTTGTGAGTTTCTTTTAAGTAATGGTTTTTTAATCATTGAGAGAAATTTTTACTCTCGCTTTGGCGAGATAGATATTATAGCTACTAAAGATGAAGTCCTGCGCTTCATCGAAGTTAAAAGTGGACTTGATTTCGAGTCTGCTATACAAAATATTACTCCTCAAAAACTATCGCGTTTAATCAAAACAGGTCATGTATATATGAAAAAAAATAAGCTTGATGTAGATTTTATGTATGATGGACTTATAATTACTCCTAATAAAATAGAGATGGTAGAAAATATAACTTTATAGGTTACAAAATTAATATTTTTTAAATAAATTAAGAGAGTTTATTAGTATTTATAGCTTTTTAATAAATTAGATTGTACTATTTATATTAAATAAACCCTACCTGAAGAAATTAAATGAAAAAAATAATCTTAGCATTAGTTACATGTTCAGTACTCTCAAAAGAAGCTACAACAGAGATAAAATCAGTTGTGACTTATTAAGTAATGAGTAAAAAGAAAGTAATTATCTCTGCTTGTGTTCTTGGGGAGTATTGTCGTTATGATGGTAAAACTAAAGAGATAAATGCAGTGATAGAAGCTTTTAAAGATTATGAAATAATTCCATTTTGTCCTGAGACACCTCTTTTTGGAACACCAAGACAGAGAATATCTGTTGTTGAAATTGATGGTAAAAATAGAATTATTACTGATGAAACACAGGTAGATGTTACACCGCGTTTAGAAGATGAAATTAATGCATTTATAGAAAGAAATCCAAATCCAGATGCCATAGTTTTAAAATCAAAGTCTCCCTCTTGTGGTTACAAAACAACACCTATTTTAAATGCTAAAAGAGAACAAATCTCTCTTAGTGATGGAATTGCAGCTACAATATTTCAAAAAAAGTATAAAAATATTAAAATCAAAGATGAAAACTACTTTCTTTAATTTTTTTAGCCCTGTTTTAGGGTATAATCGCGTAATTTTATAAAAGAGTAATAAAGATGAATATTAGAGAAGAGTACTTAAAATTTTTTGAGTCAAAAAATCACAATAGAGTTGGTTCAGCACCATTAGTGCCTGAAGATGCAACACTACTTTTTAACAATGCTGGAATGGTTCCATTCAAGTCAATTTTTACAGGTGAAATACCAACACCTGCTAATCCACGAGCTACTTCATGTCAAACATGTTTAAGAGCCGGTGGTAAACACAACGACCTAGAAAATGTAGGTCATACAGCACGCCACCATACTTTCTTTGAAATGATGGGTAACTTTAGCTTTGGGGATTACTTCAAAGAAGAGGCTATTGCTTATTCTTGGGAATTTATAACTGAGGTTCTTAAACTTGATGTAGATAAATTATGGGTAACAGTTCACGATTCCGATGATGAAGCAGAAGAGTTTTGGAAAAAGCATATATCGGCAGATAGAATCATGCGTCTTGGTGATGCAGATAACTTCTGGTCAATGGGCGATACAGGACCATGTGGACCATGTTCTGAAATCTTTTATGATCAAGGTGTAGAAAACTTCTCTGGCCCTGAAGATAGAATGGGTGGAGAGGGTGATAGATTTTTAGAAATCTGGAATCTTGTTTT
>CAZPRE010000132.1:0-5728 GCA_964588875.1 uncultured Sulfurimonas sp. | reverse complement strand
GTAAAAAGCACTATCCAAAAAAACATCCCTATGGCAAAGAAAAAGAGAGATACTCCAATAGGTGCAACATCGACACCAACAACAGGTACTAATAGATTACCAACAATAGGTATAAACCAAGCAGGGTTACTATGAACGACCTTTAACTCATTATGAATCCAGTATCTTATAAGTATTAGAGTAAAGAGTAATTGTAAAGGAGCACCTATATACCAAAGAAAGAGAGATATTAATGGATTATAGTCATAGTATGCAATTGAAAGTAATAAAAAACTAATAGATATCGCTGGCATAAATGAACTTTTAATCGGATGATAATACTCTTTTTTAACAGCCTCTGTAAACATTACTATTTTAAACATATAAGCTGTAAATATCAGTAGAAATAGAGCTGTATCTATAAAGAGTATAGTTTCATAAATCCAAAAAGGAAAACCTAAAAGGTGATATGCTTTTGCAAACATAATTGCAAAACCTGATAATCCCATTATTATTGCAAACAGTTGAATTGGCATATATTCTAATGATCGTCGTGTAATTTCCATCTTATTTCCTTATTGTTCTCTATATTGAACGCGAATCGCTTTTTTATTTACAAGTGCATCAGCAATTTTTTTTCTAGCTGATTCAACTAGTCTCGCAAATGTAGTTCGTGAAATTCCCATCTTATCTGCAGACTCTTGCTGATAAAGTGATTCTAAATCTGCTAAACGCACTGCTTCCATCTCATCTTCATAGACTATTACTCTATCTATTTCATTTTTTCTATAACCACAAGGTTTGAAACAAACTTCGCTGTAATCTTCTTCAATATTCCTAGATATTCTTTTTCTACCACTCATTTGTGTATCCTATTGTGAACATATGCTCAAATTATAACGAACATATGACCATAATGTCAATATAGTCTCTTTTAAATGCAAAGATGGAAATAATTATAAGAAGTGAACTGCTACCTGCATTTACGATAGTTGTAAATATAAAAAATCAAGTGAGAATCTAAGGTTTAAGATCACCTATAGATGAGTTAAAAGAGTAGTCCCTATAAATATAATTCCCAAAAATAAAATAGAAGATATGAACACCAAGGCTGTTACGACTCGCGGCTTACATTCGTATAGAGAGGCCAGATTAACATTTGCGACTGCAAGTGGCATAAGAAGCTCTATAAATATGATTCCTTTTATCATCTTATCCATTTCTATATTTGTTAAAACTATAAACGCGATAAGAGGAAGAATGATAAACTTGAAGCCCAAAACCCACAGAAGAAGTCTTTTACTTATCTCTTTAATCTTTGTCCCATAAAGGTATATTCCAAATAAAAACAGTTGCATTGTCATAGAAGCATAAGCTCCCATCATAAGCATATTCATAATTGAAGAGTGAATCTCTACCTCATTAAAACTTAGTAAAAGAGCTATAATAGCTGCCCATAAAATAGGTAGTTTTATGATGTTTGTTAGAGATGTTTTAGTGTCAAAAGAACCACGAGAGTAGTAAAAAACACCGATGGTGTAAACTACAAAAACATTTACAAGATTTACAATAGTTGTATAAGGTATTGACTCTTCACCAAAGATAGCAATATTTATAGGAATCCCTAAGTTACCTGTATTACCAATAATAGCAGCAACCATAGCGATGGAATACTCTTTTTTATTTTCAAAAAGAAACTTTGCCATAAGGGCTGACAGAAGAAGGGCTACTAACACAATAACTAGGTATATTGATGGTGCATAAAGAAGTGTAATATCAACAGGACGGATAAGAAGTCCCCAAAATGTTAAAAAAACTTGTAAAAAATATACATTTATAAGAGTAATAGTCTTGTCGTCTATCTTCTCTTTAAAACTCATCTTTGCAAGGTAACCCATAACTATAAAAACATAAATGCTTAAAATACTAAATATAATTGAACTCATAGTCTTATTTTACTATAATTCATCATGCAAACAATAGAAAATATAAATAATACAATAAAAGAAAATATTGCGGTGATGGTTTACTTCTCAGCACCAACATGTAATGTATGTCATGCACTTAAACCTAAGCTCTTAGAAGAGATAGATAAAAACTTTAGTGAGTTTAAGGTGGAGAGTGTTGATATTTCTGTAGAGGAAGCTATAGCACCTCACTTTGGTGTTTATGCGATTCCTACAGTTCTTATCTTTTTAGATGCTAAGGAGTTTGTTAGAAAGTCTCGTCACATGTCCGTAGCTGAAGTGATAGACGAGATTAAACGCCCTTATGAAATTATGACTTCATAAAGTGTTGAAATTTTTAAATATCTTAGCTCTATTTTTATTAGGGGTAGTTATTGCTGGTTTTAGTATTTGGGGTTCTTTTGCTCTTTTGTATCAAGGTTCAGACAGCGAACCACTAAATATTACAATAGTTTGTGCATTTACTCTAATCTCTTTTTTAACACTAGGAAGTTTATTCTCTATTGAGTGGCGTCTCAAAGCCTTGAGTCTTTATGTGATTACTTTTACAAGCTTACTCCTTTGGTATTCAACTATACTCCCCTCCAACAATAGAATGTGGCAAAAGGATGTAGCAGTTTTGCCCTATGCAACACAAGAGGGTAATCTTATTAGCATGCACAATATTAGAAATGCCACATACCGTAGTGAACTGGACTATGATATATCTTACTATGATAAAACCTTTGATGTGCAAAAACTTATAGGAGTAGATATAGTTGCTGTTTACTGGATGGGTCCTTCAGTCGCACATATCTTTTTAAGTTTTGAATTTGTAGGAGATGAGCATCTTGCAATATCTATAGAGACACGAAAAGAAATGGGAGAAATTTACACCACTCTAGAGGGTTTCTTTCGTCAATATGAACTCTATTATGTTGTAGCAGATGAGAGAGATGTGATTGCACTACGAACAAATTATCGTAAAGATCCGGTGGAGGATGTTTATATCTATCCTGCTACTGGTACACAAGAGGAAGCTCAAGAGTTGTTTTTAGCTTATATAGAAAAAATAAACTCTCTGAAGAAAACTCCAGAATTTTATAATACTCTAACTACAAACTGCACAACCAGTATCTGGAAAAGTACACATAAATTTTTAGAGGATCTTTCTTTTAGTTGGAAAATTTTAGTGAGTGGGTATCTTCCTGAGTACCTCTATGAGAACAAGAGGCTAAATACTCAAGATAAATCATTTATAGAACTTGAAAAATCGGTCCATATTAATGAGAGAGCAAATAGAATAGAATCACTTGAAAATTTCTCTCAAAAGATTAGAGAGAAATAACGCTTATCGCATAAATGCGATGAGAGACGCAGTAACTGCAACATTGAGTGATTCTACACCCCTTTGCATAGGGATACTCATGGAGTCGTTACAAACTTTTTCAACCTCTTTACTTATTCCATCACTCTCATTACCTAAAACATAGATACTTTTTTTACTAGGCTTAACATCATAGATATCATTTTGAGCATCTGAGGAGAGAGCATAGATTTTTGTATCTTCAAGCTCTGGTAATATTTCCTCTAGTGAGTTACAGAAGTATATAGGAAGTTTAAAGAGAGTTCCGGCACTCGCTTTGATAACAAGAGGAGATATTTTAGTAGAGTTTTTCTTTGGTAAAATGATACCATCTACATTACCCGCTGCACAAGAACGTATAATCATTCCTAAGTTTTGAGGATTTTGGATACCATCGAGTGCTAAGAGTTTAAAACTACTCAGGTTTTTTAATTCTTTTGCATTTTGATAAGATTTTGCAATGATGTCTATTGCTACACCTTGATCTTGTTTAGCATTTTTACTTATTCTACTAAGTGCATTTTTATCATGATAACTTACTTCAATATCTCTTTGTTTTGCAAGAGAAAGGATTGTTGCTACAACTCCATCAGTTTTGTTTGATTCAGCCATATGAAGTTTATGTATTTCTATACTACTATCTTGAAGTACTTCTATTACAACATTTCTGCCATAAAGTGTTATTATTTTTTCGAAAAACTTTTTTTTATCTTTGTATTCTTGTGAATCTTGCAATGAGTATCCTTTTATGAGAGTATATTATATACGATTTGTGTTTTATTCTTGATTACTTGTATCTCTGAAACCTCTAGTCCTTCAATTTTAAGTGAACCCAGTTCTTCTAATGAAGTGATATGATGTTTAGCAACTTCTCTAAGAACTATTCCTCTATAAGCTTTTGCCCAATGAGATACACTTTTCCCATCTTTTAGAAATTTAAGTGTTGTATATGTTTTTGAAGTTTTATAAAACTTATCATAATATCCAGCTCTTAAATCGAGGATTTCGTGTTCGCCTAGATACAAGTCAAGTTGATATGAAAATCGCTCTTTGTAAAACTTTTCAGGAGTAATTTCACCTATGCTATTTCCTTGCTTCACCTTGTAGTTTAGAATTGTATCACCACCTAAAATCGGACCATAGAGGTTAGAAAAAATTATGGTGTTCTTTTTAAGATACTCTTGTTCTATATCACTAAGACTACTAAACTTTAGATACTCATAAGCTACACCACTGTAACGTTCTAGTGCCGGCATGAATTTTGGATTACTAAGTTCATCAATATACTTTTGGCACTCAGTATATTTCTTAATTCCGAAGAGTTCTTGTGTAAGCTGTTTATCTTCACTTAGTACGATTTTTGAGTATTCTTTGAGTATTGTATCTCTCGCGTTTAGAGCTCCAAAAAGCTCTTTTTCTACTGAATCTCCACCACTGTTTTTACCCTCTGAGGGAGAAAAAAGTATTTTAAGCATTTATTTCCTTGTTTGTGCATAAGTATTTTTCATCTCATTGTATCAACTTTAATGATATAATCGGTTAATAAATTCAAGGAGTTCTCTAATGAAATATTTTGTACTATCTATAATAGTTTCTTTTATATCCCTTTTATCAGCCAACGAAGTACTTGGTAGTATAGAATATGTTACAGGAAATGTAAAAGTTAAAAATGAAGGTTCTATTAAAAAGAATAAGGCTACGACAGGACTTAGTATCAAATCAGGTGACCTTATAACAACTTCAAAAAAAGCAAGTTCGAAGATAAAACTCATAGACGGTTCGATTTTGATTCTTGATGAGAGTTCTACTCTTAGTTTTATTTCTTCTGTAAGTGCAGAACAAACAGAGGGAAAAATATTTTATAAAATTACTTCAAGAGATGCTAAAAATTCTTTGAAAATTAAAACACCCTTTGCAATCATAGGCATTAAGGGGACTACTTTTATAGTAAACGCAAGTAAAGACTCTTCAGTAACACTTAAAGAAGGTCTCATTGGCATTTCGAGTGTCGGAGAAAAATTTGCACTTTATAGAGAACAGGTTCAAGCTGAATTTGACTCTTATGTTTCAAAGCAGGAAGCTGAATATAAAAAGTATAAAAATGCTCAAAATGGCTATGCTCAAGTTGAACATACGGATGAGTTTGATTTAAAAGAGAAACATAGAATCTCTTTTGTCGCAAACCGTGTGAATGAAAACTCTTGGAATGAAGAAGACGATGCAGAATTTGCATATTTTGAAAAGCTAATGAATGCACGACAGTAGTAGCTGATGAAAGAAAGATTTGTTTATTTTATTATAGTAGTTCCCATAATCATTGGAGTTTTTTTACTTCAGACATATAAAGTAGAGCCTTTTGAGAGTTTCTCATTGCGTTTTAATGATATAAATTTTAAACTTAGTGATAAAGAGATAAGTAAAGAGATAGTGTTTGTTG
>CAZPRE010000131.1:0-5771 GCA_964588875.1 uncultured Sulfurimonas sp. | reverse complement strand
TACGTGTGAAATCATGTAGGCCGTCTCTATTTTTCATAAAATATAGATAGTCCGTTGTTGAGGGAAAGACTGCTGCTTTAATAGCATCAAAGCTTACATTACAAATAGGAACTTTAGGAATGCCCTTATTCTTATATGTGTTATATATACTCATATCTTCACGTATTCTTTTTGGAGTGATTTTTATATGAGAGTATTTTCCATAATTCAAAGTTCCATCCATTTGTAGATACATACCCAGCTTAACCCTGTTGTATATGACAGAACTAACTATAGGCATCTCTTTTATATTTGCTGATTCTTTTTGGACTACAGATGCTATTGATACATATTGAAACCATTTTTTTTCATTATAGTTTCCAAAAAGCTTGATAGAAACCTGTTTCATTTTCATCATAGAGTTTTCCAAGAGTATACTAATAAGTTCTTTTTCTTGTATACCCAAAGGAAGCTTATATGTATTTGGGACAAAAGCACCCTCCGCTATTGGTGTTTGTTTCTCATACTCTATTTGTAGTTTAGTAAAATTTAAATTTAAATTCTTGGAGAGTTGTTGCAAAAAGACATATGTAGTTTCGCCGGGAATTAGTGTTACATCCTGAAGAGCTGCTTTAGCAGTAGTCAATTTGTATAAAAAATCGGCTTTAGTCATTTCTGTGGATGCTACATTTATCCATCCACTTTGAGGCGAACCTATAAAGCGAAGAATAATAGAGTCAAGTTTAGAAACATCATAATATTTATTTTTTAATTGTGATATAATTTGATTAATAGAGCCCTTAGGTATATAGATAACTTTAGGACTCTCAATTGGCTTATTTAGGTAGTACATGAACGATAAAACAGTTATTAAGACAATATCAAATATATATTTTACAATCATAACTTTATTCACTTTCATTTTTTTAGCACTTTCTTTAGTTTTTGTAATTTTACAAAATGGAATTTACATTGATGATATCTCTGTTCCAAATGTTAAAATCAAGCAATTATACATTAAATGGAATGAAAAGATAAGCATATCTGCTAAAAATGTAAAAATTACACAAGAAAAAAAGAGTAATAAAGAACTTAGTCATAAAGAACTTAAACAAATATTTACCAGAGTTACTCTCTTTAGAAACTGGCTAGAATACATAACAATTGATAATATTCAGTTTAACGATATTAATGCTTCTTTTAAATATAAGGATTCAGAAGATGGATTTCTAATTGTATCTTCCAAAGACTTTAGTTTAAAAACAAAACTCTACTTTGAATCAGATATGCTCAATGCAAAAATAGAAGAACTGATAGATACCAAGAGAAAAATCCAAGTTAATGGCCAAGTCAGTCTTTCGAATGAACTTGAAATAACACTTTCATTACAGAGTACTATTAATAATGAAATATTTTTAGACATTTATGCATTTGCAAATAAAGAAAAACTTTTTTATACTCTTCAATCTCAAAAAAATATTAAAAGCATTAAGCATACTGTTAATATTGCAAAGTTACCAAAAGAAGTTCAGTATTGGGCTTTTGATGCAATTGACATGTCTTACCTGAAACTTAAAAAGGCTCACGGCTGGATAGAGTATGCAGACCTTAATAATGCATATAAAAACTTATATATTGATTCTTATGTAAAAGATTTACATTATACATACAATTCTACTCTTGATGCAGTTCATGCAGAGACAACTCGACTTCAGTTTAAAAATGGCGTACTTGTAATACATCCAAAGAAAGCATATTCTTATAATCAATTTTTAGGAAAAAGTTGGATTAATGTTGATTTTACAAAAAAAGAGGAGATATTGGACCTTTATCTTCTTTTTGATGGTAAGTTAAACAAGGACATGCTTAAAATTTTAGACACTTATAAAATCAAGCTACCTTTTTTACAAAAACAAGGTAGTGTAGCAGTAAACTTAAACATATCAGTAGGCCTGAGATCAATTGATGTTAAGGCTAGGGGTGACTTTTTTACAAAAAAAGCAAATTTTGATTATTTAGGTCTTAATATAGATATTTCCGATGCCTTTATAAAACTTGATAACTATGATGTACTTATAAATAAAATGTCTGCAAAGTACAAAGATATTGCTTCTACAAAAGTCAAGGTAGCCTACAATGCAAAAACTTCAACAGGTAAAATCAAGTTTCAAACTAAAGATATTTCACTCAAAGAACAGCAACTCTCGCTAGCAACTAAAAATTTAAATATCACCTATAACATCATTCCAAATAATGATAATATCTCAATAGAAAAATCTAACTGGATCTTTTATAATGAATCAGTAGAGGTAGAAGCATTAGAAATACCTTTTGATTTAGAAAAACTCATTATTGATATTTCACCAACTATGGTAAGTATAAAAGATGCTGCTCGACTATATATTTCTGGAAAAGTAAATGTTAGAACACTGAAATCCGACCTAGATATTGACCTGCTTGATCTCTCTTATGAGGGCATAAATTTAACCCAATCTAATGCTCAAGCAAAACTTATTTACGATAAAAATATAAAAATAGACTTTGATAACAAAGTGTTACTTTCTCACAAAAAAACTGACTACTCTCTTGAAAAACTATCAATTAATATGCTAGATAAAAAAATTAAGATTAAAAGCTCTGTGAAGATAAACGACATAATAGAAACTAAAATTGCTTTAAATTATAATACTTCAATCAATAGTGGCATCCTTGCTTTAAAAAATACAAAGATACAGAATTCTGATTTAGGAAGTATTTTTTCAAAAAAGAGCAGAACATATTTTACAATTAAAAAGAAGGATGAAATCCTAATTCTTGAATCAAAAGAACTAGACACAAAAGCTGTAATAACCAATAGTAACTGGTTCTTAAATATAGATTCGATTGAAAAAATTGTAAAGTATTCTAATATATTGCAATCTGCGAAGATAAGTAATGGCGGTATTAATGTTTATAATACTTATTCCAATGATATAAGCTTTAGCAGTTCTTTTAAATACCCACATAAAATTTTAGTCATAAACAACAAACCTGTTGAAAATTATGATATCTATGGTGAGTATCATATAGGTGACAAAAGTACATCAATGTATATCAATAACTTAGTCCATATTGACATTGATAAAGAGATTAAAATCGAGACAAAAAACATTGGTCTTGATCTTAATGAGCTTGTAAATATATTTGAGAATAATGATACTACTCAAAGTAAATCAAAAAAAAGTATTGACATGGTTTTAGAAGCTAAAAATAGCTATTTGTATATAAGTAAAGATAGGCATGTAATTTCGGATATTATTGATGTACAGTACTTTAATAATATACTAACAGCACAACTTATACATAAGCAAGGAAGTGCAGGCTTTAAGTTTCATGATGAAAAATTTCATCTTTATGGAGAAAATTTCAGTGATATATTCATGGATAATCTCTTTGCTCTCTCTAAGTTTCAAGGGGGTATACTAGACTTCTCTATGCAAGGAACAACACAAGAGTATACAGGAATCGTTAACATTAAAAATACAACTATTCTTGATTATAAAATTCTAAATAATATTCTCGCATTTGTTAATACAATTCCCTCTCTAATAACATTTAGCTTACCAGAATATAGTAAGTATGGATTGAAAGTTCAAAGTGCTTATCTAAACTTTAGCTCCAAAAATGATATTTTTAATATTTCAGATATTAATCTTAATGCAAAGGAATTGAACATACTGGGTAGAGGAACGGCTAGTTATAAAAATAACAGTGTCGACATAAAGTTAAACCTTAAAACAGATTTAGGAAGCAGCGCTTCAAAGATTCCAATAGTTGGATACATTCTTTTTGATGAAGACTCAATGTCCACTTCCATGAGTATTACAGGTGAACTTAAAAATCCCAAGGTTAAATCATTAATAGCTCAAGAAATCATTGTAAACCCACTCAATATAATCAAAAGGACTATACTGCTCCCTTACCATCTTCTCTCAGACATTAATCTTTCAAGCAGTGGAGAAAGTGAAGAAGATATAGATATAGACGAGGAACTATAATTACTCGTTTCTTAACACAGTTAATATATCGACTTCACTCGCTTTTTTCGCTGGATAATAAGCAGAGATAATTACAATACCGAATGCACCAAATACTATCATTAAAAAGTCTTGTAGACTTAAATCCAAAGGAAGTGTAGAAGTTGGATATACATCCTTCGGTAATGAGATAATATCGAAGTTACTTAAAATCCACAAACTACTCATACCTAATACTATGCCGGCTAATATACCACTGATCCCAATCACAATGCCAAGATATAAAAATACTTTTTTTATCTCAATAGTAGTTGCACCAAGAGATAGTAGAAGTGCAATCTCTCCACGTCTATTCATAACTGTCATCAAAAGAGAAGAAATAATGTTAATAGATGCTATTAAAATTATTAACATTAAAACAATAAAGAGGGAAGCTTTTTCAAGTTCTAAGGCTGCAAAAAAGTTCACATTATCTTCCCACCAACCCTTAATACTTACACTTATTGGCAGTGCTTCTTTAATTTTTAGGATATCTACATTTGGGTTATCAGAGTATATATGAATGCCATCGTACTGATTATATGGGATATGAAGCATTAACTGTAAAGAAGCTAGCGTTGTATAGCTGTATGCCTTATCATATGCACTCAAACCAGAATCAAAGATAGTTTTCACCTTAAAGCGTTTTATTTTAGGTGTTGAAGAAAATGCACCAGGTTCTACACTCGTAAAGATATACATAAGTCTCTCATCCACAAAGATATCAAATGTATCTTTAAGTGATTTTCCTATTACTACATCAAACTTCTTTAGATCTACATTCTTGGTTGCCTTTGCAATAATGCTATTGACCTTAGCTTCATCTTTAAAGTTAACGCCAAAAATATATCCACCCTCTAGCTTTGAACCATTTCTTGCCATAACAGCTGATTGAACATAGGGGCTAAAGGAGAGTTCTGGAAATTTTGATTCTAGGTCTATAAGAAGATTTTCATTTACAGAACCATAAAATTTTGGAATAATCGTTAGTGGGTAGTTCATAATAGTAAGTTTATTTTTAAACTCTTTATCAAAACCATTCATGAGAGCCATAGCAACAAGAAGAACCGTAACACCAAGGGATATACCCATAAATGCTAGCAGCGCTGATAAAAAGATAAATGGCTGTTCTTTATCAAACCTTAAAAAGCGTTTTACAAGATATGGAACTATTGATTTATTCAAGAAGCAAACACACCTTTTTTAGGTCCACTTTTACCACAGCACTGCTTATACTTCTTACCACTTTCACAAGGACAAGGATCATTTCTAGCTATTTTCTTTTCAGCAACATGCTCTTGAGAATTATTAGAGTGATTAAATATCATTGCTGCCTCTTTCAACTTTTGTTCTGTCGCTAATTTTTCTGCTATTCTTGCAGCTTCATCTTCTGCAGATTCCATTTTAAACTGGATTATTTGCAGTGTTTTGATTGTATTAAACTTAATGTCATTAATAAATTCGCCAAAAAGGTTAAAACTCTCTTTTTTATACTCAACTAAAGGATCTTTTTGGTTGTAAGCACGTAGTCTAATACCTGTCTTCATGGTATCCATTGAATAGAGATGTTCTCTCCATGCATTATCTAACTCTTTAAGGTAGAATTCTTTTTCTATATCTTCTCTAATATTATCTTCTAAAACACTCATTTTGTCATCATATGATTTTTTTAGTACATCTACTACAGATTCTAGTAATTCATCAAATTCTAAAGATTTGAAATCATCACTATTAAAA
>CAZPRE010000130.1:0-5806 GCA_964588875.1 uncultured Sulfurimonas sp. | reverse complement strand
GAGTAAGTTGATTTAATATCCCAAATGGTGTATAATCTATCTAAAGGATTGATGATGAGCAAGGTACAAACAAGTTTACGTCTCGATGAAGATAAATTTTTCGAAGCAAAAGAGATACTTAAAGACTTAGGTCTTAACTTTACCGAAGCTGTAAATATATTTACAAGTATGGTGGTTGCGACTAAAGGCTTACCCTTTGATGTGAAACTTCCTACTAAAGATTTTCAAAACTCCTTAGATGAATTAGAAATAAAAAAAGGTAAAAGCTTTCATACTACAGACGAACTTTTTAAAGATTTAGATAGCTGATGTACACTATCTTTAGAACATCCTCTTTCAAAAAACAGTATAAAAAATTATCTATTTTAGATAAAAGTTTATTGAAAGATATTATCACTCTTCTTGTGCAAAATGAAGAACTTGATGAAAAATATAAAGATCATAAACTTACTGGAAATTTTAAATATTTAAGAGAGTGTCACATTAAACCAGACTTACTTTTAATCTATAAAAAAGATGATGACATCCTAGAACTAGCCTTAGTTCAAGTAGGAAATCATGGTTCACTTTTTAAGTAAAGGGAAAAGATAATGAATGAAGCACAAACAAGAGCAGAGCTAATAGACCCTAAACTTCGTGACGCTGGTTGGGGTGAAACCCTAGAGAGTTATGTTCTTCGTGAAGAGAATGTTTGTCGCATAACTGATGGTCGCATCTTAGTTGGTGGCACAAGGGCAAAACCTCTTATAGCTGACTACATTTTAGTTTATAAGGGTGTAAAACTTGCAGTCATAGAAGCTAAACGCAGAGAGCTAAATGTAAGTGAAGGCGTAGTGCAAGCAAAACTTTATGCTAAAAAACTCTCACTTAACTACACTTACTCAAGTAATGGCGATGAGATTTATGCCATAAACTTAGAGAGTGGTGAAGAGGGTTTAGTAGAGAGTTTCCCAACTCCTGATGAACTTTGGAAAATGACTTATGAAAAAGAGAATGAGTTTAGAGATAAGTTCTCTTCTATACCCTTTGAGAGTAGAAGTGGCTCATGGCAACCTCGCTACTACCAAGAAATAGCCGTACAAAAAACTTTAAACGCCATTGCAGAGAATAAAACACGACTCCTTTTAACTCTTGCAACGGGAACAGGAAAAACAGCCATCGCGTTTCAAATAGCGTGGAAACTTTTTGCTACTCGTTGGACGCTTAAACGCGACGGTAAACGCAGACCTCGCATACTCTTTTTAGCAGATAGAAACATACTAGCCGACCAAGCCTATAACTCTTTTGGAGCATTTCCTGAAGATGCAATGGTTCGCATAAAACCCAAAGAGATAAAAAAGAGTGGAAGAGTCCCCACAAATGGAAGTATCTTTTTTACAATCTTTCAGTCCTTTGTAAGTGGCTCTGATGAAAACGGAGAACCACAAGCGAACTTCGGACAGTACCCTAGAGATTATTTTGATTTTATCATCATAGACGAGTGTCATCGTGGAGGAGCGAACAATGAGGGCAACTGGAGAGCAATACTTGAGTATTTCTCCCCTGCTGTTCAACTTGGACTCACAGCGACACCTAAACACAGTGAAAACGTCGATATGTACAAGTACTTTGGTGAACCGCTCTATGTTGAGAGTGACTTTAACAAAAACATAGAGATAATCGAACGCGAACGAGAGCGAGTAAAAATCTTTATGAACGCGGCAAACGCAGATGAAAAAACAATCATCTTCTGCGCTACGCAAGAACACGCCGCAATGGTTCGAGACCTTGTAAACCAAAACAAGCCTAAGGGTAAAGACATAGACTACTGCGTTAGAGTAACTGCAAACGATGGTGAAATAGGTGAGAAGTTTTTACGAGAGTTTCAAGATAATGAAAAACTTATACCAACCATACTCACAACTTCTCAAAAACTCTCAACGGGAGTAGACGCAAGAAACATACGCAACATCGTCCTTATGCGACCTGTAAATCAAATAATAGAGTTTAAACAGATAGTAGGACGTGGAACACGACTTTTTGAAGGTAAGGAGTTTTTTACCATTTATGATTTTGTAGATGCTTATGTAAGATTTAGTGATCCTGAGTGGGATGGTGAGCCACTTGAACCAGAGCCACTCACTCCAAAGCCACCTAAAGAGCCACCAACTGATAGACCACCATCAACACCACGACCAAAAAAAATAAAAATAAAACTAGCCGATGGAAAAGAGCGAGAGATTCAACACATGATGTCTACCTCTTTTTGGAGTAAACCACTCACAAGAAAAGTTCTACTTCAAAAACTAAGCGAAGCTGGTTTTGGCATAGCAGAGTTAAACACTCTTAAAGGACTTATAAATGCAGAGAAAAGCGATATATTTGATGTACTAGAGTATGTTTTTGATGGTGATTTTATTCCCCTCTCACGAGAAGATAGAGTAAACGCAGCCAAAGAGAGTATATTTGCACTTTTAAATGAGAAACAGTCTGAGTTTATAGAGTTTCAAAAACATCTTTATATGCAACACAGTGCATAAAACTAAGAGACAAGATGAAAAAATACAATATTTTTACAAACCAAAAAGATTCTCTTCCCGAGGGAAAAGCAGACTTGCTACTTCTAAGTGATAACACCCTCAACTCTACTCTTGATGGTGAGTTTTTATTACATGAAAAACTCTTGAGTCTTGACTCTGTTGATGAGATGTTAACTCAAAAGCTCATTCCAGCTATCATTACCAAGGCTACTCACAATTTAAATCCTTTTAGCTCCATAGAATTTATGAAGTTAGAAATGAATGAAACTTTTGACGCAAAAAAGCTCTTTAGAGAGGGTATGACCTTTGGTAAAGAGTATGAGTTAAAAGGCAACTATCTCATTCTCTCTCAAGGTCTTGAAGTGGACAATGCTAATGAAAGTGTTAGCGCTCTTTTATCAAAAACAGATGAAGAGAACAGTTTTGATATTCTCTCAAAATCTTCTGATGAAGCCCTACTCTTTTGCGCTGGATTTCTCCTTGAAGCTTCTCGGAGATTTCATGTAGTCCTTGATGGTGGATTGAGAATGGCAAGCTCTTTACTTATAGCCGACAAACTAAGAGAGGACGTTTTGATGAGACTCAAACAAGATAACGTAACTCTTTGTACTAACGAAACTAACCTCGATGAAATATTCTCAAACCTTAGCTATACTCCGAATGTCATACGTCCAGAATTTACTCTCACAGAGTCTGAAATACCGATGCTTCAAGAACATAAGTTAAGCGATAAAACAGCACAGTCAACCGCCCTACTCTATGCAAAACAAAATGGATGTAATGCAGAAGAAATTTTAAACGAGATAGAAATTCTAATCTACTCAATCTAGGAATAACATGACTAACATAATAATAACAGATGAAAATAAAAAAAATTTAGAGGCATTTGAAACGCTACTCAACAAAGATGAAAACACGATGATAAATGAGGCTCTTAAACTTTACTTCGTAGAAGAAGCGGAAAAACTCCAAGAGGAGAAAGACTCCCAAACAAACCTAAGTTTTGAAGAATTTTGGGATGACGTAGATATTTAAACTACTCTTTTAAAATAGTACTTTTTTACCCATAGCCGAGTAGTTGATTATCTCTACATAATTCACTTTAAATGGAATAGTTAAAACACCATAGTACTCGCTGATCTTCTCTTTTATCTCTTTTTTACTAAGCTCACGACTTGACTCTAAAGTTATAAGTATCTGCTCACTTCTTAGCAGTTCTTTTTTATAAACAAGCTCTACTATAGCCACGTTTACTTCTGTAAAACTCTCTAAAATCGATTCTATTTGAGTTGCTGATATTCGTTTTCCAGCTATTTTTATAATCTTGTTACTTCGTCCTAAAAGAGTAAAGCCCTCTTCATCTAGCTTTATAATGTCTTCGGTTACAAAAGGCTGTTTTAGCTCTTTTATCTCACCATCAAGAAGGTGTTTAGATATAAAAGGAGAACTAACACTGAGTTTATCCTCACTAGTTCTCACCTCTGCCCTATCAAGTGGTATCCATTTTGAAGAGTCTCCAAATTTATAAGCGATTCCGCCCGTCTCAGTTGAGCCAAAAAGCTGTAAAAGAGTTGTTTGGTACTTTGTCTCTAAAAGGCTTGCATCATCACTATGAAGCGGTCCTGTTGAAGATACAAAAGTACAAGAACTCAAGTCATTTGACTCGTTAAGTTTTCCAAGAGCTTTAATAAAAACTGGTGTTGTGATGATAAGAGTCTCACCATCTTTAGCCTCTTCTAAAAGCTCATATGGTAAAAAATCTTCTTTAACGACAAGAGTAACGTCACCTAAGCTAAGAGGTAAAAGAATCCCTGCTAAAATCCCATAAATATGTACAAAAGGAACAGTAACCACAACTTTTTTAATCTTTTTTCTCTGAGCGAGCGCTTTTAAAACTTCACCCTCTGATTCAAGGTTCTCTCTTGTTTTAAATGCCCCAACAGGAAAACCACTACTTCCCGACGTGAAGAAAAGTAGTTGTGTGTCCGCGTTTAAAGAGTCTATATTTGCAAGTGATTCTATGTCGTGCTCTTGATGAAACTTTAAAAGTTGTTTATGATTCTTATCAAAAAGTACTAACTTTTGTGATGCATTATAAGCGGGAATAAACTGCTGTATAAACTCTAGTTTTGATGAGAACTCTATTATTTGGAATGTTTCAGTTGGCTCTTTAGTAAGCGATAAATCTATAACCTTTCTAGAGTTATCTCCATCTATATACTCAAAAATCATTTCATAAGCCTTGTTAAAAGATATATAGCACTCATCGAACTTACCGATTTTAAGGCTGAAGCTTTTTTTACGTCTTGAACCATTGCAATTGTGTAAACGCCATCTTCATCCCAAAAGGCATTAAGATTAAAAGATTCAAATATGTTCAAGTCTATGTTTTGGCATGAGACTATCTAACCATTCCACCGCTAATATTTAGAGTTTCACCTGTAACAAAAGTAGCTTTATCAGCTAAGAAGAGAATACACTCTGCTACTTCTGAGGGCTTGCCAATACGCTTAAGTGGTATAGTTTTTTTCATCTCTTTTAAGTCTAGTTGTTCTGTCATCTCAGTAGCGATAAGTCCAGGTGCAACCGCGTTTACTCGTATGCCATATCGAGCTACTTCTGCACTTAGTGCTTTTGTAAATGCGATCATCGCACCTTTTGCCGCTGAGTAATTTGTCTGACCAGGATTTCCAACAAGACCAGATACAGAAGCTACATTTACAACTGAACCGCGTTTGTTTTTAATCATATTTCTCATCAAAGCTTTTGTAACATAGTAAGTACCATTTACAGAAGTGTCTATAACACTAGACCAATCATCATCTTGCATAAAAAAGAAAAGTGAATCTTTTGTAATACCTGCATTGTTGACTAAAACATCAACTTCTAAATTTTCTAAGGCAGCATAAACTTCTTCTTTTTTAGATATATCAAACTTTATAATTTGAGAATTGGGTAGTTCTTGGCTTAATTCTTTGGCTTTTTCTTCATTTGAGCGATAGTGAAGATATACAAAATACCCCACGTCGCTAAAGGCTTTTGCACAGGCTTCACCTATGGCACCAGTTGAACCAGTTACAAGAACACTCTGCATTATACGAAATCACCTGCAAGAATCATCTTGTAAATAACCTTGATGTCAATATCCATACGTCTGTCAAATTCTAAGGCATCTACTTCTGCTCTTACTTTGTCGTAGTTAGCAGCAAGAAATTCTGATACTTCGCCTTTTCCACGTATATCAACAGCCTGAGCCATACCCATAATAGCTATACTTAACATATTTG
>CAZPRE010000129.1:0-5821 GCA_964588875.1 uncultured Sulfurimonas sp. | reverse complement strand
ATCAAAGTGCTCGTACTTTATCAAAAGAATACAATGTTGATAATATTCTTTTATATAATGTTGATAATCGAGTAGACTATGAGTATGCAAAAGAATTCTCATTTATTAGTGTACTCGCAAACTTAGAGAAACAAGTTTCTCTCATTCAACCTGATTTAATCTATGTCCACCAAGTGAGTAATGAACAAGTACTGGAAAAACTTTCTAATTTAGAAATACCTGTAATTGCCTTTATTCATGATCATAAGAATTTTTGCTTACGTGAACATAAATATACAGCAATCGGAAATAATACTTGTAGCCAAAAAGTAGGTTTAAATTGCTATAGCTGTCTGGGCTTTATAAACAAGACAGCTACATTCCCTTATATGTCGGTTAATTCTCTTGGTAAAATTCGTGCTACACAAGATACTTTAAAGAAATTCGATCATATTATTATTGCTTCTGAGTATATGAAAAATCATCTTATTCTTCATGATTTCAATAGTACAAAAATATCAAAAATACCACTTTTTACTAATCCTTTAAATAACATAAGCTATTCAAATAATATTTCTAAAGAGAAACGCTTTTTATTTGTAGGTCAACTTCTCAGAGGAAAAGGTATTGATACTTTGTTAGATGCAATTGCTAAGCTTAAGAATGATGATGTAATCTTGGATATTTGTGGAGAGGGGAAACAACGTTACGAGTTAGAAGAACAAGCTAAAACCCTTGGTATATCTCATAAAGTAAATTTTCATGGAAAAATAAGACCAAGTGAATTATCCGCTTTTTATTCAAAAGCTTATGCTGTAGTTATACCTAGTCGTGCTCCAGAGACATTTAACCTTGTAGGAATCGAAGCAATGAAGCATTCCAGAGCTGTTATCGCAGCAGACGTTGGTGGAATAAGAGAATGGCTTGTCGATGGAATAACAGGTCGTCTTTTTAGTAGTAATGATTCGGATCGACTAAGCCATATACTAGAAGAAGTAACTAAAGATCCTCTGTATGTCAGCAGAATGGGACAACGTGGACTAGAAGATTATAAGAAAAAATTTACTGCATTACAACATTGCAATACACTTTACAATATATTTTGTAATTTAACTCAAAAGGAAAAATCTCATGTTGCATAAACAACAACTTACGTACTCTAACAACAAAAATGTTGAAAATTTTCTTCATAAAGTACTAGAAGAAGTATCTCATATATTTAAAGATAATTTCTCCTATGATCAAACTGCTGCATTAATTCTTATAGGTGGTTACGGCCGTGGTGAAGGTGGTGTGGTTATAGAAAATGGGGTAGCTTCTGCACATAATAATTTAGACTTATTATATATTCATAATGGTCGAGTATCCTCAAAAACAGTGAGTTTAGTCAATGATTTGCTTCAAGCTATTTCTAAAAAATACAACATAGGCATAGACATGTTTGCAATCAACAAACAAAAACTTTTAAATCTTAATGGCCTTGTTATTGGTTATGATATGCGTCATGGACATAAAACACTGCTAGGAGACTCTAGCTTTTTAAAAGAGCATAAATCATTTTCAATCTACAATATAGACACTACTGATGTAAGACAGCTTATAGTCAATAGAGGAACACTTTTACTAATAAACAGACTTTTACTACAAAAAGAAAGTTTAACGAAAAAGGAAAGAAAGTTAATTATTAAACATGCCATTAAAGCCATCATTGGTTATGGAGATGCTTTATTATATTTCAACAACATATATCACTGGAGTTATGCAAAAAAGCAATCAAATATGTCTGAATCAACATCTATTGACCCTAAGATAAAAACCCTTTACTCAGAGGCAATTCTCTTTAGATTTATGCCTAATTATGAAGAATACTTACTAAAAGATCTTCAATCATGGAATGACGAACTTATTGAAATATTTTCATCTATTCACCTTAACTGCGAAACTATCAACCTTAATGAATCAGAATTAAATTGGGACAAGTATTTATGTACTGCCCTAGAGAAAAAAAGTTTTTCTCGTCAAAACTTACCACAAAAGATTAAGTCTTGCCTTTATGGACTAAAAAAGCCTTCTATCATTAAAGAGCTTGATAACTCTTTTCAAGTACTTAGCTATATGCAGTTTGGGGCCAAAGGTATACTTTCTCTTTTATTTCCATACATTGCTTATAAAGTATATCCTGAGAAATATCATAATATTTTTAAGAAAATACTTTCTACTGAAAATATTAATGAGACAGCACTTCTCAATGCCTTCTTACTTCTTTGGGCAAAACATGGAGATACAAACTTTATAAATGTACTCAATACACATAACATTACATTGGAGAAATCATGATTAGTTTAACCGCCGACCTTCACCATATGAGTCTTAAAACAGGGAATCAATTTCATAGTGACAAAACAGAAATGTCTTTAGCAGGTGAATTTGTAAAAATGATGGA
Organism: uncultured Sulfurimonas sp.; assembly: GCA_964588875.1. GTDB lineage: Bacteria > Campylobacterota > Campylobacteria > Campylobacterales > Sulfurimonadaceae > Sulfurimonas. The sequence goes on along the minus strand of CAZPRE010000129.1, from coordinate 3,399 downwards.
GCAAAGAAATATAAAAGGATCTTTCTTTATAACTGGAAAATCTTTTGATGAAGAGTGGGATGAAGTAAAACCTATAGTTGAGAGTCCAAACATAGAAATTGGTGGTCATAACTATGAGGCATTTAAACCAGAATTACTCCATCGAGTATGGAATAAACTCACAAAAAACTACAATGGACCTTATGCATATCAATATTACGATACTAAAAAAACGATAGATGTCATTTATGCTAAAACAGGAAAACGGATTAATATATGGAGAAACCATATGTACATGCATGGACCAAATACAGAGGATGTATTACATAGACTTGGAATAAATATATGTTCGGATGGAGTTAAGAAAGAACAAGATGGTTTAATAGACCATACATCTGGAATCTATAACCTTCCAATTAATATAATTCCAGATCACGAGCATATCATCCATGCAGAGAGAACACCTGAGTGGATTAAAAAATGGCAAGAACGTTATAACTGGTCTGATGATTTTGGTTCTGAGTCTTATTATGTAGATGAATGGAGTGAATTAGTTTTAGAACAATTAAAAGAAAATGAGTTGAACAATAAACTATCCGTTATGATAATTCACCCTATAACAATGTACCTAGCAGATGAATTTAAGTCGGTGAAGAAAATATTAGATTATATACAAACGAAAGAAACTGTCTTTATAGGTGATTTAATAACTGCACAGGAGCTTGGGGCATGAAAACAGTAACAGTCATAGTACGTACATTTAATGTGGAGTGGGTCATAGACCAAGCACTTACAGCACTCATGAAACAAAAAGATATAGATATTAAACTTATGATAGTTGACTCAGGTTCTACTGACAATACTTTAAAAATGCTAGAACCTTATCCTCATGAATTTTTAGCTATTAAACCTGGAACTTATTTTCCTGGTAAAGTACTAAACCAAGCTATAGAAAAAGTGCAAACAGAACTCATAGTATTTATAAATTCTGATGTTGTCTTACTTGATTCTTTGGCTCTCTCTCGACTTGTTCAGCCACTAGATGATGATAGAACTGCTGCAGCATATGGTAGGCAAATCATACGACCAGAAGCAGATTTATGGGTTAGACATGATTATGAAAGAGCATTTACTACATCTGAGGATCAACCAGAGTGGATGCACTACTCTCTTCCAATTGCTTGTATGAAAAAAAGTGTCTGGAAACTACAAAGATTTTATACTGATGCATGGGGTTCAGAAGACACACATTGGGGTGTAAACATAAAAGAAAAGGGCTATAAAATAGCTTATGTAAAAGATGCTATAGCTATGCACTCGCATAACTATACACTTAAGCAGTTGGCATCAAGAAGAAGAATAGAGGGTGAAGCAGATGTTTATATCTATCCTGATAAACCTATATCAAAGCTAAGAACATTTCTTTCTTTTGGTGCATCATATTTAAGAGAGTCTATATACTATATTAAAAACAAACAAGTGAGAAAAGTTCCATATTTATTGTTGAACCGTATAGTGTATTCATGGAGTTTCTATAAAGGATTTGTAAATGCCAGTAAGAGAAAACATCAAATTACTTTTGGTAATTACCAATAATAATTTATAGATTGTTCATTAAAGAACAATCTTATATCCAACACCTCTCACATTTTTAATAGTTTGAGATCCTATTACCTTACGTATATCTCGTATGTGACTTGATATTGTATGCATATCACGGAAGTCATCTTCATAGGCATAATCAGCGATAGTATCGAAGCTCACAACTTGACCATTATGCTTCATGAGAATATACAATATTTCACTTTGTTTTTTAGATAACTCGAGACTTTTTTCATTTTCAAAGACAGCCTTTGCATCAAAGTCATAAACTAAGTCACCAGGCAAATCTAGTTGTTCATGCGTTGAAAAACTGCTCTTGATATTGTTTAATCTTAATTCTAGTTCTTCAAGTTCAAAAGGCTTTTTCAAGTAATCGCTGCAGCCAAGGTTAAAACCTTTACTAATCTCTTCTATCCCTACCATAGCGCTAATAAAGATTAGTGGTGTTTCTATTTTTTTATTTTTTATATAGGCTAGTAGTTCAAATCCATCTACATCTGGCACATTAACATCAAAAACAAAAAAATCATACTCAAATAAATTTGCTTTATCAAGTAGAACTCCCCCATCGCCATAACTATCAACCTGATGACCTTTAATTGTTAAGAATCTTTCTATATTTTTACACAGCACTTCTTCATCTTCTAGTAATAATATCTTCATTAATTTTCCTTATATAAAAGTATAAAACTTATAATTTCATCATTTGAATCCACATCTATACTTATGTTATATTTATCGCATATTTTTTTCACTATACTTAAACCAATTCCTAATCCCATCACACTATGATCTTCTCTGTATAGTTCATCAAAAAGTTTTTTAGCATCTTTTATTTTTTTAGAGCTATTGGAAATTACGAGTTTAATTTTTTCATCTGATGGTGCTATAGCTATTTTGATGACACTCTGCGTAGTAGCATATTTTATTGCATTAGATAGTAAGTTGTCAATCAGTCTTTCAAGCTCAGTGACATTTATTTTTATCATTGGGGATTCAATGTCAATCTTTGTTTCAAAAGTTAATTTTTTATAACTCATTTGAGGTATGAAAATCTTAATCCTATTTTCTAAAAACACTTCTAATTCTATCCACTCTGCTGGGTATGCACGTACTTCTTTTTTTATAGCATAGTACATATCTTCGTAGATGGAATGTAAAGATTGCACGGAAGATTTTATATTTTGAAGATGTTCATTATCTACTTGTTCAAGTTCTAAGAGGGAAAGAGAACTTTTTATAAGACCAAGAGGTGTATATATTTCATGAAAGGATTCTTTTAGCAAGACATTCATCTCTTCAAGCATATAGTGCTGTCTAAGATGGGTTTTTACTCTTGCTGCAACTTCTAAAGTGTTGAATGGTTTCGTTATATAGTCCACACCCCCTACTTCAAAAGCTCTGACCTTGCTATCTATATCATCAAGTGCTGATAAGAAAACTATTGGTATATTACTTGTAGTGGGGTCTTTTTTGAGTATTTCACAGACCTCGAAGCCATCCATTTCTGGCATCAATATATCTAGTAAAATTAAATCGGGTGTTCTTTTTTTCATTAACCCAAAAGCTTCATTTCCAGATTCTGCACATTCCACTTCTACATCTATATCATCTAAAATCATTGTTAATATTTCAAGATTATAGGGAGTGTCATCAATAGCAATGATGTAGGGTTTGTTGTCCATTATGCTCTCCTAAATAAAATTTTATAAGTATAGTATCATAAGTAATTATAGAAGTGATAGAATTTCTTCACAAGATTTAAAAAGCTTAAATGCTTTCATCAATTTAACAAATTATACAACAAATATAGCTAAG
>CAZPRE010000128.1:0-5821 GCA_964588875.1 uncultured Sulfurimonas sp. | reverse complement strand
CTCTCAAATTATTCCGCACATAAAAAAAACTCTAGAAGAGTTAAGTGAAGAAGATGTTGCAACTATGTTTAGTTCAATTGATATGTTCTTGCAAGAGTATAGAAAGATGGTGCTTTTTGAGTGCTCTAAAAGTACTAGAGTAGCACTAAAAGAGAAGTTTAGTGAATGTAGTGGTACTTTACAAGAGTGTGCCTTGCAATTTCTAATGCAAAGAGATAATATAGATTATATATTAGTAGGCATGAGAAAACCTCTTTATGTTGATGAAATACTCGCAATATAAACATAAAGATAATCAATAGTTTTATTTTTTATGACCCGTTAAGCGATTTTGTCATATTTTATGAAACTAAAATAATTTAAGGAAAATAAATATGATACCATTTTCAGATGAAGAACTTATGGGCCCAGTAAGTGCAGCAATAGACAAGGTTAGACCATCTTTAGCGCTTGATGGTGGAGATATAGATTTTATTACCGTAAGAAATGCTACCGTATATGTACAACTTAAAGGTGCATGTATAGGATGTGCTAGTAGTGGAAGTACTCTTAAGTATGGCGTTGAACGTCAGCTTAGAATGGACATACATCCAGAACTAAGTGTAGTAAACGTACCTCAGGGTATGGAACATGATATAGATAATTTATAAGAAGTATAATATGAGAACAATTAGTAAGTTTAAAACATTAAGCCTAGCAAAAAGAAGCTTTTCACAAGAGAAGTTTAAAGATGCTATGAATCAATTTGGAGAAGTCTTAGAGAAATTTCCAAATTCAAAAGAGGCTTATAATGGTGTTATACTTTCTGAAATGGCTATGAGTGGAGAGGGCGGTGCTAAAGCCCTTTTTGATTATTATGAAATTCTAAAAGAAGAAGATAAAGAGAGTGCTGATGTTATTATGGGAGATATCCTACAAAATATGGATGGCTCTTTAGAAAAACTGAGTGAAGCCTTTGCACAACCTCTTCGTGATAGATTAGAGTACGAAGATGGAATCTTATATGATGATTTTAAAGCTATTATAAATAATGGTGAAAGCTTTAAAGAGACCTTTGAGAATATTATGTTCTCAACTCGTGTTATCATCACAAAAAAAGAGGACTTTTTAGACTTTTTAAACAATCTAATTGACCATGATTTTGAAGAGATGGCATTAACTTATCTGGAAAATGCACTGAGTGTATATCCAGGTGATGAATTATTAAGAAAACTTCTAAAAAAATTATCGAATAAAGGCAATATAGTTGAAGATTGAACTACCAAACCAAGATTTTAAATATGTAAGTGAAAATTCTCAAGAGTGCGACACCCAAACCGCATTTGTACTCACCACCCAAAATGAAAAATACCTACAAAATGCTAAAGATAATTCTGCTCACTCTATTATTAAAATAGAGGATATTGCAGATCTTTTTGGAATAGACAAGATTAAAATAGTTGGAATTACTGGAACAAATGGTAAGACAACTACCGCAAGTGCTATTTACTCCTTTTTACTAGATCTTGGTTACAAGGTTGCTATGCAAGGAACACGCGGTCTTTTTATGAATGATGAAGTTGTTGAAGGTAAAACTCTTACTACACCATCAGTTTTAAATACCTACAAACATATTTATCAAGCAGTAGCTGCAGGATGTGACTTTTTTATTATGGAAGTGAGCTCTCATGCTATTGTTCAAAAGAGAATCGAGGGTTTAAACTTTGAGTTAAAAATTCTTACAAACATTACTCAAGACCATTTGGATTATCATAAAACTATTGGTGAATATATCGCAGTTAAAAATAGCTTTTTTCAAGATGAGGGTAAAAAACTTATCAATAAAGATGAAACAAAGGCCGCGTTTAAGATCAAAAATACTTACACTTATGGCATAGAGAATCCAGCTACATATAGACTTATGGCTTACTCACTTAATAATGCTTCAAGTGGGATTATTCAACATTTTCAAGAGATAGTTCCTTTTACAGCTTCTCTTCATGGTTTTTTTAATCTTTATAATCTAATGGCAGCCATTGGTGCAGTACATCTTTTAAGTGGCAAAAAGCTTGAAGAAATTGCGGATGTGGTTGATAACTTTGCAGGTGTTAGTGGAAGAATGGAACAAGTGTGCGAATTACCAAATGTTATAGTTGATTTTGCACACACTCCAGATGGAATGCAGCAGGTTTTAAATGCACTTAAAGAGAAAGAACTTTTAGTTGTCTTTGGTGCCGGTGGTAACAGAGATAAAGAAAAGCGCCCAATGATGGGTAGAATAGCCGCTTCATTAGCAAAAAAAACTTATATAACAAGTGATAATCCAAGACATGAAGACCCAGAGCTTATAGTAGCAGATATCCTCGCTGGTATTGAAGATAAGAGTAATGTTAAGGTTGAACTCAATCGAAAAAAAGCTATTGAGATGGCATTAGATGATCAAGAGGAGAATGAAGTAGTCGTTATCCTTGGTAAAGGTGATGAGTCTCATCAAATCATTTACGATGATAAATTTCCTTTTGATGATAGAGAAGTGGTCCGAGAACTCTTAAATATTAGAATCTAAAGTTCAGACCAGCAGATACTACATTTATATGTGAAGTTAGTTCAACTGCTTCATTAACTCTCTCATAAGAGATATTTTTATAATCATAAGCTATTTCAATATCAATATGTTTGTTAATTGGGATATAAAGGCCAGTCCCAAGGTTAAATGAACCAAATGTTAAACGATTACTTCCACTATTAACATAACCAGCTCCAAATCCTGCTTTAAAAAATGGATTCACATAAGGAAGATCAAAAGCTTTTATAAGGTCAACATTTAATCCATATCTATCTACATCTGTTGAATTTGCATCTACCTGTGTATAATCAAGCGAAAATTCAACAGCATAAGCCTCTCTAATTCCATAACCTACCTTTAACTTAATAATAGGATTTTCATTTGTTTTCATAGTCTCATCGGACAAACTTTCATTAAATGAACCATAACTAGCACCCATGTAAACTTGTGATTGAGAGTAAAGAGCCGATGTTATTAGTAAAAAAAGTAGAATTTTTTTCAATTTAATTTCCTGTAAAAAGTTTAATAATTTTGAGAATTATATCTAAAAAGTTGTATATCAGCTTAAAGATAAAAACTTATTTAGGTAGATACATTTAAGTAGATGTAAATTTAGCTATAATTGCACAAATTTTTTTAAGGAAATATTAATGGGAATCCCTCAACCGGCATTTTATATCTTCAAATGTGAGCAATCAGCTCCTCCAGGTATGCCAAAACCATCATGTGTAACACCAGAGACTCAGGATCTTTTTCAATATCTTGCTCAAAAACTCATGCAAGAGGCTATTATGGGTACAGTTCAGCCAATTCGTACTTCATGTATGAACAGATGTTCAGCTGGTCCAATCATGTTAGTTGAACCAGGTCATACAATGTATGCAGGGCTTACTAAAGAAAAAATAGATAGAATAGTATTAGAACATATTATCGGCGGAAATGTCGTAAATGAATATGTAATTGATGAAGAGATGTGGGATACTGCAATAAGTCCTGCTGATATGCAAAAACAAATGGGTAGATAGGAAGAATTATGTTAATTGATATGTTGTACAGCAAAATCCATCGTGCTACTGTTACTGATGCTAATTTAAATTATGTTGGTTCTATTACAATAGATGAGGAGCTTTTAGAAGCTGCTAAGATGAGAGTTGGACAAAAAGTTGAGATACTTAATGTAAATAATGGTGAGCGTTTTACGACTTACATCATTTTAGGCCAACGTGGTAAACGCGATATTTGCTTAAATGGAGCGGCAGCTCGTAAAGTTCATCCTGGTGATAAAGTTATCATTGTTGCTTATGCAACGTATGATGAAAAAGAGCTAGAGACTTACCAACCAAAAGTTGTTATATTAGATGAGAAAAACAATATTGAAACGATAGTGGAAAGTATCTAATGTTTAACATGGGCGATATGAGTAAAATGCTTGAGGGTATGCAGGAAAATGCAGGAAAACTTCAAGCAGAACTTGAGTCCAAAACCTTTAAAGTAAAAACTGGTGGCGGCTTAGTAGAACTAAGTGTTAACGGTAAGGGTGAAGTAATAGATTTAATTATTGATGATGTTACTCTCTCTGACAAAGATATGTTGCAAATTTTACTTATCGGTGCAATAAACGATGCGAATAAAATGGTGCAACAAAACCAACAAAGTAGTGCTATGGGCATGCTTGGTGGAATGAAATAGGTGCTTCGCCTATTTATTCTCTTAAATTTACTTTTATTAAATCTATTCGCCTGTAAGGGTGGGTATGACTCCTGCAAACAAAAAATTACTAAAGTAGATTATTCAGATATAGGTATAAGAATTAAAAGACAAGATGAATTAAGAAAATATCTTGAAGATCATAAAGATTTTTCTGCTCTTCTTTTTAAGAGAGAAAACTTCGAATTTTTTGTAAACATTAAGTAGAAAAAGTATAGAATTCAATATGCAAAATTTTGAGCAATTTTTAATAGATAATTTACCGACTTCACAGAGCATTCATCCGACTTATGAGGATGCACTTCGTAATATGCTTATAGCCGGCGGTAAGCGATTTCGTCCTGCACTTTTACTTGGTGTAGTCAAAGCCTACAACTCTCTTCTCCTTGATGGTGCGAGACATGCCGCATTTGGAGTTGAACTTCTTCATACATATTCACTTATACATGATGACTTACCAGCTATGGATAACTCGCCACTTCGTCGTGGAAAGCCGACTCTTCACATATCATTTGATGAAGTGACAGCTATCTTAGTTGGTGATGCTCTTAACACGTATTCGTTTGAAGTTTTAGCTAATGCACCTTTTTCAGACTTCACAAGAGTTCAGCTAATTCGTGAGTTAGCAAGTAATGGCGGACTAAATGGTATGGTTTTAGGACAAGCAATAGATTGTTACTTTGAAAACCAACCCCTTAAAGTCGAAGATATCAAAATACTTCATACTAACAAAACAGCAAAACTTATAGCAGCATCTCTAAAAATGGGAGCTATAATAGTTGGCAAAGAAGATTTAGCTGATAAGCTTTATGATTTTGGAATTAAACTTGGACTTCTTTTTCAGATTCAAGATGATATTTTAGATGTAACACAGAGTAGCGAAGAAGCTGGTAAACTTACACATAATGATGAAGATAAAAATAGTTTTGTAACTATTCTGGGTCTCGAAGAGTCAATGAAACAAGCTAATGAGTTGGCAGATGAATTAAGTAGTGAAATGGCTACTTTTGAGAAGAACTTACAGAGTGAGTTATCACCCTTGTTAACTAAGTATATCAATAGACATAAATAATCACAAGGTGCAGCTAAAGCAGCACATCCAATATATAGATAAACAAAACTAAAACAGGAAATAATAAAATGAGTAATGTAATGCGTCAAAAAATGGCAGATAGTATAAGATTTTTAGCAGCAGATATGGTTCAAGCGGCTAACTCAGGACACCCAGGCGCACCTATGGGTTTAGCAGATATCGCAACAGTTTTAAGTGAACACTTAAACCATAACCCTAAAAACCCTGACTTTTTAAATCGTGATAGATTAGTATTCTCAGGCGGACATGCGACTGGTCTTATCTATTCACTTTACTATCTTTGGGGATACGGACTTGAAGTAGAAGATTTAAAAAACTTCCGTCAACTTGATTCTAAAACTCCTGGGCATCCAGAATATGGACATACTGCAGGTATTGAAATTACTACTGGTCCTTTAGGTCAGGGTATAGCAAATGCGGTAGGCTTTTCTATGGCTTCTAAATTTGTTGGTGCTCAGGTAAACTCTGAGACTGCT
>CAZPRE010000127.1:0-5823 GCA_964588875.1 uncultured Sulfurimonas sp. | reverse complement strand
CTTTATTTCCATCGATTTTGTTTGTAAACAGTGTTCCCTTATTATGTGCACCATCAATTAAGTACTCTCTTGCAGCTGATAATTCAAAGCCGCTACATAAGAACATCTCTCTATTCTTATTCATCATATATTTAGCAGCTTTTAGTTTAGTGACTATTCCACCTGTTGCGAACTTAGAGTTTGGAGTATGACTTTGTTCTAACTCTTCATCTTTAATTTCTGTTATAACTTTTCTTATTTTTGCTTTAGGGTTTTCTTTTGGATTTGAATCATAATAACCATCGATGTCACTTAGTATTACTAACAAGTCTGCACGTGTATAGTGAGCGACATGAGCTGAGAGTTGGTCATTATCTCCAAATAATTGATCTGGAGTTGTAGAGATATCGTTTTCATTCACGATAGGTAAGATATCATTCTTTAATGTTCTATCAATAATGTCTTGTACAATCTTAGTATGTACACGAGAGTCAAAATCTTCTTCTGTTAAAAGTATTTGAGAAATAGTTACATTAAAAATATCAAACTTGTTTTTATACGAGCTCATAAGTATAGGTTGACCAAGAGAAGCGAGAACTTTTTTACTTGTTGGCATACTCTTATTTAATTGGACTGCTGTATATCCAGCAGCAACTGCACCAGATGTTACAAGAATAACCTCATATTTTTTTCTAGCGTCTGCGATTAATGCAACTAAGTTTAACATCCTCTCTTTTGCTATATCTGTTTCATTTGTTAAAACAGAACTACCTACTTTAATAACGATTCTTTTCATTAATTTATTCCTTTTTTTAATCTATTTTGAACTTCATCAAATTTCTTATCTATTGAACTTGGATTTTGAGGTCCATATTTACTAAATAATAATATTGCTATCCAAGAAAAAATAAATCCTGGTAAGAGTTCAAATATGTCAAATATTCCACCCTCTAACTGTTTATACACTATGACTGTTAAAGCACCAACTACCATTCCTGCAATAGCACCTAGCTTTGTAATATTACGATTATACAGACTTAATATTATGAGTGGTCCAAACGCGGCACCAAACCCTGCCCATGCATAAGCTACTAGTTTTAGTACACTAGAGTTTGCATCAGCAGAGATATACCAAGCAATAGCAGCAACTGCTACAACAGTTGTACGACCTACCCAAACCAACTCTTTATCACTTGCATCTTTATGTATTATCACATGATAGATATCTCTTGTGAGTACAGAAGATGAAACAAGGAGTTGGGAGTCAACAGTACTCATAATTGCTGCTAGTATAGCTGCTAGTAAGAAACCTGCTATCCATGGGTTAAATACAAGTTGGGAGAGTGTTATAAAAATCTTTTCACTATCGGCCAAATCAACACCATTTGCAAGTACATAGGCAAATCCAAAAAAACCAACACTTAAAGATCCAATAACTGAAATAACCATCCAAGTCATACCAATATTTTTTGCCATACCCATCTCATTTTCATCTCTAATTGACATAAATCTAACTAGTATATGTGGCTGACCAAAATAACCAAGTCCCCATGCTAAAAGTGACACTACTGATATAAAGGATGCACCACTTAAGATGTTTAAATGTGCTGGGTCTATAGTTTGTATTGTATTTATAGCACTTGAAATACCTCCAAGCTCAAATACAACAACAATTGGTGTAATCACAAGAGCTAACATCATTAAAATACCCTGAAGAAAGTCTGTCCAACTTACAGCGTTATATCCACCTAAAAAAGTATAGGAAACGATAATAAAACTACCGATAAGTAGTGCATCAGAATATGCAATGTTAAAAGTAGCTTCAAATAGCTTAGCCCCACCAACAAGTCCAGAAGATGTGTATAGAGTATAAAAAAGTAAAATCACTACTGCTGTTACGATTCTAAGAGTATTGCCTTTATCTTCAAAGCGATTTGCTAAATAATCTGGGATAGTAAGAGAATCATTAAGGTAGTGAGTATAGACCCTAAGTGGTTTTGCTACATAGTGCCAGTTTAAATAAGCTCCTACGATAAGTCCTAGGGCTATCCAGCTACCAACTATACCATCACTGTATATCATACCAGGAAGTCCTAGAAGAAGCCATCCACTCATATCAGATGCACCAGCACTTAAAGCTGTTACACTTGGATTGAGTCCACGACCACCTAAAACATAATCACTTAAATCACCTGTCTTAAAGTAAAAGTAAAACCCTATTGCTAACATTACAAGCATATAGCCTAAAAATGATATTAATAATTCCATTTGCATATTAAACTTCCTCCACAATTAGGCCTACAATACCTAAGTTACCATATCTATGATATGAATTTGAAATACTCTGTTCTATAAAGTAGTGCATTAGTTCAAGTCTACCGTGAGAGAGAAATCTTTCACTTGCTATGTATATTGCACTGTCTGCTATTGCTTCATAAATATTTTTACTAACATTATCTGGATGTAAAAATCTAACTCTTTGAACACTCGGTATTTTCATTATAAGCTTATTTTCATCATCTCTGCTAAAAGTATCATCTTTACCTATAAAAGAGTGTCGCTTTGATTCAAGCCAAATCAGTTCTGCTTTTTTTGATTTCTTAGGTATAGAGAGATGTAGTGTTGCTCCAACCATCTTTATAGCCATGATACTAGTTAAAACTTCATCAAGTATATCCTCTTCTTCAACTCTTAGAAGTACACTTGTCACAGGAAGATATCGTATAATATTACTTTCACCTCTAACATATGCATAATCATGCTCTTTTAAAAACTCAACCTCATACCAATGAGCAAAATTACAGATATGTCTTAGTGCGGCTTCACACTCATCATTAAATACAGTATCTCTAGTTAATAAGCTTCGCATCTGATTTATATACTGCGTTGAACATGATTCATATAGGTTTGTTTCTTGATAATCAATATTCATATACTGGCTAACATAGTTAAATCCACCTGCTTTTTTACCACTTCCTATTGCAGATTTTCCCATACCACCAAATGGCTGACGAGTTACAATTGCTCCAGTTGTTCCACGGTTTATATAAAGATTTCCAGCAACTATTTTTTCTTTCCAGTAATCTTGTTCTCTTTTATCTAAGGTCTCGATACCTGAGGTTAATCCATAACCAGTAGCATTAACTATATCTATAGCATCATCCAAATCCTCAGCACACATTACACTAAGAACAGGACCAAAAAGTTCATTCATATGACAAAAATCATTCTTTTTAGTTCCCCATCTAACCGATGGCTTTAACATATATGGATTGTCATTATCTGCTAAAGAGGGTTTAACTAACCACTCTTCGCCTTCATCGAGATACTCAAGTGATTTTTTAAGTTCACCTGCTGGTAGATTTGAGAGTGTTCCTATACGATTAGAAAAATCCCATACTGAACCTGTTTGGAGCGACTCTACTGCTTCTTTAAGAGTGCGTTTAAAATCTTCATCATTATAAAGTTCTTTTTCTAACACAAGTAGTGAGGTTGCAGAACACTTTTGTCCAGAGTTATGAAACGCGGAGATAACTACATTTTTAATAGCTTGATCACGATCTGAGAGAGCAGTAACAATAGTGGCATCTTTACCACCCGTTTCAGCACTCAATGATATATCGGGACGAGATTTTATGATATTGTATGCCGTTTTTTCACCACCGGTAAATATAGTAAAGTCTATATCTTTACTTGGTATCATATGCTCATTTACCACAGACCCTGGACCTGGAACAAACTGCAGTGTATTTCTACTAATGCCTGCATCCCAAAAACATTGACATAGTCTGTATCCACTTAAAATTGCATCTTTTGCAGGCTTGAGTATTACTGTGTTTCCAGCTGCTAAAGATGCTGCTACTCCACCAGCGGGAATTGCAATAGGAAAGTTCCATGGGCTAATAACTAAACCAACACCTTTTGGAGTGCTTTGGACTCCGGTTAGAGTAGAGATTTTTGCTACACTATAAGGATAAAAATTTAGAAAATCAATAGCTTCACTTACCTCTACATCAGTCTCTGTAAAAACTTTACCCACTTCTGCCGCTGCTACTCCGATAAGGTCGGCTCTTGCTTCTCTTAGCTCATGAGCCGCGTTCATTAAGGCTTCTTGTCTCTGCGGAGTTGTTAGTTTTCTCCAACCATCAGCATCCTCTTTTGCAGTTTTTATTGCTATTTTCATATCCTCTGCATTAGCTTGGACATAACTACCAGCGAGTTTTTTCTCATGGTATTGGCTTTTATCTATGACCTCAATACATTCATCTCTTTGAACAATTTTTCCACCTACAACTGGATAAGCATTAAAACCACCTAGTTCACTTATATTTTGCCATTTTTTCCGAATATTTTCTGCCCATTCTCTGTTGGCTTTTAGTGCGAAATCTGTATCTGCTTCATTTTGGAAATGATAATGTTTAAGATTTATGTTTTGTTTTATGAGTTTTGTATTTCTATCTTGCGTTCTATAAGGCTTTTGATCAACACTTGACATAATAGCAATAGAATCTTCATAGCTTTTTACCAGTGTATCCCATGCAGGAGTATCAACCTCAAGACCAAAACTATGTCTTAAAAAGTTTTGTTCAGCTGTATTTTCATCAAACCTACGTACCAAATAGGCAATAGCATTAGTGAAAGTCTCTTTAGTTGCAGTTGGAGCATAAAGGATTACATTTAAGCCCTGCTCTTTTAGTACCTCATAAGCTGCTTCACTCATACCCTCTAGCATCTCCGCACTTACATATTTTTCAACTTTTCTTCTTCTTGCTAAAAGCATTGCAAGTGCATGATCAAAAAGATTATGTGACGCTACACCGGTATGTACATAGGGAGCAACCTCAGGGTCTAATAAAAAGTCCATAGCAATTTTAAAATTTGCGTCAGATTCTGCTTTTGAGGAGTATGTAACATTTGACCAACCTCTTAAAGAGCTTTCTGTTAACTCCATCTCTTGGTTTGCACCCTTTACTATACGAATTTTAATAGGAGCACCACCATTATCAACTCTTACCTTAGCCCATTTATACAAATCTTTTATATATATAATCGCATCTGGTAAATAGGTTTGAATAACAATACCAGCTTGTAGGTCTTTATACTCTTCTTTTTCTAATACATTTTTAAATGTATCAATAGTAATTTCAATATCTCTATACTCTTCCATATCAAGATTTACAAATTTATAGCACTCATTTAAATCTTTATCTACATAGGTATTTAACATTGCGGCACTATAGACTTTTTCTAACTGCTTTGAAATATGTTTAATATTATTTTCATGTGCATGTGGAATTATTTGAGAAAATAGATTGGATATTTTAATTGAGAGGTAATCAACATCAGGGTTTTGTAGAAGTTTTATATATTTTGCTACTCTTTGGTCCGCTTCTTCTTTACTTAAAACGATTTCACCAATAACATTAATATTTACTCGTGTTCCCTCGTTTTTTCTTTTTTGCATATGTTTAGACAATATAGGGTCTTCACCCTTAATGACAATAGAACTAATATCATTTCTGAGGTACTTTACAAAAAGGGGAATAGAGATAGAACTAACATATACACCTACATCACGAAATAGCCATATAAGTATCTGCTCAAATTGAGAAAAGAAATCAGTACTTTTATATTTATCAAATATATGTTCTAATTGATCAGCTACTCTATCCTCATTATGAGAACGAAAACTTTGATCAAGCAGTTCAATTAGAAATATTTTATTTACAGGATTTTTTAACATTTTGAGCATCATCTCATGAAAATCTTGTTCTTGACCTTTTCTAGATCTTTGGATTTTCTTTTGCCACTCATACGCAACTCTTGTCACATCTTGCGCAATTT
>CAZPRE010000126.1:0-5846 GCA_964588875.1 uncultured Sulfurimonas sp. | reverse complement strand
GTCGCAAGCATTCCCATGTAATCACCCGAAGTACGACGGATAATTCCATCTTCTGCAGCAGTAACACCACGAATAATATTTCCACCACCGATTACAATACCAACTTCAATATCAGCGTCTACAAGAGACTTAATCTCTTGAGCAATGTACTTTAAAATCTTTGTGTCAATTCCATGACCTGCTTCACCAGCAAGAGCCTCGCCTGAGAACTTTACCAGTACACGTTTCTTAGCCATAGTCGTCCACCTTTTAATTATTAAATCCGCGAATTATACTTCAATGTGTCTTTGAAACTGCTTTGGGCATAAATATAGAAGGAAATTATGCTCTGTTTGCCATTGATAAAGCTTCACTCACTATACTTATATTTAGAATAAATATAAATTAAGAGAACTAATGAACTGGCTAAATTTTTTTGATACTAAAATAGAACATAAACACTCTTTTGGAAGAGGTACAAATGCTAATATATCCCCTCTTGAAGAGGATTTATTTAATAAATCCATTACGGCATTTGAAAATAAAAACATCATAGATGCTTACGAATATTTTTTAAACTCTTTACAAAACTTCCATGGTGAAGATTCAAACAACAACATAATACTCAAACGAGAAGAGTCTAAATTGTATTTTGAATTACTTCAAGGAACTGCAAAAGTCACAGGTGTAATTACTCAAGAGTTATTTGAAGCTGAAGTTATTTTAGTGAAAAAAGCTGATGCAAATGTCGCTCTTAAAAGGTATATATTAGAGAGAAATTACCAGCTTACTTACTCTCACTATTTTAGTGATGAGAAATACATAAAATTAAAAGTTTTTTATGACAATCTAACTATGAGTCCTCAAAAAGTTTTTTTTCCAATCAGAGAACTTGCACTAAACGCGGACTTTGATAAAGAGCATATAAAAAGTGAATTTAAAGGCATTGAGCTTCAAGACATAGATCATGTAGACGCGGTTAATGAGAATGAAGTAAAAATAAAATTTAAATACCTTAAACTTTGGATAGAGGAGTTAAATGCAAAAGCATTAACTCTTCCATCAAACGATAACAGCGGAATGCAGGCTTTTTTATACCTAAATTTACTCTTTGAAGTAGACTATCTTCTAGTCCCCAAGTATGACCTATATCAAAAATCAAATAAAAAAATTCTAGAGTATTTTGGCGAAGAAAACTCCTCAATAGAAGCTAAAAATGAAGAATTAAAAAGATATGTCCAAAAACTAAATGAGATGAGTTTTGAAGAGTTTAGTAAAAACTCTTATAATGCTAAATATACATTTAATCCTATAGAAAAAACCTCTTATGAGGATATCGTCAATTTTATCAATGAATCACTTATAAAAATTAGATGGTATAAAAATAATCGATACTCACAGATTATTCCAGTTATTTATAAATATATTGCTTTTTATTCCCTCTACAACTATGGATTAAACCAAATACTTCGCAATTTATTCCACCTACTCATAGAGATTCAAAACCCAGGCTTTTTTAAAGAACTAGATTACAAACCTTATTATAATATAGAAGACGAAACGTTCTCAAAAAAGCAAATAATTTCTAAAATAGAAGAAATAATCAAACCCCATCAAGCAAAATTTCAATCATTGACCGTGTTTGGAGAAGAGTTAAACTTTAGAAGTATAAATGAGTTTAACAATAGTTTTTATGTACAACTAAAAAATTTAGATTTTGAGGAGATATAGATGAATACTCAAGATATTCTAGACACATATATAGAAAATATAATCCAAATTATGACCCCGTACGGAACTGGTAGTGGTTTTATTATAGATGACTTGATAATAACCAATTCGCATGTTGTTGGTGGACTAAAAGAGGTGGTTATAAGTGCAAAAAAAATCAAAAGAAAAATTGTACAAGTTGTTTACGACGATCCTTACTTCGATATAGCATTTATTAAAATTGATTTTCCTTTGCCTGAGCAAAAACTATCTCTTTCAAGTCACAGTGTTGAGGATGGTGATTCAACTATTGCCATTGGACATCCATACGGCCTAAACTATACGACAACAGAAGGTATAGTCTCACGAGCTCTAAGACTTCAAGGAGATATAGAATATATCCAGATAGATGCGGCTATTAACCCTGGTAATAGTGGAGGTCCGCTTCTAAATAGAGATGGAGAAGTTATAGGTGTTAATACTTTTATAATTCAGAACTCTAACAACTTAGGATTTGCTCTTCCATATTTTTACATTCAAGAGGCAATGTCTGATTTTAAAATTTTGAATAAAGAGGACATTATCAAGTGTCCTTCTTGTAAAAACCTTATTCAAGAAAAAGATATAGATAACGACTATTGTGCAGAGTGTGGAGTTAAGCTTGAAGTTGCAAGACTTCGAAGAAAGGGTTATAAACCAACCGGTTCAACAAAACTCCTAGAAGAGATACTCACATCACTAGATATAAATGTCACATTAGCAAGAAGAAGTCAGTCAACCTGGAGAGTCGATGAAGGAAGTGCAAGAATAGAGATAAACTACTATGAAAATGGAATAATAATAGGCGATTCAAAATTATGTGCAATTCCAAGAGAGAATATAGATAAGGTTTATGATTATCTCTTAGAAGAGAACTCAAAACTATCCTATTTACAGTTTTCAATCAATGAGAACAGCATCTATCTCTCATATCTTATAGTAGACTCCTCTCTAACAAAAAATGAGGGAAAAATGGCACTAGCTAGACTATTTAAATATGCAAATAAATTTGATGATATTTTAATTGATAACTTTGGTGCTATAAAACAAAAACGCGATGAAGAAGATTAAATAAAAAAAGGAATAATAAATGTCACAATTTTTAGAATTTAAAGTAGAATTAGAGAACTTTATAGAGGATCTATCTCAAAAGTTAAAAGAGAATAATGTAAGAATTAAAGAGTTACTAGCTCAAAAAAATAAAACATATATGAGTTTTGTTAAACCTCTCATGATGATGGAAGAGAGATTAGAACTATTTTTCACTCCTCTATCACATCTAAATGCTGTTAACAATAATGATAAAACACAAGAAGTATATGCTCAGTCACTACCAATAATTACAGAATACTCAACACAACTCTCTCAAAATATAGATATATATAATGCTTATAAAAAGATATTTCTAAATGAAAAAAAGAGTCTAAATTATGAACAGAATAGGGTTTTAGAGTTAAACATTCAACACTTTGAACTTAGCGGTGCTCATTTAGACTCAAAAACAAAAGAGAGACTTCAAGAGATTAACATCAAAAATAGTGAATTATCAAATAATTTCTCTCAAAATCTACTCGATGCAACTAACGAGTATGAGTATATTATAGATAAAAAAGAAGATGTAGAGGGTTTAGCCCTTAGTGATATTGAGAGTGCAAGCTTCAAGGACAATGGTGTTACAAAATATAAATTCACACTGCAAATGCCCTCATATATAGCATATATGACTTATGGGAAAAATGCAGAAATTCGTGAAGAACTATACAAGGCTTATGTAACACGCTCCCCTCAAAATGCTAAGATAATAGATGAACTTTTATCTTTAAAAAATGAAATGAGTAAACTTCTAGGATTTGAAAATTATACCCAATACTCTTTATCTTCAAAAATGGCTCCAGATGAAAAAAGTGTATTAGGATTTTTAAATAATTTAGTTTCTAATTCAAAAGAGCAGGCAAAAGAGGAACTAAAAGAGGTTCAAGCTTTAGCACAAAAACCACTACAGAGCTTTGATAGTGGATATTATAGTGAACTACTTAAAAAAGCTAAATACGAAATCGATGAAGAGGAATATCGTCCTTATTTTGAGAAAAAAAGTGTCGTGAAGGGAATGTTTGAATTTCTCAACAAGCTGTTTGGAATTGAATTTAAAAAAGTTGATGAGAAACTTTGGGACGATAAAGCAGAATCTTATGACCTACATATCAACAATAAACTTGTTTCACGTTTATATATTGACCTAGAAGCTAGAAAAGGTAAACGCGGTGGTGCTTGGATGCATAATTGGCAAGCTCACTGTCTTGATGAAAATAATAAAGAGCAGTTAGCTTCTGCATTTATTGTATGTAATTTTCCCGCTTCAAATGACAAAACACCATCCCTACTAAGACATGACGATGTAGTAACTCTCTTTCACGAAATGGGACATGCCATTCATCATATGCTAAGTAGTGTTAATGAAAATGAAGTAAGTGGAGTAAACGGTGTTGAGTGGGATGCAGTTGAATTTCCATCACAGTTTTTAGAAAACTTTGCTTATGAACCAAAGGTATTAAAACTCTTTGCATCTCATTATAAAACGACAGAGATAATTTCAGATAAGATGATTGAAAAACTAGTCAAAAGTAAAAACTTTCTCTCAGCTTCTGGAATGTTAAGACAGTTAGAGTTTTCTATTTTTGATTTTACACTTCATACAAAAGTTTATAAAGGCGATGAAGTTCAATCACTACTAGATAGTATTAGAAAAGAGACGGCCCTCATTCAAACACCATCTTATAACAAGTTTCAAAATGGTTTTGCTCATATCTTTGCTGGTGGTTATGCTGCTGGATACTATAGTTATAAATGGGCTGAAGTATTAAGTGCTGATGCTTTTTTCTCTGTTGTTGATGAAGGTATATTTGACTCACAAACTGCAAAAAAATATTTAGACATTATTCTAAGTGGTGGTGGAGCAAAAAGTATGCAAAAACTTTTTATAGACTTACAAGGACGAGAACCAGATACAAATAGCTTATTAAGACTTAACGGCATACTATAGTGAAGATATTTTTATCTTTACTTTTTTTAGTTAACCTACTTTTTGGAGAACAGATTTTGAAAATAGCCTCGTATAATGTAGAAAACCTTTTTGATTTACAAAAAAATGGACATGAGTATGAAGAGTATATTCCAAATAGCCGTTCAAACTGGAACTCTAAAACTTATAAGATAAAACTAAAGAACATTTCTAGAGTTATAAAAGACATAGATGCCGACATAATATCTTTACAAGAGATAGAATCACTTCAGGCACTTAAAGATTTGAGATATGCGTTAAAACAAGAGGGTCTCTATTATCAATACTACAAAATAGCAAATCGTAAAAACACAACAATTAAAGTTGCAATTCTAAGTAAAATTCCGTTCACATCTACAAAAGAAATATTCGTTACATCATCATATAGTTATAGAAATATTTTAGAAGCAAAATTCACTATTAACAATCAAGACTTATACATTTTCACAAACCATTGGAAATCAAAATCAGGACCAGAGAGTCAAAGAATAATCTCAGCAAAAGCCCTTAGAAAAAGAGTCAAGGAATTAGGAGAAGAAAAGAACATAATACTTTTAGGAGATTTCAACTCCGATTATCAAGAGTATTTAAAATTTAAAAGAAAAAGAAAACATAATGATACTGGTGGAAAAACGGGTATTAATCATGTAATGAAAAGTATTTCATCGCAAAAACCAAATTTTTACAATCTTTGGTACGATATACAAGAAGATGAGAGATGGACATATATTTATAGAGGTAAAAAAGAAGCTCTAGATAATATACTAATATCAAACTCACTCCTCAATAGAAATGATATATACTATAAAAAAGGTTCTATAGGCTCTTTTAAGCCCTCCTACCTTCTTAAAGGTAAAAATATATATAGATGGAAAACAACATGGAAAAAACCTCGTAAGCATAAAGGAAAAGGTTACTCAGATCACCTAGCAGTTAGTGCAGAGTTTGTTGTGAACTAAGAGAGTAATTTCTTTCAAAGTTAGCATTTGTTTATAGGTATACATTAATATAAAAGATTTTTTACAAAACAGTTGTGCTTATAAAAATTGCGAAGTGTATA
>CAZPRE010000125.1:2392-5861 GCA_964588875.1 uncultured Sulfurimonas sp. | reverse complement strand
TTTCAAAACCAGACTTCAACTTTATATACTGTTCTTTAGCCTCACCATACTTCTCTTGAACACCTTCATACTTATCTGCGCTATCTCTATGTAGTAAAACTCTCTCTTGCGAAAACCTATCTTTTAATCGCTGTATTTCTTGTATATTTATAGCTAAGGTATTTAAATATGCCTTATAGCTATCATCACACTTTTTAAGAGTTGCTTGGCGTTTGAGCTTAAATCTTTTTGAGTGCGTTAAATTTCTGTCTAGCTCTAAATGCTCAGACTTACTCTCATCTAGAAGTTTTTTCTCTTTACTCGAAGTGTATAAAATATACTCCAATAAACTATGAATTTCCTCTTCAAACGCAAGCAGAGTATTTTTAAGCTCATAAGCACTTTCTATGGTCTCTTTTTGTTTTTCAAACTCTCTAAAAAACTTATACTGTGATTGAAATGTATATATATCTTGAAGATACTTTTCATGTTCAAACTCCATTACTTTTTTCTCAGAATTTAGTGTCGTTTGTATGGCTTTTTTTATACTTTTAGAGTCTATGATTGATTTATCAATGTTAAATATTTCGTTAAATAGTCCTAAAAATACATCACTATTCTTAATACTAGTAAATTTAAAATCTAAAAGATGTTTATTATTTCCATAGATAATATCTCTATATTCACTCAGAGACTTTACTGTTTTTTTCATATTTGGAGTTTTTGCATACTTTTTAATAGCATCTAATTCATAAAGATTAGATTCTTCATCTATAATTTTATTTATGTCAAACTTCTGTTTTGAAAAAAGTTTTACAATCTCTCCGCTTGTTTTATACATAAAAATAAAGAAATCTTCAAAGATATAAATCATATAAGAATTTGGATATCTAAAGTAGTACTCTTTAAAACCATCTTTATCTGTGGGTATACCTAAGTTTCTAACATCCCCACTAAAGAGATAATGGATAGCTCGAATAACTGAAGTCTTTCCACTTCCATTATCACCTAAAAAGAAAAGATCTTTTTCTAGGTTTACATCTAAAAAGTTAAAATTTGCAGAGTTTATTAGTATTATTTTTTTTATCATTTAAGCCACGCTTTGAACAATTTTCATATAGTACTCTATACTTGAGAGTACTAAATACTCATCTTTTGAATCACTATCTTTTTTCTCTAGTATATAATTTTTCTCTAACAGATCAAAAAATCTTTCTACTATATCTTTTAAATCTTTAGTCTCAAAAATATACTCAAACTTCTGTTCTAAAAGAGCGTCCTCTTTCTGTTTATACTGATGTATAAAATCGGTTTGCTTTAATATATTGCCTCTACTAAGAAATGGAAAAAGTTGTTTTAAAATAGCGATAGAAACTAAAACTTTTTTATGTGCATTTAAAAAGCTTGTAAGTTCTGCTTCATTCATGTTTCCCTTTTTAGAGATAAAGAAGTAGCCATTCTCCCCATTGAGTCTAAACCCCAACTTATCCAATAACAAGCTCATCTCATCAAAATTTTCTTCTATCATCAAAAAATTTACAATATCGTGGTACTTTTGTGAGTGCATAGAGACCATAACCCCTTTACTCAAAACTTTAAAAACTTCTTCTATGCCCATTTTGCTACCTTTATATTGTATTCATTAAACTCTTTTGTAAATAAGACTTGATCTTTTGTAGTTAGATAGAGGTATATTTTAAAACTTTCATCTATCAACTCTTTGCCATCATATCTTGCCAACTCTTTATGCTCTTTTATAAAAACAAAGATATCTGAACTCTTCATAGTGTCCAAACCTTCTATAATTTTTTCCATATTTACAATATCAAGTTTTTCATGAGTCTGTTTTTTAATATAACCCACTTTTTTAATCGGTTTAACATCTATATGTTCGAGTATTTCACTCAAGCCTTTTTTGAGCTTATAGATATCTCTATCATCTGGATAGATATCTATTCTATTTTTTTGAGATCTTGTGTGTGTAAAATAAAGTTTATTAGATGCAACTCCTAAAAATTCATCTAAAGCTATGCACTCTTCATTTAAAATCAAGTTTGAAATATGTGTGAGTTGTCTATTTTGTAATCTTCTTTTTTGTGTTTGAAGTATAAAACGGTTTATCTGATCTATATACTTATCAATATTGTAAATATATTTTAAAACATCAACACTGATATTTTGTAAAAGTTTATCAATATTAGCATCTAAACCTCGTAAATCATTGCGAAACATATCTCCAATTTGCTCATTAGCTTCTATTAGTTCGTAAATTTTTTCTAATGTATCAGTAGCATTTTCAAGTAAAATATCTATCTCTAAGGAGGTATCGTTTTCTAAACGCAGAAGAAGTATCTGTATCTCCCTGTCACGATTATAAAATTTTTCATACAGATTTTCTATTAAATGTTCAATACTATGTTTATAAAAATCATTCTGTGTTTGAAGGTATCTTTTTTTAAGCTTTACTAGTTCCTTACACTCTTTTTCATAATCTCCAAAAATAATACTGTAATCTACTCTTTGCAAGATAGAGTCTACAAAATTAAGATAATTTTTGTTGAGTTTATATCTCTCGTTTATCTTGATAAAAAGGGTAGAGTCAAGGAGTTCTTCTTCTACATTGTGTATATGTTCTTGTCGATATGCCCTATCGATAAGTTCTAAATTTTTATAAAGAAGTTTTACTAAATCAATATGCTTCATAAATTATCTCTTGTTCGACTACTGTGTTATATTTTTGTATTAAATCTACTATTATATTTGCTTCTTTAGAGTAGCTCTTTTTAAATCTATCTCTCTGCTTTTTATATAAAGAAGTATTATGGTACTTGTCACCTTCAAAATATTTTTCTATATCATCTGGAATATATAAACTCTTACTTTCACACTCAAAACTCTCATAAATATTCATCCCCTCAATATCATAATCTACAAAAAAATCAACTCTTTTAGATTTTAAAAACTCTCGTGTAAGAGTATTTGCATATCCTGATAAATAGACAAAATATTCTGCTTTAAAATAGTTTGTGTATTTATCGATATTTAAAAAAGTCTCTCCATTTTCTATTGCCACAAAATCAGTTATATTGGTAAGCTCTTTGAGTTCTTCAACTCTATAAAGTCTAGTGATATCTGCTCTTTTTTTAACTATCACTACATTATCAAAGATTCTAATATAGTTTGATTTTGAATCACCACTGTTTTTTATATTTTCTGCTCTATTTTCTGCATGTAAGATTTTATGTAACTCTTCAAATGAGGTGACCTGAATATTTTGTGTTTGTGAGAGAAAATGAAAAAAATCTATTTCATTTTTTATAAAACTTTTTTCCCTGCGTTTAGCTTGTAGAAAGTAGACACCATTCTCACTCTGATACTCAAATGCTAAAGTACAAAGCTCCTTGATGTGCGAATATGTAGGATTGCCATCTTCAAAGAGTAGTGCTTGATTTATGATTTTTCTGTTAATGACTAAACTCTTTCTTTTAAA
>CAZPRE010000125.1:0-2292 GCA_964588875.1 uncultured Sulfurimonas sp. | reverse complement strand
TTATCAACAAATGACTTATCAATTATACACTGTTTTTATAAAATATCTACCGCGATATCTCCATCAAGAGCAGACATGATTTTACTATCAACTCTAATTGCTGAATCTATCACAACATTATGAAGTTTAGATATGATGGTGATACTCAAAGGACGGTTTCCAGGATGTTGTCTTATCAGTGCATAAAGTGTATCCAAGACTGTACTATCAGCATCTAATCTTACTGCTAAGTTTATAGGCTCAGGAGGTTTTTCCTGAATCTCTTTTTTGACCTTTTTAGTCTCTCTTGTTGCCTCTTTAAGAGTCATGATTTTAGTGATTCCTATACGAGGACCAAAATCAGTATGAGTGATTTTACCCTTAAACGCGATAGGTTCATCTCTATTCATCTCATCGAGTTTTTCTAGTTTATCAGAGAAAAGCATTATCTCCATATTTCCATGAAAATCCATAAGGTTTACTATTCCAAACTGATTTCCTTTTTTACTCATCTTAATAACTATCTCTTCAACTTTACCGATAAAAATCGCATAAGAGCCATCTTTTGCACTCTCTAACTCTGAAGAAAGAGTATAGTTTAACTGGTCCATCTCAGCACGAAAGTCATCCATTGGGTGACCTGATACATAAAAACCTAAAGTATCTTTTTCAAACTCTAAAATCTCTTTGAGTTCATACTCTTCAGAGTTTCTAAGTTCTAACTTCACTGTAGTAATATCTTCATCATCACCAAAGAGACTTCCTACTGCATTTTTCTTTGCTTCACTTGCTTTTTTTGCAGTATCGACTATTAGTTCTATCTGATCGAGCAGTGCCTTTCTTGCAAAACCAAATCTATCAAAACCTCCAGATTTAATCATCGCTTCAATAACACGCTTATTTACTTTTGATGGCTCAATTCTATTTACAAAATCTTGCCATGAAAGATAATCACCATTTTCTTCACGCTCTTCAAGCATAACATGAATGGCAGCTTCACCAACACCTTTAATTCCACCAAGACCAAAAAGAACAATATTTTTACCATCTTCAGTAATTGCTGAGAACTCTAACTGTGAGTTACAAATATCTGGGGGACCTAGTTCTATTCCCATGCGTTTAACTTCATCGATATAACGAACAACTTTTTCAGTATTGTCTTTATCTGATGTTAAAAGTGCTGCCATAAACTCGTTCGGATAGTAAGTTTTAAGCCATGCTGTTTGAAAAGTAACCATTGCGTAAGCTGCTGAGTGAGACTTATTAAAACCATACCCTGCAAACTTTTCGATAAGTTTAAACAGATCAGATGCGAGTTTATAATCAAGTCCAAGTTTTTGAGCACCCTCAGAGAAAAGACGGTTATATTTCTCCATCTCTTCTACTTTTTTCTTACCCATAGCACGACGAACAATATCCGCTCCACCAAGACTCATACCACCAATAATCTGAACAATCTGCATAACCTGCTCTTGATAAACAATCATTCCATAAGTTGGTCCAAGTGTATCTTTAAGCAGATCAAAACTAACCTCTTGGAAAGGATAAAATACTTTTTTACGTCCGTGCTTACGCTCGATGAAATCATCAAGCATTCCAGACTCCATCGGTCCTGGTCTATACAGAGCAAGAACGGCGATTAAATCCTCAAAATTATCTGGTTTTAGACGACGGTTCAAGTCTTGCATACCAGAGGACTCTATCTGGAACATTCCAACTGTTTCACCAGTTTGAATTGCTTCATAAACACCAGCATCATCCACATCAATATCATCCCAATTTACAGCAAGGTCATAACGGCGTTTGATAAGCTTTACCGCGTTTTGAATAACATCGAGAGTTTTAAGACCAAGAAAGTCAAACTTAATTAAGTCGATATCTTCCATATAGTTTAATGAGTACTGTGTTACAAATGTTGTCTCACCAGATGGTTTATAAATAGGTGTCTTTTTCCATAACTCTTCATTACTTATTACAACACCTGCAGCATGAATACCGGAGTTACGCTTTAATCCTTCAAGCTTTTTAGCAAACTCCCATACACGTTTGGCATTAGCATCTTCGTTAATAAGTTCTTGAATTTTTGGCTCTTTTTGAAAAGCTCCATCTTTAAACTCACCATTTTTTGTTTTACCATTTAGGGTAATTCCAAGTTCATCAGGAATAAGTTTTGCCATCTTGTCAGCTTGGCTAAGTGGCATATCTAAAACGCGGGCAACATCACGAATAACCCCTTTTGCTAAGAGTGAACCAAAGGTAATGATTTGTGCTACTTGATTACGTCCGTACTTCTCAACAACATAGTCAAT
Organism: uncultured Sulfurimonas sp.; assembly: GCA_964588875.1. GTDB lineage: Bacteria > Campylobacterota > Campylobacteria > Campylobacterales > Sulfurimonadaceae > Sulfurimonas. Next base: position 4 of record CAZPRE010000125.1, on the reverse strand, counting down.
AACC
>CAZPRE010000124.1:0-5867 GCA_964588875.1 uncultured Sulfurimonas sp. | reverse complement strand
GAGTATGCCGCTCCAAGATGCATATGTATTCTCCTTCCAACTAGTCGTTTATTCCAGTTTTTCACTTTTGCTGAAGCCATAATTGAGTTTGGAACATATATCATTGCATTATCAAATGTTCTAATTTTTGTAGTTCTCATTCCAATGTCAACTACAGTTCCCTCAGCACCATCTGCTACAATCCAGTCATCTTGTGTATATGTATTATCTAATATAACAGAGATTGAGCCAAAAATATTTGCTATTGTCTCACGAGCGGCAAATGCTACAGCTAGTCCACCAATTCCTAGTGAAGCTATTATGCCACTTACATCATGGCCCATATTGCTAAAAATTATTAATAGCCCAATAATAACAACTGATGCTTTTGAAAAGTTGACAAAGAAGTTAATCATTTCTCCGCGAACATTAGGATAGCTTTTTAACATGTTATTTGAATACATTATGACAAAATCATTGATTAGTCTGAAAAATGCCCAAATAATTATTAATATATAAAATAGTACAAAGTAATTGACAATACTTTCATTATTAACTGACATAAATAAAATTCTCAAAGATATATCAAGTGCAGTCAGATACAAAATATATCTGAATGGAGTTCTCAACGATTCATCAATATATGTATTAAATTTAATGCTGTTTTGACTAGATTCTCTAGAGAATGCTTTATCTAAACCAAGAAATATTATATCAATAACAATGCGTTTGAATAGAAAAATAAATAACATAAATATTATTGAGACAATAATCTGTCCAACACTAATATATAGATACTCTTTGCACTTTAGATTTATTGATTCTAATTCATCTAAAGTGTTGAAGTATATTATTAGATTATCAATCTCTAGATTTGTTAGTATTGTGTTAGTCTTTAAAATTTTAAAAGTTCTCGAACTAATTGTAAAATATATCTCATTATAGACATTCTGTCTATCATTAAAGTTGTCATAAACACTTAAAAAATTCTCTTCTTGAGATGTTAAAGTTGCTTTTTCTAAGATTTTGCCATAAGTTCTTTGGTATTTTTTACTGGAAAATATCATAGATTCTGAGTACTTTACAAATAGTCCTTTGTACTCTTTTAGTGGTTTTAATGAGTTGTTGTACTCCGCTACAGTAATTAAAAGGGTTTCAAAGGTGCGTTCCATATGAATTATTTGCAGTCTCATCTGTGCAATCATAATACCTAATGTGTCAGATGATTCATATGCAAGTCGAAGTTGTAAAAGGTTCTCTACATATGTTTTTTCTTTATTGTTTTTATTGAGTGTAGTAAAATCACCATTTTCAAGCTTTTGAAGAAAATAATTCATCAACTCTTGCTTTTGCATATTAAGGCGCTTTTTAAGATTTTCAGTAGTTGCTTGAGACTCCTTATAATTAAGAAGATTTATCTTATTTAAAATCTTAATATTAAATGAGGAATCATTTCCAAAAGAGAGTGTACTAATAAACAGAAAAACCAAAACAACATATAACTTCAAAATAACTTACCTTTTAAATCTTTTATAGAAGTATATTATTATACCTCTTACATCTCTCTTTTTTGTTATGAAAACAAATTATAGGTCTCAAGTTGGTCGATTGATCTGAAATACTCCAAAAAGATTACGGATACCGCCGGTGATTTTAGCTAGTGAATGTGCTGACATGCCAAAAAAAGTTTGGGCTTGAGTATTCGCACCATTTTCAATTAAATAATTTACAATCTTTCTATGTCCAAACATGGCTGCAAACATCAAAGGAGTTCTGCCTCCACCGTTGTCTGCGTTTATATCTGCACCGTGGTCTAAAAGTAGTTTTACAAGTTCAAAGTTACCTTTAAAGCAGACTCCTCCAAGCGGAGTCTGTCCTCTATCATTTCGCTTATCAACTTGAGCATGGTTATGTAGTAGCATCTCTGTAGTATCTGTGTTTCCACGATAAGAAGATAGCATTACGAGAGTATTACCCTTTTCATCGCTTAAATCTAATGGTTTGATAAATATAGCTATTATTGAAGAAAATAGTTATATAAGTATTTTAATTTCTGATAATGGTGGTGGGATAAAAGTGGAAAATATAGATAATGGCTCTTTATTTAAGATTATTTTACTTTCTTAATCCATATTTCATAATAGTACTACTTGACGTTGGTCTATTTGGATTATGGTTCGCATATTATTCTTGAACATTAATGATATATCTTGTGTTTTTACCAGCACTACCTTCAACCTGTTTAATGCAACCAAGTTCTAACAACTCTTTTATGTCCCTTGATGCTGTTGTAGACAGGGTATTAGCAATTTTAATATACTTTTTTTTACTTAAGTCGCCTTGAAAATTCTCTACACCTACATCTAGAATTCTATTTATTACTTTTGTTTGTCTTGCATTAAGATTACTATCTTTATACTCATCCCAAAACTTTGTCTTTTGTACAATATAGTCCAATTTCTTTTTCGTATCTAATAGTGCATTATGTAGTGTAGATAAAAACCATTCACACCAAAGTGTAATATCTAAAAAATTATCTTGTTTAGTTACATACCCTGTAGTATTCTCTAGAGCTTTATAGTATCCCTTCCTGTCATTATTAATTGCACTAGACATAGAGTATAGTCTAGATATATTTGAGTGCTCAATTTTAGAGAGAACTAAATCCGTAATTGCACGAGTTATCCTTCCATTACCATCATCTAAGGGATGTATTATTACAAACCATAAGTGAGTTATACAAGCTTTTAGTAAACTCTCTTCTGTAGAATTAAACCATTCTAAAAATCTATCCATCTCTTTTTCAAGATTAACCCTTGGAGGTGCTGTATAGTATGTTTTTTCTTTTCCAGCATGGCCTGAAACTACTTCCATAGTCTCTTCAGATCTAAATTCAGCAACATTTATTTTAGTAAAAACACTATAGCCTGTCGGAAAAAGTGCATTATGCCAACCAAACAATCTCTCTAATGTTAAATCATCTTCATAATTACTGTTAGCATCTATTAATACAGCTACTAGGTAATCAGTAGAGATGTCTGATTTTAAGTCATTATCTAAACCTAATTTTCGTTTAATTGATGCTTTTACACTATCACGATTTAATATTTCACCTTCTATTGCAGAGGTACTTAAAGCTTCACTCATCAATGATTCATACTGTCGTTGAACTAAAACATCGCCATCCATAAGTTTACTCATAGCTATTAAGTAGCCCTGCTCTAATGAGACCTTTTGGATTAAATGTGCTAGCTTGTTTATATCATAAGTAAAGTAAGGATAATTATCTTGTTCCCAAATCCATTTTTTAGTTTTTTGCACAACTTTTCCTTATTATGTTTTAATGATTATATTTAAAATGGTATGAAAAGTCAAATTATTCGTACCATATTTAGTATGAATAATTTATTTAATATTTAAAGGATATATTGTGGCTATAGAAAAACCAAAAATGGTTTTATTTTCAATAAAAAAGACAAAGTGCCTCATTTTGCAAATAACTCTCCCTTTAACACCCTGATATAGTGCACTAAGGTTTTTCTATCATGTAGCCCATACCACGAATATTACAGATAATATCTTCTTGTAAGGACTTCTTTAATCTGTTCACTTCTGCTCGAATAGTAGCATTATCTACTATTTGATCGTTCCATACATACTCGCCAAACTGGTCAAAATCAACTACCCTACTTCTATTTCGAGCAAGTAAGTCTATTATTTGAGCTTGTCGTTTGGTAAGAGTTTGAGGAATTGAGTTAAAAAGTAGTGTTGAGTGTTCTTGATCATAAGAGTAGTTTTTGGAGAGTCTTAGGTGTACTCTTGGCGTTTCATCTGAGAGTATGATTCTATCAAGTCGTAGTGCCAACTCTTTTAAGTGAAAAGGCTTTTTAAGATAATCATAACAGCCAAGATTATAGGCACGAGATATATCTTCTATGTCTACTAAAGCACTTATATATATAGTTGGTACATGAATTTTTAAGTCATGGATTTTTTCTAAAAAACTAAGGCCATCCATTCCTGGAACATTTATATCTAAAATCAACAAATCATAAGATTTTTCTTTAATAGTCTCATATGCTTCAAGCCCATTTAAAAAGCACTCGACACTATGTCCATGGACTTCTAAGAACTCTGCTATTGACTCATTGAGCATTACCTCATCTTCTAGTAGTAGTATTTTCATTACTCACCCATCATTTTAAACCTGTATCTAAAGGTTGTCTTTTCATTGCTTGAATCTAAAAATATCTCTACTTTTTCTTCATCACATATATTTTTTACAAGCCCCAGTCCTATTCCAAATCCATCCCTACTTTTCTCTTCTCTATAAAAGGAATCAAAAACTTTATCTTTATCTTTAATCTCTTTTGATCTACTAGAGACTGAGAAATCCACTTCGATATTTACTGCATTTATACTTACCTCTATCTCTTCATTTGCTAAAGTATATTTTATAGCATTTGTAATTGTATTGTCAACAATACGTTGAAGTTTAGTCTCATTAAAATATATATAGGTTGATGACTCATAAAAAGAGAAAATAAACTTTAGTTTTGAGAGTTCTGCAACCTCTGAAAAAAAGTCTATTCGACTTCGGACATACTCATTTAATTCTATCGCAACCTTTGGATAAGCAACTTGTTCTTTTTTTACCAAGTAACTTAAATCATCATATATACTAGAGATATTTTTTACCGCTGCTTCAATCTTTGAGAGTTGTCTATCCTTTGTATTTTTCATAGTATAGAGCTCAATACTTGTTAGAATAACACTTAGTGGTGTGTTTGTCTCATGCACAGTATGTCTTAAGAACTCTTTTTGAGCCGCTAAAATATCTTCAGAGAACTTTTTTTCCTCTAAGAGATGCTCATTTGTTAGTTGCAAATCAGCTGTCTTTTCTTCTACCTTATCTTCAAGATGAGCATTTAATTCTTTAAGTGTATGTTTTTGCTCACTAATAGTGTCTATCATACTATTAGCATAACCAACCATAGTTTTAAAGTCTTTAAAGAAAATAACATTTGGATTTAGCACCTGTTCATTATGTGCCGTATCTCTAAAAAAGTCTAAAAATGCTTGAATATCGCGTTGTACTAACATATTAAATATTTTTGAGAATCCTAGCATTATTGCAAAAAGAATAAATGAAAGTGTAGCTATGGCTAGAGTGTTTTTAATGAGTAAAGTTTTTAACTTTTTTTCTTTTTCTTGTTGTAAAAAGTCTATATTTGCAACAGCACTTAGCTCTTTTGTATCTGAGGAAAGGGCTCTCTCATAATCACGATAGTTCTCAGTTATTAAAAGATATGCAAAGACTATAGTAAAAAGAAATATTAAAAAAGTGGTAAAGATATTTGCCTGTTTGATTGTAAAAGAATTCGATTTTATCAAAAAGTAAAGATGTATCTTATGTAAAATTCTTTTCATAATTAGTATTATAGCTACACTATTTAGAAAACTTCACTATACTGTCAAAATTAAATACAAAGGTATGAAAATGTTTGGAAGAACCGAGTTAAAAGATTATAAAATTAGTGCAGAAGATTCACTAAAACAACAATATGCAAAAGTATCTACATCAAAAGGTGATATCTGGTTAAAACTATTTCCAGATGAAGCACCTAACACAGTTGCAAACTTTGCACACTTAGCAAACACTGGTTTTTACAATGACCTTAGCTTTCACCGTGTTATTCCTGGTTTTATGGCTCAAGGTGGTTGTCCAACTGGAACTGGAACTGGCGGACCTGACTGGGCTATCGCATGTGAAACTGATACAAACACTTCAGTGCACACTCCAGGAACTATCTCTATGGCTCATGCTGGACCAAACACTGGTGGAAGCCAATTTTTCATCACATTTGTTGACACTCCACACATAGATG
>CAZPRE010000123.1:0-5877 GCA_964588875.1 uncultured Sulfurimonas sp. | reverse complement strand
GAGCCACTTGCAGATTCCCACAAAAGCGACTAATTTAATTGTTTAAGTAGTTAAAAAGTTGAATCATCCTTTCAAATGTTATAATAATTTACTACAAAAATCTAACAGAAAAGAGATTCAACTTATGTCTAAAATTATATCTTCATTATCGAAAATGTGGCTTAAAGTCACAAACTTAGAAAACTCGCTATTCCCACAACTTCAAGAGCAATTAGGTGTACTAAGCACAAAAGAGCAGAAGCTAATTAAGATATTAGACTTTGCAGAGATAGAAAAGAATGTATGCACAATCTCACAAACAAATCCTCCAAAAGATAGAGAGCAAATTGCAAGAGCATTTATAGCAAAATCTGTTTACAATATTCAAACAACAAGAGATCTAATGGATAGACTTCGTATCGATAGAACACTAAGAGTTATATGTGGATGGAGATACTCAAACAGTATTCCTAGTGAATCTAAATTTAGCAGAGTATTTAAAGAACTTAGCGAGATGAAGATAGCTGAGAAAACTCATGAACAGTTTGTAAAAGAGTACCTATCTGAGAAAACATTTTTTTACAATGCTACTGATGCCACAAAAATACCATTAAGAGAAAAAGCAGTTAAAAAAGCTAAAGTAGAACCAAAGAAAAAAAATAAAAGAGGACGACCTAAAAAAGGTGAGACAAGAGAGCCTATTGAACCAACAATATTAGAAAAACAAAAAGATATGCAAACAGTAGAAGAGATGTTAACCCTAGTCTCTACTGACTGTGGAGTAGGTATTAAGCAAAATGCAAAAGGTAACAAAGAAGTTTGGATAGGTGGTAGCTTACATATCAGTGTAGTAGATGGTGATATCCCAATAACAGCATTCTACTCAGGTGCTAATGTACATGATAGTTCAGTAACTCTTCCTCTTATTCAAGAGACAAGCAGAAGAGTGAATTATTTTTACGACCTGCAAGATGCAGGATATGATGCTGATATCATTAGAGAGTTTTCAATCAAACATAACCACCGCCCAATTATAGATATCAATCCTAAAAACTCTCAAGCACTAAGAGATAAAATTCAACTCATTAAAGATGAGAAAGTAAAGTTTAAATTCTTTGGGTTAATGCCATCTATTGAAATGAAAGAGAGTAAACACTACAACCAACGAAGTATGGTTGAGCGAGTTAATAAATATCTCAAAGATGACTTTGGATGTAACACTATCTATTATCAAGGAGCCACCAAAGTAGCTTCTGTACTTGCATTTGGAATTTTATCTATCTGCATCCATCAGAGTTTGAAACTTGTTACATGATTACCTAAATGAAGTAATAAATATTTTAAAAAATATAGAGCAAAATATAAAGAATGGAGTGAAAAAATGATATTTCAATTAATTTAGTAAATTTAGTGTAAAGTACAAGACAAATGAACTGAAGCTATTTTTTAAATATTAAAATGACTGTGAGGAAAAACTAGCTACATGGTTATGATTGAATCTGCAAGTGACTCCTGTATATAAAAATTGGCTAGGTCAGCACGAGAGAAAGTGCTTAATGAAGATATTGAAAAGATTAAAAATAAGTTGATTGATTATTAAGTTATAGTGAAAGACTCCCCTCCAGATACCTGCGGCACATAACCTTACTAGGTGTGCTGCTGTATTCCTACTCTGACACATTATCTTGCAAAATCATTGCACAGGTCTAAAGAGAAGCGATGAAATTATAGCCAACAAAGCTTAAATAATCTCTAAAGAGGTATGTATTTTGCTTTATAAAATTAAAAAAAGTAGATAACTCATTATGCTATATATTGTATGCGCCCTAAAACCCGAAGCACAAGCCTTTGTTGATAAATATAAACTCAAAGCCCAAAAACTTGATGGATATAAGATTTTCACCTCAGCTTCCATAGTTTTAATTGTAGGTGGACTAGGAGTCGACTCTACAAGAAAAGCGACCCAAACTCTCATCAATCATTTTGATATTATAGATGATGACATATACTTAAACATCGGTATTTGTGGAGCCAACAAAGAGTACAGAGTTTCAGACCTGATAGAAATATCCGATATTGTCTATGAAGATATTAGCTACTCAATTACAAACAAATCTGCTAAAACCATTCACTGCCTAAATCAAGAGGTTAGTACGGATGAGTACGAGATAGTAGATATGGAGTCTTATGGTTTTTATGACGGGGTTATACACTCTCCCGCGATTAAAAATTTCTATATATTCAAGGTTGTAAGTGATCATTTCGAGCCAGAAACAGTCACCAAAGATAAAACAAAAATGCTTATCTTTAATGCGATAGATGATATAATAAACGCTATTACCTACGAGGAAATTTCATGACAAAAAAAATTATATTAGATTTTTTATCAAAACATAAAAGTGAATTATTTGATAAGTATGGTGTTACAAAAATTGGTCTTTTTGGTAGTTATGTCCGTGGTGACTTCAAAGAACAAAGCGATATAGATATTGCAGTAGAAATAGTGAATGAAAGAAAAAGTTTAGGGAATTTTTTTGCCCTTAGAAGAGAACTTGAAGAAGCTTTCAAGCTTAGAGTAGATTTGGGAATTGAGAGCTCTTTAAAACCGATTGCAAAACAGAAAATATTACAGGAGATTGTTTATGTCTAGACGAGACGAACTCTTTTTTTTAACAGACATTTTAGACTCTGTAAATGCCATTTTGGAGTTCACATCCGGTTTGGATTTAGAAAGTTTTTCTAAAAATAGACTTGTTTTTAGGGTTGATACTCAAATTGTATATAACACGATTGTAAATGACTTGCCCTTACTTAAAGAGGTAGTTACACAAATTATATCAGACTACAGAAATAAAAATTGAAACTCTTTTTACTATTATTCACAACTTTTTTAACTCTAAACGCGGCTCTACCAAATGATAATATTTTACAAAAACAGATAGGTCGTATGTTGCTTGTTGGTTTTGAGGGTGAAAGTGTTAATGCCAACTCTCAGATTGTAAAAGATATACAAAAGTACGACCTTGGAGGAGTAATTCTCTTTGACAGATTTTACAAAAATAGAAGCATTACTAAAAATATAAGCTCACCCCAACAATTAAAAAAACTCACAGCAGAACTTAATTCGTTCTCAAAAAAACCTCTTTTTATAAGTGTTGACCAAGAGGGTGGAAAAGTTGCACGACTTAAACCCCACTACGGCTTTGCTAAAATTCCATCCGCGTTTGAAGTCTCAAAAATGTCCGTTAATGATGCAAAAGAAATTTATAAAACGCAGTCTCATATGCTAAATGCGGCAGGTATAAACGTAAACTTCGCACCAGTCGTTGATTTAAGTGTAAACCCTGATAACAAGGTTATAGTTGGGCTTGAACGCTCTTTTTCAAAGACTCCAAAAGAAGTAGCCAAATATGCACAGATAGTTATAGACTCACAAAGTAATGAAAACATTATAAGTGTTTTAAAACACTTTCCAGGACACGGTTCTTCTCTTGGAGATTCGCACAAAGGTTTTGTAGATATTAGCGATACATGGAGACCTATAGAGCTAAATCCCTACCGTATACTTATAAATGCAGGTAAGGTAGATATGATTATGACGGCTCATGTTTTTAACTCTTATTTTGATAAAAAATATCCTGCAACACTCTCTTACTATGTAAACACAAAACTACTTCGCGAACAACTTAACTTCAATGGTCTTATTATTAGCGATGACTTACAGATGAAAGCTATCTCTAAACATTACTCACTTAAAGAGAGTGTAACACTTGCCATCAACTCAGGAGTTGATATTTTACTTTTTGGAAACCAATTAGGCGAGCAAGATGTTAGCCAACTCATTAAGACGATTTTAAATCAAGTCAAACGCGGTGCTATAAAGTATGAAAGAATTCAAGAGTCAAATGCGAGGATAGAGAACCTTCACACTAAAAACTCTATCATCCAAAAGCCTATTATTTTTAAAGAAAAACGCATAAAGATGACTAAAGAGTATATAAAAACTCATTATGGCATTGAAGCAAAAACTATTGAGATAGAGCCAAAAATTATACTACTTCACTGGACTGCTGTAATGGACTTTGACAAATGTTTCAAACGCCTAAACGCGGAGCAGTTATACACAGATAGAGCCGACATTGCAAACGCGAGCCTCTTAAATGTATCGGCTCATTTTCTAGTTAAACGCGACGGGACTATTTACCAGCTTATGCCTGATAACACGATGGCGAGACATGTCATAGGACTTAATTACTCTTCTATTGGTATAGAAAATATTGGGGGAGAGTCTAATGAGAGAGAAGACCTAACACCTGCTCAAGTAAGAGCAAACATAAAACTTGTAAAATACCTCAAACAAAAATATCCCAAAATAGAATATTTACTAGGTCATCACGAATATAGAGAAATGGAAAAAACTCCTCTTTGGCTTGAAAAAGACGCAGGCTATAGAACTGAGAAAGCAGACCCTGGTAAAAAGTTTATGAAAAGTGTCAGAGATGGCGTTAAACATTTAGGACTGAAGAGACCCTAATGCAGAGTGCTTTTTCTCTTCTTGACTGGTTGGTTTTTGGTGGTTACTTTTTAGTTCTTAGTTTCTCATCATACGTTTTTTCTCGTGTTAAAATCACTTCGACAAGAGAGTACTTTGTAAGTGCAAACTCTATGCCAATGTTTGCCGTAGCTATCTCAGTTCTCGCCACCTCACAATCTGCCGCAACATTTTTGGGAGTTCCAGAGTACTCTTATGCACATGATTTTACGTTCATAGGTTTTTATCTCTCGGCCTTACTTGCGGTAATTTTTGTTGCCTACATTCTCATACCAAAATTTTACGCCATGAAAGCGGTTACGGTTTATGAACTCTTAGAAAAACGCTACGGAGAATCTGCGAAAAAACAAGCAGGAATTATGTTTTTAATCGGTCGGGTTCTTGCTAGTGGAGCGAGACTATACATTGGTTCTCTTGCAATCTCAATGATACTCTTTGGAGACATCGCGTTTACTCACATAGCCATATCTATTGCCATTTTAATGATAGGGGCTTTAGCTTATACCTATTTTGGTGGAGTCAAATCTGTCATACTTAGCGATATTATCCAAGCTATAACCTATGTTGGAGCTGGTCTTGCGGTTTTAGTTTTTCTTTACTACTCACTTGATAATATTAATATTTTAGAAGCCCTAAACGCGGAGAACAAACTCAAGCTTTTTGATACTTCTTTAGATGGAAAATTTAGCGTCATCGGTCTTTTAACTGGTTGGTTGCTTCTAAATATAGCCGCATTTGGACTAGACCAAGATATGACTCAAAGAGTGCTCTCTTGTAAAAATGAGAAAGAGGCGGCAAAATCTTTAATAGTCTCTATCTTACTGACCATTCCTGTTGTGCTTCTTTTTCTAAGTATTGGAGTTTTACTCTTTTTGTTTTATCAAGAGAGTGCTGTTGTTCAAAATTTTGAGGGTGAGAAAATCACTATTTTTATGTACTATATTTTAAATGAAATGCCCGAAGGACTTCGAGGACTTGTAACTGTAGGGGCAATTGCCGCAGCGCTTTCAAGTACAAACTCTGTTTTAGGAGCTATGGCTTCCGTTGCCATAGAAGACCTTTACAAACCATACAGACTTAAACGCGGTCATGCAGATGAAGCCCACTTTCTAAAAGCCTCAAGAAGCGCGGTACTCTTTTTTGCAGTGACTCTCTCCGCAATGGCAATGGTGAGTTACTTCTGGCAAAGATACTCCGACCTCTCGCTCATAAGCTTCGCTCTTGGAGTCATGGCATTTGCCTACACCGGACTTCTTGGCGTTTACTTCTCTGCTATCTTTACAACTCGGGGTAGTTCAAAAACAGTTCCGTATGCACTCGTTGGTGGATTTTTAACCGTTTTGGCT
>CAZPRE010000122.1:1030-5885 GCA_964588875.1 uncultured Sulfurimonas sp. | reverse complement strand
TCGTTGCTACTACTTTAGGTGGTGGTTTTGGTGGTCAAGCTGATGCACTTCGTCACGGTATTTCTCGTGCACTAGTAGCATTTAACCCAGAAATCAAAGCTATCCTCAAACCAGAGGGCATGATGACTCGTGATTCACGTGTTGTTGAGCGTAAGAAACCAGGTAAGCGTAAAGCTCGTCGTTCTCGTCAGTTTAGTAAACGTTAATCGTTTCACTACTCTTTTTATCAACGCTCTTGCGTTGGTAAAATCTCTCTTTTGCGCGAAGCCTGCCCTTGGGGTATAAACCTTTTTCAAAAACAATCACTTCTTAACTTTTTTTATATATAATAAGTCACTTAAATCAATAGGCTATATTTATGAAAAAAATTCTAATCTTTTTAACTCTCATCGTTTTAACAATAGCTATACTTCCAATTATTGGCAATTCAGTTGTAGAAGAGACATTAAACACTAAACTGCAGACACTACAAGAGCATGGCATTGATATCGCCAAAGTAGATACGGACTCGACTTACTTGCTTACAAAAACACATTATGAATTTCTTTTACGGGATGCAGATAAGTTCTTAGAATATTTGAGCAAGTACTCCGATAAGCAACTCCCTCCTTATACAGATGCTATGTTAGAAGGAATTATAATTGGAGGAGATTTACAATACAGAAACTTTCCGTTCTCAAAGGCTGTTTGCATAGATATTTATCCATTAAGTCTTTCAACGGGCATGATTGATGAGATAAAAAAAGAGGATTTAGATTTTTATAAATATATAGACTCTTTTCTTCAGGGCAAAGGCATTTTATATCATATAAATTATAATGTCATCTCTAAAGATTTTGATGGCTTTTTAAAAGATATCAATGAGAGTTATACTCTTAAAGACTCGAGTGAAGTCTCTTTAGAACTTACAGATGCCTTATATCATGGTAATGGAGACTTAATAGCACCAACACAATTAATATCTAGTGTCGAGAAAATAGTACTAAAAATCGCTAATGATGAATTAGATGTTGATTTTAATCTTAATGGCTTTAGCAGTAGCTCAAATTTTGAATCACAAAGTACATATTTAACAAGTTCACAGTTAGATAATTTAGAATTTTCGATAAGTACGATAGATGATAATCTTACTCTAAGAAGCTCTAAGCTTAATTTTAACCTCTCTTCTAATACTCAAGGTCCAAAAGCTCAGATGTTTGCTAAGAGCTCTTTTAAAGATTTAACTCTTAAATCTAAAGAGTTAAATTTAAAGTTCTCAGAGTTCAATTATGATATCTCACTTGATGACATAGATAAAGATTCTCTAGAAGAGTTCAGAGTACTACTCTCTAAAGTAAGAAATGGTACTCAAAATGATGCTTTTGAGGAGAAAATCAGAAATAGTCTTTACAAAGTTTTATCATATGGGGCTAGACTTGATATTGCTGATTTTTCATTTAAGAAAATTGTTCTTAATGAGAAAGAAAATTTAGAGGGATTAACTCTAATATCTTCACTTGTTTTGCATGAAGATAAAAACTTCGCAAAGAAGATGACTTATTTTCCAATAGCAATTGTGCAGAGCATTGATACAAATATTAAGTTGAAAATATCAAAGAAGATTTTTGCCAAAATGCTCGAACTAAACCAGATGGTTTCTATATTGCAAGAGTATGCTAAAGATGAAGGCTCTTCAGTTGTTTTTGAGATTATATTTAAGAATGGTGAGTTTCGCATAAATGGTAAAGCTTTGAGTCTTTAGATGATAAAGTATTTTTTTTATCTACTTCTGGGGCTGAATCTTTATGCTTCAACTCTGCATCTAGCTACATCAGCTAATCCATCGCGTTTAAACCCAATCCTCGCAACTGACTCTGCTTCAGGTGAGATATCTGGATATATTTTTAATGGGCTTGTTAAATATGACAAAGACTCCTCAACAATCATAGGAGAGTTAGCCGAGAGTTTTCACTATGAAAATGACACTACTCTTATCTTTAAACTTAGAAAAGATGTTACATGGCATGATGGTGCAAGTTTTACATCAAAAGATGTTCTTTTTACTTATCACTCACTTATTTCGCCAAAGGTTGTTTCACCCTACAGTGCAGGTTTTAGATTTGTGGAGTCAGTTGAGGCTTTGGATGATTATACGATTAAAGTTATATATAAAAAACCATATTTTAAAGCTTTAGAGACATGGATGATGGGAATAATTCCAGAGCATATATTAAAAGATGAAAAAAATCTTATGAATGCTAAGTTTAACACTAAACCAATAGGAACAGGTCCTTATAAACTCTTTCAACTAGAGCATTCAAAAAATATTATTCTTGTAGCAAATGAAAATTATTTTGAACATAGACCTAAGATAGATAAAATATCTTTTCATGTTATAGCCGATCCTGTGACAAGATTCCTGATGTTAAAATCATCAGCACTTGATATTGGTAGTATTGAACCTATGGCATACGAGAGACAGTTAAGCCCAGATTTTTTTGATAAGTTCAGTATCTATGAGGATATTAGTCGCTCTTACACCTACTTAGGTTTGAATCTTAGACTGAAAAAATTTCAAGATCCAAGAGTAAGAGAGGCACTATCTTTAGCCATAAATAGAGAAGAGTTGGTGAAAATCCTCTTTTTTAAACATGCACAAGTATGTAGCGGCCCATTTCATCCAACAACTTCAGCATTTAACCCAAATGTAAAAGCACCAACTCAAAATCTTAAAAAAGCAAAAGAGCTGCTAAATGCGGCTGGATATAACAAAGAAAATCCCTTCACTTTCGAGATAGTAACTTCTAATTCAAGTTCTATACGTCCCTATGCAGCTCAGATTCTTCAACATCAATTGAAAAAAGCTGGAGTAGTAGTTGAGTTGAGAGTTATGGAGTGGCAGGCATTTTTAAATATGGTCGTATTTCCCCATAAGTTTGACTCTGTACTTCTAGGTTGGGGACTCTCACCTACACCAGATCCATATATGTTTTGGCATAGCGATAGTGACAAAAAAGGTGGCTTTAACCTAGTAGGGTATAAAAATAAAAAAATGGACAGAATGATTGAAGAGTCGCAAACTATGATAAACAGAGAAGAACTTGCAAAAGTCTGGAAAGAGATGTTTAAGATGATTGTAGATGATAACCCATATCTTTTTCTTTATATCCCAAACTCTATAACGGCAGTTGATAAAAATATAAAAAATATAGAGTCAAGCCCAAGCGGTATTTGGCATAATTACATAGAGTGGCAAAAGGATGAGATTAAATGATAATACTTTTTGATTTAGATGGAACATTAATAGAGTCAACAGAAGCAATATTAGAGAGTTTTCATCACTCTTTTAAGATACATAATTTTCCAGCACCAAAAGATGAAGATATAAAAGCTTTGATCGGTTATCCTTTAGATGAGATGTATGCCTCTTTAGGTGTTGATAAAGAAGAAATTTGGGATTATGTAGCTACATATAAAGAGTATTACAGAGTTATATCAACTCAAAAAACAGAGTTGTTGCCATATGCGAAAGAAGCTATAGAAAAAGCGAGTAAAATCGCTACACTTGCAATTGTTACAACTAAAACAGGAAAGTATTCCAAGGTGCTCTTAGAATATTTTAATTTAATGCAATATTTTGATGTTTTGATAGGGCGAGAACATGTGCAAAACCCTAAACCCCATGCAGAGCCTATTTTAAATGCACTTAAAGAACTAAACTCCCAAGACCCCGACATATGGATGATTGGAGATACTAAGCTAGACCTAATTTCAGCTAAAAATGCAGGTGTAAACTCAATTGGAGTACTTAGTGGCTATGATGACCTTGAAACACTGAAAAAGTTTAGCGATATTGTTTTTAGTGATGCCCTTGAAGCGGTAGAGTACTTAAAAGATAGGAAAATATCACACACATAACTGAGTAACTTTATTAGCTGTGAACTTTGAAGCTATTTTTAAGTACGTCTTGTCTAAAATATGTGAAATTAGAATGATAGAAAGTGAAAACTTTCTTGAAAAAACTTAAGGAGAATTTATGCTAGAAATTAGATGGCATAGTCGCGCTGGTCAAGGTGCTGTAACAGGTGCTAAAGGTTTAGCGGATGTTATTTCTACAACTGGTAAGCATGTACAAGCTTTTGCATTTTATGGGTCTGCTAAACGTGGGGCTGCAATGACTGCATATAACCGTGTTGCTGATAAAGTTATTATGAATCATGAAAAATATATGGAACCAGATTTTGTTTTCGTTATTGACCCTGCATTAGTTTATACTTCCGATGTTACGATCAATGATAAAGACAATACTATCTATATTATTACTACTCACTTAAGTACTGAAGAGCTAATTGCTTCTCAACCAAAACTTGAGGGTAAAACAGTTCATACAGTTGATTGTATTAAGATTGCACAAGAGACTATTGGTCGTGCTATTCCAAATACACCAATGCTTGGTGCATTTATGAAGATTTCTGAAATGTATGATATTGATTTTTTTAAAGAAAGTATGCAAAGAATTCTTGCAAAATTACCACAAAAAATTGTTGACGCAAACATGCTAGCAATTCAGCGTGCATATGACGAAGTGAAATAAGGAGCTGATGATGGCAAATACAGGTTGGGACGAATTTGAAATCGGAGCTATGCTTCGTACATTTGATGGAAAAATAGATGATATCGCAGGAACTCACCAAGAGGATCGTGCATATTCACCAAACAGTTCATTTGTAGCTAGTGTTGCAGATTGGAGAATAGATAAGCCAATTTTTGCAAAAGATTTTTGTATTGATTGTCAGTTTTGTTGGATTTACTGTCCAGATATGTCAATCATTTCTAGAGATAAGAAGATGATTGGTATTGATATGGATCACTGTAA
>CAZPRE010000122.1:0-1020 GCA_964588875.1 uncultured Sulfurimonas sp. | reverse complement strand
TTTGTGTTGAGGTTTGTCCTACAAATCCTAAATCACTATTAATGTTCCCTGAACATGCAGAAGAAGAAGCAGAGTTAGCAAAATGGCCTGCAAAAGAAAGTAAGGAAAAATAATGGCATTTGATAAAATGGAACTAAGAGATATCGAAGTATGGGATGGTAATTTTGCAGCTGCTCAAGCTTTAAGACAGTGTCAAATTGATGTTGTTGCAGCTTACCCAATTACTCCATCAACGCCTATTGTTGAGGGTTACGCAAAATTTCAATCTGATAATTACATTGAAGGCGAGTATGTAATGGTTGAGTCTGAGCATGCTGCAATGAGTGCATGTATCGGTGCTGCTGCTGCTGGTGGACGTGTTGCAACTGCAACTTCTTCACAAGGTTATGCTTTAATGGTAGAGACTCTTTACCAAGCATCTGGTATGCGTTTACCAATCGTTTTAAACGTTGTTAACCGTGCACTTGCTGCTCCTCTGAATGTTAATGGTGATCACTCAGACATGTACCTAGGTCGTGATTCTGGTTGGATTCAACTTAATGCTTACTCTCCACAAGGTGCTTATGATCTTAACTTTATTGCTTTTAAAGTTTCTGAAGATCATGATGTTCGTTTACCTGCTATGGTTCACCAAGATGGTTTTATGACTTCTCATACTGCTCAGGGTGTTCATACACTTACAGATGATACGGCTTACGGTTTTGTTGGCGAATATCAACCAATGAATGACATGCTTGATTTTGAGCATCCAGTAACTCACGGTGTTCAAACGGAAGAAGATTGGCACTTTGAGCATAAGGCACGTCAACATAATGACCTTATGACAAAAGTTTCTCCAAAAATCGACGAAGTATTCGCAGATTTTGAAAAACTAAGTGGTCGTAAGTATAACCAAGTTGAAAGATACGATATGGATGATGCTGATGTAGCTGTTGTTTGTATGGGTACTTCAGTTGAGACTGCTCGTGAAGTTGCTACAGAAATGAGAGTAAAAGGTATCAAGGCTGGTGTTATAGGAAT
>CAZPRE010000121.1:0-5906 GCA_964588875.1 uncultured Sulfurimonas sp. | reverse complement strand
TAACTTTCATGTAGATGAAGGTGAGAGAATTGTGATTATCGGTAAAAATGGAAGTGGTAAATCTACTCTTATGAAAATAGTGCACGGTTCACTTATACAAGATGCTGGGCACAGAATCACTCGTCATGACTTAGAAATAAAGATGCTAGACCAGCGTCCAAACTTTGTAGAGGGACATAATGTTCGTCAAGCCGTTGAGTATGGCCTCAAAGAGTTAAATACAGCAAAAGAGAAATACAACGAACTATCACTGCGTTTAGCAGAAGATTTTGACAACAAAACACTCTTAGATGAGCATGAACAACTATCACGATATATAGAGCATCATAATGCTTGGAACTTAGATGATAAGATAGAACGCATCATCCAGCATTTTGATTTAAAACAGTATGAAGACAAGCCTATAACACTGCTAAGTGGAGGAGAACAACGTCGTGTTGCACTTGCCTCATTGCTCCTTCAAAAACCGGATATTCTACTTCTTGATGAGCCTACCAATCATCTTGATGTTTACATGGTTGAGTTTTTAGAAGAGCTTATTTTAAAAGAAAAATTTACACTTGTCTTCATCTCTCACGATAGATATTTTATAGATAGAATTGCTACAAAGTCTGTTGAAGTTGACGACTGTGCTTTAAGAGAATATAGTGGTGGATATTCTAACTATCTCACACAAAAAGCGGAATGGATTAGAACTCTACAAAAACAGCATGATAATTTGCTTGGAGTTCTTAAACGCGAGAATGAATGGTTTGCTCGTGGTGTTCGTGCACGTCTTAAACGAAATGAAGGTCGTAAAGAGCGATTGATGAATCTTAGAGAAGATGCAAAAACAAATCCTGCAAAAATCAGAAAAATGTCTGTAGAGCTCCAACGCGAAGCAAAACACTTTAATCGAGACAAAAGCATAAACAGACAAAAGATGCTTTTTGAAGTAGAAGAGCTCAGTTTACAACTTGGAGAAAAAGAGCTTCTCAAAAACTTTACAACAAGAATACTTCAAAAAGATGTTATCGCCATAGTAGGACCAAATGGAAGTGGTAAGTCTACTCTTCTTAGAGCTCTTTTAGGACGATTAGAACCAACTGCTGGAGTTATTAAACGCGGTGAGTTTAAGGTAGGTTATTTTGATCAACATCGCGAAATGCTAGATGATGATAAAAACCTTATAGAGACTTTTTGTCCCCACGGAGGGGATAGAGTAAGCGTAAGAGGTTCTGACTTACATGTATATGGTTATCTAAAGAACTTTCTTTTTCCTCGTGAGTTTTTAGAAAAAAAAGTCGGTGTACTTAGTGGTGGAGAAAAAAACAGAGTTGCACTTGCCCTACTTTTTACAAAAGATGTCGATATTCTCATTTTAGATGAGCCAACAAATGATTTGGATATTCCTACTATTAACATTTTAGAAGAACAACTCACTAACTTCCCTGGTGCCGTTATTATAGTGAGTCATGATAGATATTTTGTAGACAAGATTGCAAAAAAACTCTTTATTTTCAAATCTGATAAAACTATAGAAGAATCTCATCAACAATACTCTGAGTACCTCGAGTTAGAACGTGAACTAAAAGAGTTAGATGCTATGGAGAGTGAAGCAACAAAAAAAGTAGTTGTAGAAACTAAACGCGATAAGCCAAAAGTATTAAAACTAACATTTAAAGAAAAAATAGCTCTTGAACAACTTCCTATAGAAATAGAAGAACTTGAAACTAAAATAGAAGAAAAAAACAACTGTCTTTCTAATCCTGCCTGTTATGAAGAGATAGGGCTCACTCAATTAGCCAAAGAGCTACAGAAGTTAGAAGAAGTTTATGAATCTAAGATGGAAGAGTTATTTAGTATAGAAGAAAAGCTTGAAGAAATAGAGAATAGCTAAGTAGAGATAAACTCTACTTAACTACTTTTCTAAAGAAAGTTTTGCGTTGCAAATCGCCTCGGCTACTTTTGACCTTCTTTAAGTGAATCAGCTATTAAAAATGCTAACTCTAAAGCTTGGTCTGCATTTAAACGCGGGTCACAATGAGTGTGGTAACGAGAAGATAAATCTTCTTCAGTTACAGTAAAACTACCACCGATACACTCAGTAACATTTTTACCTGTCATCTCCAAGTGAACACCACCGCCAAAAGTACCTTCCGACTTGTGAACCTGGAAGAACTCTTTCATTTCAGTTAAAACCGCATCTACTGGACGAGTTTTATAATTGTTAGATGATTTAATAGTATTTCCATGCATAGGATCACATGACCAAACTACTTTCATCCCTTCTTTTTCAACTGCATGAATAAGAGCAGGAAGACCATCACCAACTTTTCCAGCACCCATACGAACAATTACATTTAGGCGACCAGCTTCATTTTCTGGATTTAGTTTTTGACAAAGTTTAATTAAGTCTTCAGGCTCCATCGTTGGTCCAGCTTTTAGACCTATAGGATTATTAACACCTTTTAAGAACTCAACATGAGCACCGTCAAGTTGACGTGTTCTATCTCCTATCCATAACATATGAGCTGATGTATCATACCAGTCACCTGTAGTAGAATCTTGTCTTGTAAAAGCTTCTTCATAAGGGAGTAAAAGAGCCTCATGTGAAGTATAAAAGTCAGTTTCTCTAAGAGTTCTGTATGTTTTAGATGTTACTCCACAAGCTTCCATAAACTTCATTGATTTAGCAATCTCTTCCGCTAATGCCTCATACTTCTCAGTAACTTCACCTTGATGAGCAAAGTCTTGAGTCCATTTATGTACTTGGTGTAAATCAGCTAATCCACCTGATGCAAAAGCACGAAGTAAGTTCTGAGTTGCAGATGCTTGATTATAAGCTTTTATCATACGTTCTGGATCTGGAATACGATCTTTTGCTGTAAATTCAGAACCATTAATGATATCTCCACGGTAAGATGGTAACTCAACACCATCAAATGTTTCATTATCGCTTGAACGAGGCTTAGCAAATTGACCAGCTATACGTCCAACTTTAACAACCGGTAAACCACCAGCATAAGTCATAACAACTGCCATCTGCATCATAGCCTTAAAGCTATCGCGTATATTATCAGCATGAAACTCTGCAAAACTTTCAGCACAATCACCACCTTGAAGTAAAAAGCCTTCTCCGTTAGCTACATGTGCTAATTGACTTTTTAGTGTACGTGCTTCACCTGCAAAAACAAGTGGTGGATAATTTTTCAACTCTGATAAAACTCTATCAAGCTCAACTTGGTTTGGGTAAGTTGGCTGTTGTAAAATTGGTTTTTGTCTCCAACTTGATGGGCTCCAAATACTCATGATAATACCTTATATAAATAATTTTTAGAATTTTAACTAAATCGACCTAAAAAAGCTCTTATTTTTATTTAGAAAATCTATAAAAGCTTTTTTTATGCTTGTATAAAGTATAATATTAAAATATTTTTTATAGGACAGATTATGCAAAATAATGATTTAAAATCTATTTTTATAAATACTTATCAAGAGTTGGCTAATAAAAGTATCTCATCATATAAAAATACAAGTGGAAAGTTTCAAGAACTGACACAAATGCATGCAGAAACACTTAATGAGTGTAAAGAACCACATATAAATCTCCCCCAACTTACAGAAAAATTTAGATAAAGTATGCACGACAAAAAGTCTTCGAGATGGAGATAAGATTTTTAGATATGCTGGAGAAGAGTTCGTAATTGTTCTCAACAGAATAGACGATATAAGATGTAATACTATCACACTACGTCTTTTAGAATTAGTTAGAAATAACAAGTTAACATACAAAGGAGAAAACATCCAAGTTATTACAAGTATTGGTGCGACAAAATATCGCATTGACGACACACCGGACTCATTCATAGCAAGAGCTGACTCAGCGCTCTATAAAGCTAAAGAGTCTGGAAAAAATAGAATGTATTCGGAAATATAGATATGGAATTTAATTATTTTGATTTAATAGCTACAATTATCATCCTATTTTTAGGACTCAAGGGTATTGTCAACGGTCTATTTAAAGAAGTTTTCGGGCTTATTGGTATAGTTGGTGGTATCTTTGTAGCCTCTAGACTAGGTGATTCAGTAGGACAATATCTAAGTGATCTTATTTTCAATTTTAGTAACAGTTCCGCGATTAGTTTTAGTGGATTTATTGCAACCTTAACACTTTTTTGGCTCATTATGATAGCTATCGGTTATGTGTTTAAAAAACTAAGTATATTAAGTGGTCTTGGTCCAATTGACAAGATCCTTGGCTTCGTATTTGGTGCAAGTAAGTTCTTCTTGATTGCTGCTGTAATTGCACATGCTATGTACAACATCAAGGCTATTAAAAATAGTATTGATCCAGTAATGAGCACTAGTATTTTATTTCCTATTCTTGTTGAGACAGGTGGTTTTATCATGAAGCTAGACCCTATTGAAATTAGTGATGATATAAATGCCACTATTACAAAAGGCATGGATACCATAGGAAGTCAGATTAATAAATCAGCTCTTGATATTGTAAATAATGCAAAAAATGAACTTAAACAGAGCATGCCTGATGCTGCCAAAGAAATAATTATAAATAAAAGTGAGAAGAACTAAAATGGCAAAACTTACAACAAATTTTAATGATAGAACTATTGAATATGAACAGCTTTTAAGTGATTTCAAGGTTCTTCTTAAAGAGAATTCTCTAAAATTCACTATTCAACGTGAAGTAATACTAGAAACTCTATACAACTCAGATGAGCACCTAACACCAGAGTCTCTACACCATCTTATTCAAAATCAATATCCTGATTTAAAAACAGGAATTGCAACAGTTTACAGAACTTTAGCACTTTTAGAAGACTCAAGTATGGTTACTTCTCTCTCTTTTGGAGCACAAGGTAAAAAGTATGAACTTGGAGCCAAAGAGCATCATGACCATCTTATCTGTACAGAGTGTGGTAATATCACTGAGTTTGTAGATGAAGAGATAGAGAAGCGTCAGCACTCTATTACAGACGAATTAGGTTTTAAGATGAGTGATCATTCTATGCAAATCTATGGTATTTGTAAAAAGTGCCAAAATAAATAAACAACTATTAAATTAAACATAAGGAACAACTATTGGCTTTTGAAAATAAATTCGTTCAACTAAGAATGGAAAAAGCAGAATTACTAAAAGCAGAGGGTATTAACCCTTACTCAAATGATTCTAAAAGAAACACAACAATCCAAAAATATATAAATGTCAACTCAGATATAGCTGAAAGAGAAGATAAACGCGATGAAAACCGTCACTATATTGTTAGTGGTCGTATCAAACTCTTTCGTGTTATGGGTAAGGCTAGCTTTATTCAAATAGAAGACGAAAGTGGAGTTTTACAAGTTTATATAACTAGAGATAATCTTCCAGAAGGTTTTTATAACACAGTGTTTAAAAAACTTATTGAAGTTGGAGATATAGTTGAAGTTTCTGGTTTTCCTTTCGTAACAGGTAAAGGAGAGTTATCTCTTCACTGTGGAGAATTCAAACTCTTAACAAAAGCAATTAGCCCACTTCCTGAAAAGTTTCATGGTGTAACAGATAAAGAGATTAGGTATCGTAAACGTTATCTTGACCTTATCATGAATGCGGAAGTTCGCAAAACTTTTCAAACACGTTCAAAGGTTATAAGTCTTACTCGTCGTTTCTTTGAAGACAAAGGCTTTTTAGAAGTTGAAACACCTATGATGCACCCAATCGCAGGTGGAGCGAATGCTAAACCATTCACTACACACCATAATGCACTTGGTATAGACAGATTCTTAAGAATTGCTCCTGAGCTTTATCTTAAGCGTCTTATCGTTGGTGGATTTGAAGCTGTTTTTGAAATCAACCGTAACTTTAGAAATGAAGGTATGGATGCAACCCATAATCCTGAATTTACGTCTATAGAGTTCTACTG
>CAZPRE010000120.1:0-5923 GCA_964588875.1 uncultured Sulfurimonas sp. | reverse complement strand
ACAGAGTTAAGATGTAATGTAGATGGGGGAGAGTCTTTAGGGATTATCTCTTTTGATGAGGCTATGGAAAAGGCAAATGAGTTAGGTCAAGATTTAGTTCTTATCGCTCCAGATGCAAAACCACCTGTTGCAAAGATTATGGATTACGGTAAATATAGATATCAAGAAGAGAAAAAACTTAAAGAACAACGTAAAAATCAAGTAAAGATCGTTGTAAAAGAGATTAAGCTTTCTGTTAAAATCGCTGAAAATGATATGAATTATAAAGTTAAACATGCAAGAGAGTTTTTAGAAAAAGGTTTTCATGTTAAGTTTAGAGTATTTTTACGTGGTCGTGAAATGGCTCACCCAGAGGCTGGAAAAGAAGTTCTTCTTCGTGTTTGGCCAATGGTTGAAGATATTGGTGTAATGGAAAAGCCACCTAGATTTGAAGGTCGCTACTTCAATATGTATGTTACTCCTCAGAAATCATTGTAACATCTAAAAAACTATAATCAATACCTTCTTCACAGGTTGTGGTGAGATTTTGAACAATCTCATCTTCCTCTGTTTTTCCATCCCCAAATTCTTCTAGAAATTCTAAATCGTTGTAATCCATAATTTCTCCTTTGTAAATAGACTATAAATAAATAAAGTGTGAAAAAAGTGTGGCTGCTTTTAGAGAAGAGCTAAGACTACTTAAGTATCTTAGCTCTTAGTGCATCTTCTTCTAGTGCATTTGCAGTGTATTTTATAACGATTAAATTTTCTGTTTCGTTAATATACCACTCTGCGATATGCTCACTCTCAAGTGCCATTAACTTCTGCGTATCAACACTATCTTGATCTAAAAAGAGGTGTGAATACTTTGTAGGGTTTGGTAGTTTGAAAAATGTCCATAAGAACCATATAGTAGCTATTACAGCTACCGTCACACCAATTGTTGCTCTATCGCTAAACTCTAGTGTAAGACCAGCTAATGTACCACCTAGAAATGTAGCAAAATAAGCAGCAGAGTTTGAGATACCTAAAGCTGCACCTTTTTGGTGTACTTTTGCAAACTTTGTTATCATCGACTGAACAAGTGGTTCCATCATGTTAAATGCGACAAAGAACATTGAGACACCAACAATAAAAACGGTACTTGAAGTAGTAAGTCCCATAATCAAAAAAGAGCCTATAAAAAGAACAATTGAAACTAGAAAAATTTCACGTGGCTTGTTATGCTTTTCTCCAAATACTGCGGCTGGTCCCATAGCAATAAGGCCTAAAATCATAGCTGGAAGATATGCCATATAAAGATCAGATTTTTCCCAGTTAAAATCGCTGCCTATTAAAATAATAGGAATAAGAACAAATGCAACAGTCATAAGACCCTTTTGCATCGCGTTTATGATAATCATATTTAAAAGATTTGGATCTTTGATGATATCAGATGTTTTTGATTTGTTATGATAAATGTGCTTAATTCTAGGTGGTGTAGGTACTTTAGTAAAAAGAACTATCATAGAAATCACAGCTAAAACAGCTGTGATAAGAAATAGAGTGTCTAAACCATATGCTGCACCTAAAACAGGACCAAGACCCATAGCAAGAGCAAAACTCATAGCGATAGTTCCACCCATAATAGCCATCGCTTTACCACGAACTTCCTCTTCAACTAAATCAGAAATCATAGCTGTAATAACAGAACCAATAGCACCAGTACCCTGCAAGAAACGTCCAAGCATCAGTGTGTATATATCAGTGGCAAATGCCGCGATCAAAGAACCTATTAAAAATATAATAAGACCAACTAATATAGTAGGTTTTCTTCCTATTTTATCACTCATCATTCCAAATGGAACTTGAAAGATAGCTTGAGTAAGTGCATAACCACCAACTACAATACCTACCAACATTAGATTATCTGTCATTGATGCTGCATAAATAGAAATAATAGGTAAAACTAAAAATAGACCTAGAAATCTAAGTGATAAAATTGCAGAGAGGGGGAAGACTTTTTTGAACATATAAAACCTTTATAGTATAATTACGGGATTATATTGAAAAAATTATTATATATACTATAAGGAATGGAATTTGAAATTAGTTTTAGCTACATCTAATAAAGGCAAGGTAAGAGAGATTAAGGCGATGTGCGAAGATTACGATGTAATCCCTTACAGCGAATTGATGGAAGAGTTTGAAATCGTAGAAGATGGAGATACCTTTAAAGAGAATGCTCTTATAAAAGCTAGGGCTGTCTTTAAGGCTTTGGATGATGAAAATATCGTAGTAATGGCAGATGATAGTGGAATAAGTGTGGATATCCTTGGTGGTAAACCTGGAATCTATAGTGCTCGCCATGCTGGACCAGATGCGAATGACAAAGATAATCTTTACAAACTTATTGAAGATATTAAAGCTAAGAATGTACAAAGTTCATCTGCTCACTATACGGCCGCAATCGCTATAGTTACAAAAAATACTGAACAAACTGTTCATGGATGGATGTATGGAACTGCATGTAATTGTGCAATAGGGGATGGTGGTTTTGGATACGACCCAATGTTTATACCCTTAGGGTATGATAAAACTTTGGGTGAGTTAGACGATGAGACAAAAAAGAAATTGTCTCATCGTGCAAAAGCACTTAAGCTTGCAAAAGTTATTTTACAGACACTTTAGTAAGCTATAAAAACTTACGACTTAGGTTGTAAAATGAGTACTCTAGTTTACTTAATACACTTTGTAAGTGGGTGTTATATCTGCTAATATTTTGCATGATATCTTCTTTAACTAGTTAAATATTATTAATAATATAACTCCAAAGATAATTCTGTAAACTCCAAATGCCACAAAAGTAAATCTTTCTAAAAAAGCTAAAAAGAGTTTGATTGTTAAATAGGCTATAAAAAATGAAACAACAAAACCTATACCTAGGGTTAGAAGATTCGCATCACTGAAATCTTTATAATGCTTTAACAGATCATATGCAGTAACGGCACTCATTACAGGAAAGGCAAGTAAAAAACTAAATTCAGCACTTGCCTTACGACTAAGTCCAACGAGTAAGGCACCTATAATAGTAGAACCAGCACGAGAAGTTCCAGGGATAAGAGCAAAAATCTGAGCAAAGCCTATAACCATTGACTGCTTAAGTGTTATCTGTTCAATATCATCTAATCTTTCTTGCTCTTCATGAATAAAAAACTTCTCAACAATTAAGAAAATAATACCACCAACAATAAACATGATAGCGACTATTTGAATACTAAAGAGTGCTTTAATTTGGTCTGAAAACACAAATCCAACTGCTCCAATAGGGAGAAATGCTAAAAACACTTTCGTCCATAGATCTATTTTTTTAATAGAGAATTTATCTTTATAGTTAAAGATAACGGCAAGAATTGCTGCAAACTGAATAATAACCTCATAGGCTTTTGTCACAGCTGTTTGGTCTATACCTAAAAATTCACTAGCGACAATTAAATGCCCAGTAGAAGATATTGGTAAAAACTCGGTAAATCCTTCAATGATGCCTAGTATAATTGAATCAAAAATTGTCATTATTTTCCTTTGACATAATTTTAACATAGAAAGAGAAGAATGCCTAAAAATTAGTTTTAACTTTATTTCGATATAATACAAGGTTTTAAAATTACCCCGTAGGAATTAATTAATGTTACTCTTTACTCCTGGACCAACTCCGGTACCACAAAATGTACGTAATGCAATGAGCGATGAAACTATGCATCATCGTACAGCAGAATTTGAACTTATATTCGAAAAAACAAGAAAACATCTTTTTAATCTTTTTGGAACTGATGAAGTGATTATAATTGCTTCTAGTGGGACAGGTGCTATGGAAGCAGCTGTTATTAACCTCTGTAAAAACACTCTTTTAAGTGTTAACTCTGGAAAGTTTGGTGAGCGTTTTGGCAAGATTGCTACTGCTCATGGACTCAAAAATATTGAGATTAAAAATGAGTGGGACACAACGGTAAGTGTTGAAGCAATTGTAAACGCGGTTAAAGCAAATTCCGATATTGATGCTATTGCGGTACAAATAAGCGAATCTGCTGGCGGACTTCGTCATCCAGTTGAAGAGCTTGCACGTGCTGTAAAAGAGATAAATCCAAATATTATGATTATCGCTGATGGTATTACTGCTATTGGTGTTGAGCGAATTGATGTGACAAATATTGATTGTATTATTGCGGGTAGTCAAAAAGCACTAATGCTTCCTCCTGGACTCTCTATTTTAGGTCTCTCAAACGCGGCTATTGAAAAGATTGGTGCAGGTGTTGGATACTATTTAAATCTTGCTTCAGAGATTAAAAATCAGAAAAAAAACACAACAGCATATACAGCTGCTACAACTTTAATTATTGGGCTTCTAGAAGTTTTAGAAACTATAGAAAAGCAGGGTGGTATTGGAGTACTTTACTGTAACACTGCAAGACGTGCTAAGGCTACAAGAGCTTCATTAGAGGCAATAGGCTTACACATTTATCCAACTACTCCTGCTAAAAGTATGACAACTATTGATGATGTAGATGCATCAAAAATTCGTACAGCACTTAAAGAAGAATATGGTGTTAATGTAGCTGGTGGTCAAGACCATCTCAAGGGCAAAATCTTTCGTATAAATCAGATGGGATTAATTGACACTTATGAGTCTATTTGGGTTGTGAATTCAATTGAACTTATTTTACACCGTATGGGACGATTAGCGTATGCTGGAATTGCTTCAAAAGTATATAATGAAACTTACTTTAAAAGTGCATTAGAAAAAAAAGAGATATAAATGATTTTGGAACACGAAATACCTAATGGTTCAAAACTCTACTTCGGTAAGTCAGCTAAGGTTAAACGCCGTATTGAAAATGTAGCGAGTGAGCTTTTGGATACAAATGGATTTGAAGAGATTGTAACACCGATATTTTCATATCATCAACATCTCAGTATTGCTGATGAGCGAGAGTTAATTAGAATTAATGATGCTAAAAACAACTCTATCTCATTAAGAGCTGACTCAACAATTGATGTTGTTAGAATTATCCAAAAGAGACTTGGAAAAAATACTGAGCAAAAAAAATGGTTCTACATTCAACCAGTACTGCGTTTTCCTACAGAAGAGCAGTATCAAGTTGGTGTTGAATATATGGGTGAGAAAAAATTATCATCTGTATTAAATTTGGCAACACAAATTTTTAAAACACTAGATGTTAAGCCACTTACTCAGATCTCTAACATTAAAATTCCAGAGTTGTTAGTGGAGATGTTCGATGAGTTATGCATCGATGATTTCAAACATATAAATATAGATAAGTTCATTAGTTTAAAAGTTGAGTGGCTGACTAAGCTTGTTTATCTGCAGCATATCGAGCAGATTGATGAGGTAATGGTTATCGCTCCACAAAAGATACAAGATGAACTTACTAAAATGAAAGAATTATGTTCTGAAATGTCTTGTGAAAATACAGTATTAGCTCCAACATACTATGCAAAAATGCTTTATTATGATGAATTATTTTTTAGATGCATTGCAGGAAATGAAGTCTTTGCTCGTGGTGGAAGATATAAAAATGAAGACCTAACGTCGGTAGGTTTTGCAATTTACACAGATGCACTCTGTGACGAATTAACTAAATAATTATTAGAAAAAAGAGGAAAATATGAAAGCAGATTTAATCGTTGGAATTCAATGGGGTGATGAAGGTAAAGGTAAAATAGTTGATAGACTTGCTTGTGAATACGATATGGTATGTCGTTCTCAAGGTGGACATAATGCTGGACACACTATCTGGGTTGATGGTGTTAAGTTTGCACTTCACCTTGTTCCTTCTGGTGTTCTAAATCCAGAGGCTATTAATGTAATTGGTAATGGTGTTGTTCTTTCTCCTGAGTCAATAATCAAAGAGATGGTTCAGTTTGAAAACCTTGAGGGTCGTCTTTA
>CAZPRE010000119.1:0-6001 GCA_964588875.1 uncultured Sulfurimonas sp. | reverse complement strand
TCCAATTATAGTTTTCATATTTAACCCCTTAGCTTATGTATAATATTAAATTATTATACTATTTTAGCTTAGAAGTTTTTGAATTGATATTGTCCATAGGGACAATATGGGGAAGGTATTTATTTCTAGAGTCCTGTATTATCTATTTGATCGTCAACAATTATACTTACAAAGTATAAATGTTATCGTAGAAGTAGTGCTAAACCTAGTCTGTCTTTTAGATCTAATTTAGTATAAATTTGTCCCGCATGTGCCTTAACGGTTCTTGGTGTTATATCAAGTTTTTGTGCAACTATTTTGTAAGAGTCCCCATCTTTTAAAAGTAAGGCAACATCTCGTTCTCTAGATGTTAATTTTTGAAGTTCAATTTCATTATCGCTCTCTTTAGCTGGAAGTTCCAATATAAGTGCAGATGTAAACTCAGGATAGAGCCAAACCATACCGTCATTTATTGTGTTGATTGCAGAGACTATAAAATGATCTCTCATCATAGCATTACCATAGCCCATTGCACCAAGTTTTAAAAGTACTTTTGCAGTACGCAGTGTCGGTGTACGGTGTAGAATTAAAACTTTGTTTTTCTTTACAATTAATTTCCTAAGAACATCCTCGAAAAAACCATTATAAGCCGAATAATTAATTATAATAAGAGTCTGTTTTAAATTAAAAAGTTCTTCTAAATCATCAAAAACAGTTGATTCTTTACCTAAAGAATTTTGCCAATGAGAAAGTAGATTTATATCATCACTATGTAATATTACATTCATCTCTTACCTCTCACTAAATGTATATTGTTTTGTTTTTAAAATTGGTTTTAGAATATAATCAAGTACACTTTTTTGTCCTGTGATAATGTCAACATTAACTGTCATCCCCGGGATAATTTTAAGTGGTTTATGTTTGTTTCCAAGAAAATTCTGATTAGTTTGTATACGGACTGTATAAAAAACATTATCTTTTTCATCTTTAATTGTATCAGCAGAAATTAAAATTACCTTTCCATCTAATCCACCATAAATAGAAAAATCATAAGCAGAAAACTTAACAATCGCTTTTTGTCCATAATATATAAATGCGATATCGGATGGTTTTATTTTTACTTCCACAATAAGATTTTCATCTGTTGGAACGACTTCAATAATATCTTCACCCGGTCTAATAACACCACCTACAGTATGCACATAAAGCTTTTGTACAATTCCTTTCATTGGTGAGCGAACTACAGTTCTTGTCACTTGATCTTCTAATGCTGTTGAATTTGCACGATATCCTCGTAGTTCTGCTGTCACTTCATTAAATTTTTCTTTTGCCTCAGACTTAAAGAAAAGTTTGGTTTCATTTATCGTACTTCTTACCTCTTTAATAGCACTACTAAGCCTAGGAATAGTGTACTTTGTAGCACTATATTTCTCTTTTGCCTCATTCTCTTCACGTTGGAGCTTTAAAAAGTCAATTTTTGAACGAATTCCTTTGGCAACCATCGGTTGTGTCATTGAAACTTCTTTGCTTATAAACGCTAAAGACTCTCGGAGGTGGTGTTTACGAGCTTTCGCTTCTGATAGCTCTTGTCTTTTTTGTTCTAACTGTTCATTTAAGGCATTTAATTTTGATTGTAATTGTTTTTTGTTTATAAGATAGAGACTCTTTTCATTCTCCACAAAAAGAGGTATTCTTTCTTTAAGTGCTTTACTTACTTCAAATTTTACACCTGTTGATTCTGCCTCTAAGCGTATCATCTTTGCCTCAAGAGCATCGGCCTTAATTGCATTAGTACTAAAAGAAGATTGTGATTTTTGATTATCAATTTTTAATAAAATCTGTCCCTTAATAACCTCTTGCCCCTCTTTTACAAGTATCTCTTCAACGATTCCACCCTCAAGGTTTTGAATCATCTGATTTTCCCCACTAGGTACAATCTCTCCATCACCTCTAGCTATTTCATCTATATATGCAAAATTAGCCCACATTAAAAAAGCAAAGATCGCCACTATCCAAAAGTAGAGTACTGCTCTTAGTTTAGATGGTGTTACTTGAATAACTGCAGCACTAAGAGAGTGCATAAACTCGTAATCACGAGCCGATAAATTTTTACTATCTTTTTTCATCTTATGCACCCCCTAATTTTTTTGTTACTTCATCTTTAGGTCCATCTAAAATGACCTTTGAATGATGCATAACAATTACTCTATCGACCATATTTAAGAGTCCTAGCTTTTGGGTTACAAGAAGAAGAGTCTCTTTTTTAAACTCAATATTTAGTCTATGCATAATTCCATTTTCAGTTGTTTGATCCATAGCATTTGTCGGCTCATCCATTAGTAGAATTGAACTATTCTGCATAAGTGCTCGAGCTACACCAACACTTTGTCTCTGCCCACCGGAGAGTCCAGCACCACGTTCACCAACAAACATCTCGTATCCACGAGGGTGTGTTCTTACAAAATCATCAACACCACTTATTTGTGCAGCATAGACAATGTCACTTATATCTGGATGTAAATCTGAGGAGATAATATTGTCCTTAATCGTACCTCTAAAGAGATTAATATCTTGTGGTACATAACCTATAGAGCGACGAAGATCAGCTGGGTCTATTTGAGAGATGTCAATATCATCAATCAAAATAGCTCCACTTGTTGGCTCATAGAGTCTCAATATTAACTTAGCTATGGTTGACTTACCAGAACCAATACGTCCAATCATAGCAACTTTTTCACCAGCTTCTATAGTAAAACTCACATTATCAAGAGCTGGTATTTCAGCATCCGGATAGTTAAATGTAACATTTTTAAACTCTATTTTCCCACTAAAACTAGGACGTTCAACAAATTCTTTTCCTTCTGGACGCTCCATCTCTTGGGATATAATATTGCTAAGAGTATCATAAGAACTTTTTGCATCTGAATAGTTTGAAATAAGGCTTGCGGCCTGTCCCATAGGTGCAACAGTACGAGAGGTTAAAATGACAACTGCAATAAGTCCACCCATAGTAAGTTCAAACTCTTGAATAAGGTAGACACCAAATACAACTACAAAAACAGTATTAAGCTGAATAAAAAGGTTTGTAACATTTGGAATTGAGGAAGAGAGTAAACGAGACTTAAGATTTTTCTCTGCTATTTCCCCTGTAGACTCTTCCCATTCCCACTGCTGTTTACCAGTCATGCTCATCGACTTAACAGTCTCTATATTTTGAAGTGTTTCTATAAGGATACCGTTTTTCTTTGCACTTGCCTCATGTGAGCTCTCTATACTCTCTTTAAGAGGTTTTCTAATAATAAGAGCATAAGCTAAAATAAGAAACATTGTAAGCATTGGTACAAAAACCAAATAACCACCAATATAATAAATCACGAGTAAAAATATAATTGCAAAAGGGAGATCAATAATTGCCGTCATTGTCGCAGTAGTAAAAAATGAACGAACTGATTCAAAGTCTTTCATATTGTTAGCAAATGAACCAACAGACTGAGGATGCATTGCCATTTTCAGATTGAGTACCTTCTCAAAAATAATAGAAGACATAATAATATCACTCTTTTTACCAGCGAGTTCTAACATATATCCACGAGTCAGTTTAAGGAAGAAGTCTAAAAGATAAACAAAAACAATACCTATTGTAAAGACCATAAGGGTCTCTTGTGCATTATTTGGAATAACTCGGTCATAAACATTCATTGTAAAAAGTGGTGTTGCTAGTACAAAAATATTTATAAGAAGAGATGCCCATAAGACATCTCTATAAATTGGAAAAGATAATTTTAAAGTATCCCAAAACCAATGTTTTGTTTTTATCTCTAATTTACGGGAATTTTTTGAATCATATTCAAATTTTTTCTTGAGTAAAAATCCATATCCTAAATACTCTCTTTCTAAGTCTTCAACTTTTACCCACTCTTGTGAGCCATCACCATCAGGATATATTACTTTTGCCTCTGTTCTATCATCAGAAAGCTTTTCTAATATACATGTATTGTCATTACCTAAAAGAAGAATCATTGGAAGGTGCAGTTGTAACATAGCAGGAATTTCACGTTTAATAAGAGTAGACTTGAGTCCTGCACGAGTTGCAACTCGAGAGAAAAGTGATTTTGATTTTGAATCTATAGAAAAAAGTTTAGAGTTCCCATCTTTGTTATAGACGGGTAAGCCAGAGAGAAGAGCATCAGCAGTAAATGGCTTATGAAATAGTTTTGTATATAAGACCAAAGCATCTAGTAAAGAATCTTCATTTACTGATACTCCTATTCGTTCTTTCATATTTTACCTTTAAAAAATTTTGTTCACAATACTTGTTTTTATAAAGAGAGCTTTACTTCAATACGGCGGTTTGTTTGTCTTCCCTCTTTTGTACGGTTACTTTGGATTGGATCTAGTTCTCCACGACCTTTTGTAGTTAAACGAGATGCATCAACACCTTCTGCTACGAGTGCCGTTTTAATGGCTTTAGCACGTCTCTGTGAGAGATCCATATTATGAGTCGCTTTTCCTGCACTATCAGTATGTCCAATAATTTCTGCCTTATAAGCTTTATTATTTTTCATATGTTGTGCAAACTCTACTATTTCAGGATTTGAACTATTAAGGATTTTATCAGAATCTGTCTTAAAGTTAATCGCTAAATCATTTTTAATCGGACATCCATTAGGATCAACAATAAGTCCACCAGGAGTACCTTGACACTTGTCTTTATAATCAGCAATACTATCGCCATCACTATCAAGTGGACAACCTTTTTTATTTACTTCAACACCAGTTGGAGTCTCTGGGCACTGATCTTTATAGTCAACAACACCATCGCCATCACTATCTATTGGACAACCATCCTTATCTACTTTTGAGCCTCTTGGTGTTGCTGGACATTTATCTACAGAGTCAAAAACACCATCTCTATCACTATCTATGTCTTTTGGAAAAAGAACATATAGAGTTATCATTACACGATTAGAAAGTTTTTTACCCTCATTGGTAGCATCACTAAATGCTAAGTCATCTCCACGACGATTTTCTACAACTAAGATATCTTCGCTTATATTGTTATGACTCATCATTTTTTTGATATTTTGTGCATACTCTTGACTTATTTCATTACTCTCATTTGTATCTAATGAATGTCGAAACCAATTTTGAACACGGTTTGCATCTATACTTACTTCATTTTTATCATCAGTTACTGCTTGAGTGTGTCCGATAATTGTCACTTTAAGCTCTTTTGCATCATCTATATACTCTTTGATTTTACTTATAGTATTATCAAGATTTTTTTGTGAAGCTTTATCTAGCTTTTTACCACCAAGAAGAATTGCATCAAAACGAATAATTTCTTCAAACTCACCATACATAAAACTGTTTTCATTAGCTTCTATTGTTTTATTAACATCTTGAACTACACTGTAGTTATCTTCATACATTCCAGCACTTAAGCTAAGTGTAAAAAGAAGTGATGCAACTAATAATTTTTTTGTTAAGTTACTTATATTTTTCATTATATTCTTCCCTTTTACTTACTAAGATGTATTTCAACTCTACGGTTTAAATATCTACCTTCGACCGTACTGTTGTCTGCAATAGGTTCGTCAAAACCCACACCACTAGTTGTTAAAGCATCTGCATTTACGCCATATTTTATTAACTCATTTTGAAATGCAATAGCTCTCTCCTTGGATAATTGAATGTTAGATTCCTTATCACTTAATGGTTCACGACTAGTATGTCCTATAATAAGTGCTGAAAACTCTGGATTTAACTTCAAAAACTGTGCGAACTCTGCAATTTTATCATGCATGTTAGCTTGGATATCTGAGCTACCTTTAAAAAAGTTAAGAGTGATAGTAACTTCAATAGCACAACCCTTAGTATCAACTTCATAACCGATAGGTGTATTTAAACACTCATCTTCATAGTCTTTAACACCATCCATATCTTCATCAACAGCACAACCATCTGGTGTTACTTTAGCATTTTTAGGAGTTAGTGGACACTTATCTCTTGAATCAATAAC
>CAZPRE010000118.1:1998-6060 GCA_964588875.1 uncultured Sulfurimonas sp. | reverse complement strand
CGTCGGGCTCATAACCCGAAGGTCGCAAGTTCAAATCTTGCTTCCGCAACCAATCAAACACTTCAAAAACAATCATTAATAATTTTTCAAGTAGTATGGATTACATAAAAGCGGTTATGTTAATAACTCCTTATCGCTTAACTGGATAAAGCAGTCCCCTCCTAAGGGATAGCTCAAGGTTCGAGTCCTTGTGGGGAGACCAATTATATACCTATCAAAGAATATATACAATAAATAAAAGGAACGTATTGTTTAGACTGTTTAAAAAAGAAGAAAAAAATACAGGCATAGTGCATAATCGTTTAGTTGACATTAGAGTAGGTAGACAATATGCAAGAGGAAATAATATGAATGGTAATACTTACGAATGCTTTAAGAACACAGCAGAAGAAGTATACAACCGTTCCATTGAAAGCTCAGATGATTTAACAAATGTTGATAAGGAATGTTTTATAGAAGGCTATAATGCACAAACAGAAGAGTTAGTACGTATAGTTAATAAATAGGACTAAGCTAAACTTTTTATTAAACATAAAGAACAAAATTCTCATATAACAATTTAAAAAATCATATAAGCTACTTATAGTAAAATACATTATTAGTATTTTCTTTTATAAGGAGTTTCAATCGCTATACAGGAACAAATTTATTATATTACATCACAAAAATTACAAGATAAAGCTTATATTCAACAACTCTCTTTAGACATGAATAACAGTTATTACTGGAGTGATGATTGGAGTGAAGAGTTTTATATAGAGTTGGCTAAAGCTGGTTTTATTAGTACAAGCCACGATACTAAAGATGGTCTTGTGTTACTTCCTGAACTTCAATATGAGTATGCAGTTTTAGATTTTAAAGATCTCCATATATCTAAAAAAGTTCAAAAGTTATTAAAAGACAATAAGTATACTCTTCAAATAAATAGTAAATTTAATGAGACCTTGTTTGAATTTGCAAAAAAACATAAATATAACTGGCTCAAAGAAGATTATGTAGAGTTGCTTAAAAATTTATATCTAAGTAGTGATAAAAGAGAAGACTTTAAAATTATTTCTGTTGAGCTGGTCTGTAATATTTCAGATGAAACAGTTGCTGGAGAAGTCGGATATATAATCTCCAAAACATATACAAGTCTGAGTGGCTTTAGTTCATCGAAAAAGCAGCACTCAAATGCTGGAACATTACAGCTTGTTTTACTAGCAAAGTACTTAGAAGAAAATAATTTTAATCTTTGGAATCTAGGACATCCTCATATGGACTACAAGCAGAAGCTAGGATGTAAGATATATAGTAGAAGTGATTTCTTAGATAGGTGGAAAAAAGCTTTACACTTATAAATCTAAGATATAGAAATAAATTTTTTATTTATAATCAAGTTACTCTTTCCATTATTCTTACTATTACAACAGTAGAATAAATTTAAAAAAAGGTTGAGTATAAAGGACTAAATTGAGTAGACAATTAGTCCTAGCGTAGTTACCACTGTTGTTAATGCTACGATTGATACTTGAGTGTAAAACTCTTCAGTCTTTTCACCTAGGTAGATGTTATTGTTCTTGATATTGGCAAAGAAAAGACTCTCTTGAATTCTCTGTGCTTTAGTAGTTTGGATATTCATTTCAAATCCTTTTATCTGTTTAGATAAAAGAATTATAAGTTTATTAGATGTAGAAAAAATGTAGAGTTAAGAGTTTATCTCTTCTTTGATGATTTTAGCTAGACTTGAACACTCTGTGATTTTTTGAGAATATGAAAGAGAATCTTTAAGAAGTATATCTATGAATGCACTTCCTACAATAACTCCGTCTGCTCCCTTGACCTTATCTTTAGCAGTTTTTTGATTTACACCAAAACCTACATAAACAGGTGTTTGTGTATGCTTTTTAATACTTTGCAAAAATGGTTGTAAATCCTCTGCTACTCCGGAGCCTGTGATCCCCGTATACGCAACCATATATATGAATTTTTGAGCATCACTTACTATGGCTTTAATTCTCTCATCACTATCAGTAGGTGCAACAAAGCTAATATTAGACACCGCGTTTGCATTAAAAAGATCTTTATATAAAAGGGCCTCTTCATGTGGAAGATCTGGAATAATAAGTCCGTTAACTCCAATTTCGTGTGCAAGAGGAATTAGTTTGTTCATCTCCTGTTGATAAAAACTATTGAAGTACCCCATCCAAAGAGTATCGACCTTTGGTGCAACAATCTCAGAAATTTCTAAGAGATGTTGAAATTTAAATCCAAGTTCCAAGGCTTTGTGATTCGCCTTTTCAATTAAAGGACCATCTGCAACAGGATCTGAAAATGGAACACCTAGTTCAAGTGTATCAACGCCATTCTCTCCAAGAGCTAAAGCAAGGTCGATAGTAAAAGATTTTTCTGGATATCCAGAAGTTATAAAGGCTACTAAGTTTTTCATTTTCATTTTATTATTTATCCAAATCGGGGAGTTTAAGTAGAGAAAATTTTACATGAGTGAGTTCTCTGTCTTGCTTTAAATCATCATGCCAAGCAGCAAACATATCACTTATCTCTAAAAGCCAATCGGTAGTCTCTTGAGATATTGGTGTGTCAAGTTTGCGAAGTTCCTCTAACTCACTTCTTACACCCATAAAATAATTCTCCTATATTGGTTGGATTATAGCAGTTTTTAGTTAAAATTCTTTTTACGAAACATATTGAATGAAAAAAGAGTTTTAAAATGACTAAAAAAATGACAGTAACTTCGATTCAAAAAGCGAAAGGGGTAAGACCGCTAGTGATGATAACGGCTTACGATGCACTCTTTGCAGCACTATTAGAAGAGAGCTCAGATATGATTCTTGTGGGCGATAGTTTAAATATGAGTTTTGCAGGTCATAACGATACGCTAAGTGCTACAATGGATCAGATGATTTACCATACAAATGCGGTATGTAGAGGTGCAAAAAACTCTTTTGTAATCTGTGATATGCCATTTGGAACATACATATCAAAAGATGTGGCACTGAAAAATTCTATAAAAGTATTTCAAGAGACTCCAGCTGACTGTGTTAAAATAGAAGGTGGAAAAGATAAGGCAAATATAGTCGAACATCTTACCTTAAATGGTATCGCAGTTTGCGGTCATATTGGTCTTCTTCCTCAGTCTGTAAGAGGTGAGGGTGGATACAAGGTTAAGGGTAAGACCCAAGAAGAGGCCGCTTCACTTATACAAGATGCTAAAGCCATAGAAAAAGCAGGTGCTTTTTGTATAGTTATAGAGGGTGTTAAAGCCAAAGTTGCAACTTCTGTAGCAAATGCAGTTAATGTTCCTGTTATCGGTATAGGAGCCGGCAACGGCGTTGATGGACAGGTTCTTGTGTTTTCAGATATGTTGGGGCTTTTTGAAGAGTTCACTCCTAAGTTTGTTAAAAAATATATGGACGGTGCGACTCTTGTAAGAGATGCTGTAAAAAACTATTCCGATGAGGTTGCTTCTCGAGAGTTCCCTCAAGAGATTCATACATATTAAGGGATTAGATGGAAAGATTAGTTGAGATAGAGACTTTTAGTATGGAAGAGGAGAGTAGTGAAGTTACTCTTCGACCAGATGCTTGGAGTGAATATATAGGACAAGAGCAGATTAAAAAAAACCTTGGTGTTTTTATAGAGGCTTCTAAAAAACGCGATGAAGCACTTGATCATGTACTTTTTTATGGACCTCCAGGACTTGGAAAAACAACTCTCGCACTAATTATTGCAAATGAAATGAATGCAAACATCAAAGTTACCGCAGCTCCAATGATAGAAAAGAGTGGAGATTTAGCCGCAATACTAACAAACCTTGAAGAGGGTGACATACTCTTTATAGATGAAATTCATCGTCTCTCTCCAGCCGTTGAAGAGATTCTCTACTCCTCTATGGAGGATTTTCGTATAGATATTATTATAGGAAGTGGACCAGCCGCTCAAACCGTTAAAATAGACTTACCGCGTTTCACTCTCATAGGTGCTACAACAAGAGCAGGAATGCTTTCAAATCCTCTTCGTGATAGATTTGGTATTGTTTCCCGTCTTGAATTTTATACAAAT
>CAZPRE010000118.1:0-1988 GCA_964588875.1 uncultured Sulfurimonas sp. | reverse complement strand
ATGAGTTTTAGAATGCAGTTTTACTCATCTGAGGAACTAGCATCTATAATATCTCAGGCTTCAAATAAACTAGATAAAGAGATAGTTAAAGAAGCCGCGTTTGAAATCTCTAAACGCTCTCGTGGAACACCACGTATAGCACTGCGTTTACTTCGTCGCGTTAGAGACTTTGCAGATGTTGCCGATGAGAATCATATAAATCATACCCGAACGCAGTATGCACTCAATGAACTAGGCATTAACTCTTTGGGATTTGATGAGATGGACCTACGTTTACTTCACCTACTTGTTGCAGCAAATGGAAGAGCGATGGGGTTAAGTTCAATTGCTGCATCTTTGAGTGAAGATGAGGGGACTGTTGAAGATGTATTAGAACCGTATCTCATCGCTAATGGATATTTAGAAAGAACAGCAAAAGGACGACGAGCTACTCGTGCTACTTATGATGTTTTAAATATGGATTATGTTAATCCTGATGGGACAATATTTTAATGAAACCACAATATTTTGTAGCCATTCTTTTTGCAGCTTCCCTTTACTGGATGTATCTTCTTTATGCTCCTTTTCTTTTAGTGATTATGATTGCTTCCCTTTTGGCTATCTCAACATCAAATATACAAGAGTATTTTGAAAAAATCTTTAGAAGTAAACTTTTAGCAGCATTAAGCTCTAGTTTTTTACTTGCTATTTTATTTTTCGCTCCTTTAGGCTATTTCTTAGCGACTTTAACCATCTCTTTAAACTCTATAGAACCACTGTTTTTTCAAGATATAGAGATTCATGTTAAAAAGTTTATAGAAACACCACCTGAATATTTATTGTTTTTAAAACCATATATTGTGGATGGATTAAAAGGTATTGATATAAAATCACTGACATCAGATGCACTCTCTATTACGGGGAAAATTGGTGCTTTTAGTGCAGGTTTTTTAAAGAATGCTTTTTTAGTTATCGTATTTTATTTCTTTGCTCAGTATAATGGCTCAACTATAGTTGCATTTCTAAAACGTGTGGTTCAGATGTCAGTAGATGAAACAACTGTTTTAGCAAAAGAACTCTCATCAGTTATGAGTGTCGTTTTTTATTCTATTATCATAAACGCGATGCTTCAAGGTGTTTTATTTGGAATCGCTATCTCTTTCATGGGATATAATGGACTTCTATTTGGAATTATGTACGGTTTTGCATCTTTAATACCAGTAGTAGGGGGAATACTAATGTGGTTACCATTTACTGTCTACGAAGCCTCTATTGGTAACACCTCAAACGCGGTATTTATTGCTGTTTATTCTATTATAGTGCTATCTATTGTTGCAGATACTTTTATGAAACCACTTATTATTAAAGAGATAAATAAAAGACTACTCAAAGAAGATGATTCAAGAATGAATGAGATGGTTATTTTCTTTGCAATCATTGCGGGACTTGCAACATTTGGTTTTTGGGGAATGATTTTAGGGCCTGCAATTACCGCATTTTTTCTAACAATTTTGAAAATATTTGAGGCTAGAACGAAAGCATGTGAGACAGAAATATAGCGAGACTATGTCTTGTTACATAACCACTTTGTGATGTTCTAGCTGCATAATCTTATCAGCTAACCAAGTTTTTATTATTGCTTGACGACTTACACCAATATGCTGTGCTTCTTCATCAAGTTTTTTAACCATCCAAGTAGGAAAGTCAATGTTAATTCTTTTTGGTTTAAGATTTGGTCTTTTTATTGTAGATAAATCAAGGTACTCAATAACATCTTCTTCATCTTCTTAAGATGTTCTGATTTCAATCATTTTGTCATCACTCCAAAGAAGTTTAGCTTCCTCAAAATCAATACCGTGTTTTTGTTTATTTGATAAACTTTTCTTCGTATCATATTCAAACTTCATATAAGAAGTATATCATTTTTATATGAGATTGTGAAATTTTAGATAAGTTTTTGTAGATGTATAATGTTTAACTGTAGCCAATAAATGACTGCTAGGGCATTT
>CAZPRE010000117.1:0-6150 GCA_964588875.1 uncultured Sulfurimonas sp. | reverse complement strand
ATCGGCTTCAAGTTTTTCCATATCACAAAAAGCATCTCGAAACCAACGCATTACAAGACCACTAAAAAAGCTAATTCCTTCGGCTTGAGAGACTCTGTTTATAACATGAGGATTTACTCTTATACCCATATCTTCAGGTGGCTCTACCATACTTGGTATATTTACAACCTGTTGCCAAAATGAACCGCCTAAGATGGCTACTTGTTCATCTTCAACAACACCTAATCCAGCTGAGCCTAACTGAACATCACCGCCACCCATAACAACTAAAGTGTCAGTGCAAAGACCTGTTTCACTCTTTGCTTTTGTAGTTACATTTCCGACAACGGTTCCAACTTCTAAACAGGGAGGAAAAATATCATCTTTGAGACCCACTCTAAGAGCCATTTCACTTACCCAGTTACGTTTTTCTAATGAAAATATTCCCGTTGTCCCTGCATTACTTGGGTCTGTTGCGATTATGCCGCTAAGACGAGCGAGTATCCAATCACCAATCATAGAGATTTTTGAAACTTTTGCGTAAACTTCAGGTCTATTGTTTTTAAGCCACAGTAAACGCGGTAGCGCACCAAGAGCAAAAGTTTGACCAGATTCCATATAGAATTCTTCTTCAATTCCTTTAAAATTCTTTTTTAAGTACTTAACTTCTTGGCTCGCTCTTGCATCTACATTTGCAACTGCCCAGATTTCTTTGGCATCTTTGTCATAAAGAACAATTCCCTCACGCATACTTGTAGCACTTAGCCCTAATATATCTTCCGCGTTTACTCCAGCTTGAGCAACTACGTCTTTAATACATTCACAAACAAGTTTCCAGTTTTTCTCATAATCAAAACTCATAGAGTTTGGCACTCCAGTTTCTTCTAAGTGTTGCCACTCAGTTTGAGATACTGAGATTTGATTTCCTTTTGTGTCAAAAAGAACCGCTCTTATGCTTCCTGTTCCCGCGTCTATTGCCATTAAATATTTCATAATTATTTCTTTAATTTATTTTGTTCAAGTTCCCAGTATTCCATCTTAAAACTATCTTTAAGACTTATACTTTTGTACCCACCAAGTTTGTCAGCACGAAGTACTGCCATCATTGTATGCTCGACTATATCACTCACTATTTGTGCCTCTTTTTTACTCTTTCCAAAAGAGATTACAGCTAAGTTTTTAATAATCATATAGTTAGGTGCTGCGTTTAACATTACCTCATCACTTGCAAACTCTTCAAAATACTTTTTATACTCATTCATATAGTTAGTAAGGCCGCGTTCAAGGTTTGTATCTTCCATTATAAGAGGCAATCGTTTTGTTCTTAAAATATGTTCAGGAGTTAAAACGCCACGAGAAGCGAACTCTCTTAAATTTTCCTGTGAAGCATAGTAGTTTGCTAAAGGAGATTGATTAATACTAATAGAGACATCATAACCCTTTGCATCTGAAAAAAGTTTTGTAATTTTCATTATGTCACACTCACTAGGTTCATACTTATTTACTAAATGAATTTTTGCATTTTGTTCCAAAAAGACTTCTGCTTGTGCAACCGCGTTTATCATCTTCTCATAAGATTCACCAGCATCATTATCAAAGGTAAATATTCCGTGATTATGTAAAATAATTCCCTCAATAGAGTCCCAGTTTAAATCTTTAGTCATTTTATATATTTCATGAGCTAAAACAAACCCTGGCATAATATAATCAACTATTAAATATTTTGGAAATACTTTCTTAATATCGGCTAAACCATTCTTAGAATTTGAAATTGTTACAATAGCATCAGCATGAGTATGGTCTACAAACTTATATGGAATAAGAGCATGAAGAATAGCTTCAACAGATGGATTAGGTGCTTTCTCATTAGTCATAGCGGCTTTTTGTCCACTCACCATATCGCTATCGCTTAGAGTCTCTAGTTTTGCCATTTCTAAAAGAGTGTCGAGTTTAACAGGAGAAAAACCCTCGGCTTTGATTGATACTAAATCCCATCCACTTCCTTTGACTAAGAGTATATCTTGCCCATCTATCTTAGTTTTAACAGATGTATTTCCACCGCCATGAAGTACTAATTCATCACTTTGACCTAAAAGATTTGATGTATAAACTCTTAAGTCTAAATCACTTCTACATTTTTTAGCTTCTTCATTGCTATATAAATTTTTCAAATATTTTCCTAGTTAAAATTTTATTTTTGTAAGTCTATTTAAATTAAGACTTCTAATTCGTCTGAGTATTTACTCTCACAAAATGGTTCAAAAGAGCTTTTATAAACTTTATAATGAGCTGATGTCTTGTGTCCATTAAGTGCCACCTCATCTCTCCAAGTCTCTACTGCCATAAATTTTCTTCTATTGTTTTCATACTGAAAAATTTCGTAAAATATACAACCATCTTCAACCTTACTTGGTGCTACCATAGCACAGAGAAGTTGTTTCATTTTACTCTCATCACCCTCTTTTGCTATAAATGTTACTCTTTTAGTTATCGTCATTATTATATTTCCTATAATTTTTAATATGATTATATCAAAGTTTATATATAATAGATTAAACATCTACGAAGGCTTACTTTGGACATACAATTACAAATAGAAGACATCATAGAAAAGAACGGTTCAGACTTTGAGCTTTCAAAACTTTTTAAAGAGTATATAAAAGCATATAAAGCTTCACTTCCTGAACTTTTTGAGAAAAACCAGGGCAAAGATTTTCTTGTTCGTCATACTCGTAAACTTGACTCTATCATAGCTATGATGTACAAGACAGTTTTAAGACGTGTTTTTGGAAACTATATACCTATGAGAAGTTCTATTCCCATAGCCATTGTAGCTCTTGGCAGTTATGGACGTGAACAACTCTGTGTTCATAGTGATATTGATTTGCTTATAGTTTATGAAGATATTGATGGTTTTAATACAGAACTCATCATTGAAAAACTTTTTTATCTTGCTCTTGATGCTGGACTTAAGTTAGGTCACCGCGTTCATGAGACTAGTGACCTCTTTAAAGCTTCAAATGAGGACATTACTATTAGGACTTCACTTATGGAGTCGCGTTTAGTTAGTGGTTCCCCTTTTACTTGGCATGCTACTCAAAAAGAGCTTACAAAAATAAGAAAATATGAACCTCAAGAATTTATAATCGCCAAGGTTCAAGAGGCACAAAAAAGACGTAAAAAGTACCCTATATCTATGC
Source organism: uncultured Sulfurimonas sp. (assembly GCA_964588875.1). Classification (GTDB taxonomy): domain Bacteria; phylum Campylobacterota; class Campylobacteria; order Campylobacterales; family Sulfurimonadaceae; genus Sulfurimonas. The sequence continues at coordinate 2,971 of CAZPRE010000117.1, read as the reverse complement.
AGCCTAATATTAAAGAGAGTGCTGGTGGGCTTAGAGATACCCAACTTCTTTTTTGGATTGCACATACTATTTATGGTGTAACATCTCTTAAAGAACTCTCAGGAAAACTTTTTAGTGAAGAGTCTTATAAAGAGTATCGAATAGCTCTAGAGTTACTCTACCGCGTTAGAAGTGCATTGCACCTTATCACCGGGAAACAAAAAGACACTCTGAGTCTAGAATATATTCCCTCAGTTACCAAGATGCTCGGTTTTAAAGATCAGAAAAAGTTCTCTTCTAAGGTTATGGAAGCAGGTTGGAGAATAAACAACTTTACGATAATCTTTACAAAAAAGATGATTCGTCCATATCTTTATGATAAAACTATGATATCAACTCTAAGAAAAAACAGACTTCAAAAAGGAGTTTATGAGTTTAATAACCGTATTTATGTAGCCTATAACCTTAAAACACCACCTATAAATACTCTGCTTGAACTTCTTATCTCTTTACCTGACAAACCCTATAAATTTGATGCTGGTTTTTTAAGTAAGTTTACCTATATAAATATTTCTCATCCTCTAAGTAAAAAAACTTATGGCCTGTTAAAGCAACTACTTTCTAAGCAACATATGTCTTGCTTTTTAAACCTATTTTATAATGGCGGGATACTTCATCATCTCTTTTTAAGCTTTAGAAAAGTTCTTCATCTGCCACAGTTTGATGGTTATCATCATTACCCTGTAGATATTCATTCTATAAAATGCATAGAGGCTCTAGAGAACATTCAAGAACCTTTTATCCAAGGTTTACATAATGAACTAAATACAGAGGAAAAGTTACTACTTAAGATTGTAACCTTGTTTCACGATACTGGTAAGGGCCGAAAACAAGACCATAGTGAGGTAGGAGCAAAACTTATAGTGCCATTTGCTTCACGCCTAAACCTCAAAGAGGAACATGTTGAAAGAGCGGTGACACTTATAAAACATCATATTCTTATGAGTAATGTTGCATTTAAAGAGAATATTCACAATGAAAAAACTCTCTATAAGTTTATGGCAAAAGTTGGGGATTCTAAAAACCTAAAACTTCTCTATATACTGACATATGCAGATATTAATGGTGTTGGAGGAGATACTTTTAACTCTTTTAACTCTAAACTTCTTTTTGACCTCTACAAAAGTGCCCTCGAGATTTCAGAAAATAGCGACCGAATAACGGATGCAGTTAAGCGGTTAAACATTGAAAAAAGAGTCCAAAATCTTAATGAATTTAAAGCACTACCAAGACCTCTACAAAAAAAAGTTCTATCAATAGAATCTAATCTTTTCTTTTTCAAACATACTCCTGCTGATATTATAGATATAACAAAAAAGGCAAGAGTGCTTAAAGAGTACAACTTTACAGTTTCAAACAGTGGTTCACTAAGTATAGAGATATACAGAAAAATTCCTTTAAATATTGGCTATCTACTGGCATCACTAAGTCGTTTAGATGTTGGATCTATGGAAATTTTTACTCTATTTGATAGTGTGAAATATTTTAAAATAGAATTTTTGCAAAATATTGAGAATGAAGAACTCCCTTTAGTAGAAGAAATTGTACAAAATGCCTTTGATATGAGTAGAACAATTTCACTCCCAGATATAACAATTAAAAAGGGAGAAGTAGATATAGATTGTGAGCATTCACTCACACATGCTGAGCTAAATGTTCATACTGCAAATCAACGCGGTCTACTTGCTTATATTATGAACTGTTTTGAGCAATTAGGTATTAATATTATCACTGCAAAAATTCATAGTTCCAAACATAAGGTAAGAGATACTTTTTTAATGGAAAAACAAAACGATATATGCAATAATGTCGATGATATTTATGAATTATTAATTAAAGGTGTGTAGATGTGCGGAATTGTTGGATACTTAGGCGAAAAAAATACTAAAGAAATTTTACTTGATGGACTCAAAGAGCTAGAGTACCGTGGTTATGACTCAGCAGGAATTGCTGTTTTAGCAGATGGTAATTTTGAAAGTTATAAAGCTGTTGGAAAACTTGTCAACTTAGAAGAGAAAACAAAAGATTTTGTCACAGATAAATTTGCTGCAGGTATCGGTCATACACGCTGGGCCACACATGGAAAACCTACAGAATTAAATGCACATCCGCACATAGGTGAGAGTTCTTATGTTGTTCATAATGGTATTATTGAAAACTATGTCGAGCTTAAAAAAGAGCTTCTAAGTGAAGGTGTAACATTTTTAAGTCAAACCGATACAGAAGTAATTGTGCATCAGTTTGAAAAAAACCTTCAACACTCTAGCACTGCATTTGAAGCTTTTAAGCAAACAATTTCCCAGCTAGAGGGTGCTTATGCCATTTTACTTGTAACAAAAGGTGAAGGCGATACTATCTTTTTTGCAAAGTATGGTTCACCTATGCTAGTGGGAGTAAACACAGAGGGTGAAAAATATTTTGCTTCTTCTGATACTCCTCTCATAGGACATTGTTCTAAAGTAAGTTACTTTGAAGATGGTGATTATGGCTATGTAAACAAAGATACTTTAGCTATTTTTTCCAAAGATGGTGTCAAGCAAAACCCAGCATTTCAAAAACTCTCTCAAAATAAACTCTCAGCTCAAAAAGATGGCTATAGATTTTTTATGGAAAAAGAGATTTATGAACAAGGTGATGTTATATCAGATACTCTTATGGGACGACTAAGTGAAGAAGAAGTTCTTTTTGAAGAATTAGACAAATCTCTTTTTGATGGTATAGATGAGATAAAACTTTGTGCTTGCGGAACATCATATCACTCAGCTCTCTGCGCAACTTACCTCTTTGAGCGTTATGCAAAGATAAAAACATCCATAGAAGTAGCTTCTGAGTTTAGATACAGAAAACCCATTATGACTAAAGACACTCTTTTTGTTGTAATCAGCCAGAGTGGAGAGACTGCAGATACACTAGAAACTCTTAAAATGGCAAA
>CAZPRE010000116.1:0-6192 GCA_964588875.1 uncultured Sulfurimonas sp. | reverse complement strand
CTGGTGGAAGTGTTTTTATCCAAACCGATACAAACTTAATTACAGTTGCTAAAGAAGTAGCAACTGAATTGGGAAAGACAGTTCAAGAAGGTGTGATTGCTACTGGTGATCAATTTGTTCATAACGAAAAAATTAAAGAGAAAATAGTAGAAAATTTTAGTGCTGATGCCTTAGAGATGGAAGGAGGAAGTGTTGCGGTTGTGTGTAATGCTCTTAATGTACCTTTTTTCATTCTTCGTGCGATAAGTGATACTGCTGACACTGATGCAAGTTTCTCATTTGATGAATTTATGGAGTCAAGTGCTATTATATCTGCAGAGTTTGTTATGAAAATGGTTGACAAGTTAGTTGAATAAAAAGCCAATAGTCCCATCCAAAAAGATTATGTCAAAACTTGGTAAAACAAATGCCGAGTTTGAGTTAATAGAAGAGGGTGATAAAATTCTTGTTGGACTTAGTGGTGGAAAAGATTCTCTTACTATGATTCATGCCATGAAAGAACAGCAACGACGAGCTCCTTTTAGTTTTGAGTTTGTTGCGGTGACAGTTGGCTATGGTATGGGTGAAAATTTTGATACTCTTAGTGCTCACTGTAGGGAGTATGATATTCCTCACATTATTCATGATACGAAAACTTATGAACTTGCAAAAGAAAAAATTAGAAAAAACTCCTCTTTTTGTAGTTTTTTTTCTCGTATGAGAAGGGGATACCTTTATGGTGTCGCACAAGAGCAGGGTTGTAATAAGGTTGCATTAGGGCATCATCTTGATGATGCTGCTGAGAGTTTTTTTATGAACTTTATCTATAATGGTCAGATGCGTTCTTTAGCTCCAAAGTATAAGGCAGGAAATGGATTAATTGTTATTCGTCCACTTATTCAAATGAGAGAGAGACAGCTCTCTGCGTTTGTTTTAGATAATGGTATTGAAGCGATTGGTGATGAAGCTTGTCCAGCCATGAGATTTGATGTTAAAATGCCACATGCTAGAGCAAGCATGAAAGTAATGTTATCTAAAATGGAACAAGATTTTCCATCGCTCTTTACTTCTTTAAATGCCGCGTTTAAAAATATTTCAGTTGATAGTTTTTTCGCTAAAGAGAAGTTTTCCCTTTAGCTGAGAGTGTTTCTTCTTTTAATTTTTCTAGAAATTCAAGGATATTATTTTGATAAGAGATAGTGTCTATATCGTGTGATAAAGATACTAGTTTTGTCAAGTCTTGAATATCTATTTTTTTTGCATATCTAGGAATAATTATTAACTCTTTTTGTATATGAGTTACTAAGGTGTCAATAAAGAGACCGTTATTATCTCTAACTTTTTGAACTAACTCTTTTGTTGCAATCATGAGTAAGTTCGCTCTATTTTCATCATTCTTGTAAATATTTAGGGCAAGTTCTTTGACTATGATATAATTTTCTACTTTTGCATCTTGATCTGCTGCAATGACTAATGCAAAGATTTTCGCTCTAAAATCTAAAGAACCGTGATGATGAATAAAAAATTCACGAAAAGCATTGAAAAAGTGGTGTTTTATTCTAAAAGCGATTCCCATATGTATTCCTTCTGTGCTATTATACATCTTTGATTTTAAATAGAGAGTAAAAACATGCTAAAAGAAGAAGAATACGAAATAGTAAAAAATAATTTTCTCCAATCACAGAAGCTTTTTAATAAGTTGTTAAAAGTAGCCAATAATGCTGCTAATATTAATTATGACGAATCTGGGCTTTATCATGATGAAGAAGAGATGTATGAGAAACATTGGCTGACATTGAGCACTAAGATAGTTAATTCATTAAGTGAGTCTTTGGATGGATTTAATATTGAACTACTAAAAAATGATTCTTTAGAGACTAAAGAACTTCGGTTTAATTTAAAAGATGGTGAGACTACTAGTAGGATTAATATTGATTACTCTAATGATGAGTCTATAAATATAACTCAAATTAGTTGATATGGAGATTAATTGGTATAATTTCATTAATAATAAAAAGGAATAATTTATGGGTAGAGCGTTTGAGTATAGAAAAGCTTCAAAACTAAAAAGATGGGGAGCAATGTCAAAACTGTTTCCAAAACTCGGTAAAATAATTACAATGGCTGCTAAAGAAGGCAGTAGTGACCCTGATATGAATTCTAAGCTACGTACAGCGATTATAAATGCAAAATCTGAGAATATGCCTAAGGATAATATTGAAGCAGCTATAAAGCGTGCTAGTGCTAAAGATACTGCTAGTATGATTGAGGTAAACTATGAATGTAAAGCACCACATGGTGTTTTGCTTTTCGTAGAATCAATGACGGACAATCATACGCGTACTGTAGCTAATGTGAAAAATATTATTTCTAAACGCGGTGGAGAACTTCTTACTAATGGTTCTTTAGAATTTATGTTTGATAGAAAAGCACTTATTGAGTTTTCTTTAAGTGATGAGACGGATATAGAAGAATTAGAGCTTGAACTTATTGATGCAGGGTTAGAGGAAATTGAGTCTGAGGATGGTGTTGTATTAATAACTGGTGCATATACAAGTTTTGGAACTCTTACAAAAGCACTTGAAGAGATGGAAATTGAGATAACAAAAGCTAACTTAGAAAGAATGGCAAATGCACCAATTTCGATTAGTGATACACAACAAGAAGATATAGATAAAATATTAGAAAAACTAGAAGATGACGAAGATGTTCAAAAAGTTTTTACAAATTTAATATAATTAACAATGAAATATGTAAAAGATACTTTTACACAAACTCTTGAGATTAAGCAATCTAAATTTATTGCTTATCTCGCCCCTTATTACAAATATAAAGAAACTCTGCATGATTTAAAAATTCAAAATCCAAAGGCTAGACATTTTGTTGTAGCGTATAGATACCTAAATGAGTATTCACAAATAGTTGAGTATAGTAGTGATGATGGGGAACCTAGTGGAACATCAGGGAAACCTTCTTTAATGGTTTTGCAAGGTAATGAGCTCATTAATTCAGCCGTCATTATAGTTCGATACTTCGGAGGTACTAAGTTAGGTACAGGTGGTTTAGTTAGAGCATATAGTGATGCAGTAAATTTAGTGATTACTTGTGCCTCCTTGAATGAATATACTAAACAGATAGAAAAGAAAATTTGTATGAGCTATTCAGATAGTAGATTAGTAGATTATGAGTGTGACATAAATAATATTCATGTATATGATAAAGTTTATGGGGATGAAGTTATTTACTCAATTAAAGGTTCAGAACCTGATATTGAGATAATCTTAAAAAAGTTAAATAGAGTGCTCAGAATAATTTAGTTATTATCCACCGTTAACAGCAGAACCAAGACTCCACATAGGTAAGAAAATACCAAGAGCAAGTAGAATAACCATACCAGCAATTAAAAATAACATGATTGGTTCAATAGCCTCTGAAAGGCCATCAATAATAGCATCAAAACGCATTTTATAATACTCGGCTACTTTTTTTATCATAGTGTCAAGAGTACCACTATCCTCACCAGCTCTTACCATTTGAAGAATCATATTCTCAAATAGTTCAGTTTCTCCAAGACCTTTATTAAGTGTTCCTCCTTTTTCAACTGTTCCACGAACTGTCTGTAGTTTTGCCTTAAGTGGAAGGTTGTCAATCATTGAAATAGTAGTGTCTAGTGCATCTGCGATAGGTATACCAGCACGTACTAGTTCCGAGAAAACAAGTGTAAATCTATTAAGAGTAGAAAATCTAATAATATTTCCAATTAAATATGTTTTAAGTAGAGCTTTATGCCATTCAAATCTTACAGTTCTATAATTACTAATAAGATACTTGAAAACTATAAAGGAGATAATTGCAATTGCTATAACATAAGGGCCATAATTATTAAATATATGTTCTAGTGTTAAAAGGATTTGTGTAGGTAGAGGTAAGTCAACATTAAGCTTTTCGAACATTGTTTTAAATTTCGGAACTACAAAAGAGATGAGAACTGTAAAAGCGACTGCCATCGCAATCATTACATTCCTTGGATATGCCATGGCTTTTTTGAATTTTATAAAGTTTGAACGAATCTCTTCAAGCATATCGGCAAGAGTATAGAGTGATTCATCTAGATTACCTGTTTTTTCTCCAAGTTGAGCCATTGCTATAGTAAGATTACCTAACTCAAATCTAAAGTTTTCCATAGAGGCTGATAATGAATGACCAGCATTGATATCATCAGCAAGTTTACTAAAAACTGTTTTTAGAGCCCCATCTTGAGTTGAATCAGCTATTTCATGTAAAGAATCATGAATTGAGATACCAGCATTTGTCATAACAGCCAATTGTCTAATAGCGGCAATTAGAGCATCTTGTTTAATTTTTTTCTTTCGAACATTTTTTAAAAGATCATTTTTAAATCTTTTAAATTGGACGTCTAAAGGTTCTTGTGTCTCTATAACCTTAATGATAATACCGGAAAATTTAAGTTTAGCATAATCATTTGCCTCTTTTCTATCCTCAGCATAAAGTCCTGTTTCGATTTTTTTACCTTTTGTTAATACTGTAGCTATAAAGTACTTCATCCTTTTGCCACCTTTAAAACTTCTTCTAAACTGGTAATCCCATCAATTGCTTTTTGAATGCCATTTTCAAAAATACCAATAAAGCCATCTTTCTCAGCTTGTTCAATAAGTGCCTCTTTTGGTGCTGCTTTTGCTATAAGAGACGAAAGATCTTCTGAAATATTTAATACTTCACAAATCATTTCTCTTCCCATATATCCAGTGTCACCACACTCTCTACATCCAGAACCAGTGTAAAATTTTGTACCACTTGGAATAAATTCCTTTAACTCCTCAAGAGTAGAAGCTGGAATATGTTCTTCTATTTTACATTTTGTGCATATCTTTCGAATAAGACGTTGTGCTTGAATAGCTACAAGTGCACCACTAATTAGGTAGTGCTGTATCCCCATGTCAACCATACGTGGAATTGCACTTATTGAGTCATTTGTATGAAGAGTAGAGATCACCAGGTGACCTGTTAATGCTGCTTTTATAGCAATTTCTAGAGTCTCCTGGTCTCGAATCTCTCCAATCATTATTTTATCGGGATCCTGTCTCAGTATTGAACGCAGAGCATCTGCAAAGCTAAGACCCACTTTTGGATTAACTTGAACCTGTTGTATTAAGTTCATTCTATACTCAACTGGATCTTCAACAGTAATAACCTTGTCTTCTACATTTCTAAGTTCATTAAGCGCCCCATAAAGAGTAGTCGTTTTACCACTACCTGTTGGCCCTGTTACAAGAATAATGCCATAAGGAGCTTCTAGGCCTTTGAGTAGTTTCTGGTAACTTATACTATCCATACCTGCATCTTCAAGTTTAACAAGGGCTTTTTGCTTATCGAGAACACGCATTACAATTGATTCACCATAAAGAATAGGAAGAGTAGAAATACGAAAATCATACTCTCTATCGCCTACTAGTGTCGAAAAGCGACCATCTTGAGGTTTTCTTTTTTCAGCTATATCAAGATTTGCTAGAAGTTTAAGCCTTGATGCAAGTGGTGGATAGATTGATTTTTCAAAAATAAAAACCTCTGATAGTTTACCATCAATTCGGCCACGAACAACACAGTTCTTTTCAGTAGGTTCAACATGAACATCACTTGCTCGACCATTGATACAGGCTTTTAGTATAACATCGATAAGAAGAAGAATTGAAGAAGCTTCTTGCTGCTCTTCAATAGAGTTAATTGAATTCAACTCATCTTTTACTTTTTTCACAAGATCTTTTACACTATCTTTGAGTTCTACTTTAAATGTATAAGAACTTATCTGTTTTTTTGTAGCTAGAGCTACTTTTAATATCTTTCTTGGGAAGAGTCTTTGAATAGCTTCTTGTGCATCAATGTCGAGTGGATCGTTAAATACGACGGTTACACTCATATCATCTTCTGATATTGGAAGTGCCTTATGTCTTCTTAGTTGCTTTAAAGGGATTCTACTTACTAATTGATAGTCCATATCTATAGAGTCTAAATCAACAAAGAGTAATTCTAGTTCTTGGGCAAGTTTGACTAGTACATCTTTTTCATCTATATAGTCATAGTTCTCAATTATAGCTAGAGAATATTCTCCATCTCTTATCTGTTGGACAATAAATCTAATGAGTCTCTCATGTGTCATAAAACCAGAGAGAGTAATATCTCTTAGTATAAGGTTTG
>CAZPRE010000115.1:0-6200 GCA_964588875.1 uncultured Sulfurimonas sp. | reverse complement strand
TTAACAATTACAAAATTAAATTAGCTGCTTTTGTGGGAATCTGCAAGTGGCTCTATAGATAAGAGTTTTACTCTTATCTTCTTCTGTAACTCAAGGCCTCTAGTATATGTTTCTTATGTATTAAATCACTAGAATCCAAATCAGCAATAGTCCGTCCAATTTTTTGTACTTTTTTAATACTTCTAAATGATAAGTCGAAACGACTTATAGCCATATCCAAAACTGATTTTGCCTCTTCATCTAAAACACAATATTTTTCTATATCCTGATCACTCAACTTAGCATTAAAACTTTCTTGTCCTCTTTTTTTAGAAATGATATGAGCTTGGACTACCATTTTATGTAACTCTTTTGAGGAGTAACTAGACTTATCATCTGCATTAACACTAGCCATAGTAATGTTTAAATCCACTCTATCTAAGAAAGGATCGGAGAGTCTGTTTTTATATCTCTGTATCTCTAGTTCACTACATCTACACTCACGATTTTGATTCAAAAGGTTTCCACATGGACAAGGATTCATTGCACCAATAAAAAGAAAGTCAGCTGGATACTCAACCTTAGAGTTTACTCGCGAGATTCGTATCTTATTGTCTTCCATAGGTTCTCGTAAAGCCTCTAGAACATTTTTTGAAAAGTGTGGTAACTCATCAAAAAATAAAACACCTTTATTTGCCAAACCAACCTCACCTATTTGAGCCTTGTGGCTTCCACCACCAAAAATACTAGCCAGAGTTGAACTATGGTGAGGATTTCTCATATTTCTATGCGGTTTAAAATCTGGTTCTCTTGCTTCAAGTGCTTGTAGTTTTGCAACTTCTAATATATCATCATTACTCATCGGTGGCAATATATACCTTAATCTTTTTGCAATCATACTCTTACCACAACCAGGACTTCCCTCAAAAAGGATATTATGAAACCCAGTAGCAGCAATTAAGGCACCGCGATTAGCATGTTCTTGTCCTTTAACATCACTAAAATCATCCTTATACTCTTTTATATAATAATAGCTTTCATCACCTATATTGTATGATGGAAAATCAAGTGAACTGCTCTCTTGACTTGGCTTCGAGTTTATTTGATTTTTAAGTATATCTATCGCTTCTTGTAGTGTCTTAACCCCATAAAATTCAACATTGGGTATTTTAGATAGTTTATCTAAACTTTCAAATGGCACAATTACCTTATCAATTAACTTCTGATTTGCTAAAGAAAGCATTAGTGGATAGAGTTGTATGTTCTCTTTAACAGCTCCATCAAGTCCCAGTTCCCCAAATACAGCCCATTTACTTATATCATCTTCAAGGGAATCAAGTGCAATCAAAAGAGCTATACAGAGGTCAAACTGAGAACCCTCTTTTTTGACATCGCTTGGAGCTAAATTAACAGTAATACGTTTAGGAGGAAAAGAAAATTCATTGCTTAAAAGTGCAGATTTCACTCTCTCTTTTGCTTCACTTATAGCAGTTGAGACCATACCAACAATTGAAAAAGAGGGAAGACCTTTTGTTAGTGTTGATTCTACATGAACGAGTTTAGCGTCTAAGCCCTCGTATGTTGCGCAGTTTAGACTTTTCATACTATCAACCTCAAAATTTAGTTGATTGTATCTTAGCTATTTATTCTCTAGAAGTTTAATTATATGACAATATGAAATATTTATTTTACTTTTCTTTTTAAAACTAAAGTAACACCATCTTCTTGAATCTCAATAAGACCCTCAAAAACCATCTCATTCATAGCTTCTTCTAAAAACTTATCTTGAGTCTTCGTAAGTTTTTTTATCACCGTGTTAAGAACATCTTGCTTTGTCATAATCTGACCAGCTTCGTTATGCTTTTTAAACCAGTTACGAAACATCTGTTTCACTTCATTTTTTGGTGTAATATCTATTTTGTTATTCGAACTTTTTCGCATATTAAGAAGCCTTTTTCTCTTTCAACATTCGCTTATACTCTTTCTCAAATTTCTTTCTGCGCGCATAGGATAGTTTATCTATAAATAACACACCTATTAAATGGTCCATCTCGTGCTGAATCGCTATACTTAAAAGCCCATCAGCTTCAAGGGTTTTTGTATTACCCTCTCTATCTTGGTAGTTTATACCAATACTCTCAAATCTTGTAATATCTTCATAAAAACTAGGAACACTTAAACATCCCTCTTGATAGACAGATTCACCATTTTTTGCAGTTATAACTGGATTTATAATCTCTATCAAGTTCTCTTTAGGTTGTTCACCCTCTTCATCAGGAATATTAAGAATCAATGCCGCAATTGGATGAGCCACTTGTATAGCTGCAAGACCAATACCATTAGTATTAACCATAATAGGGTACATTGCATCTAAAAGTTTATGAAGATTCTCATCAAATTTTTGAACTTTTGTTGACTTAAGTTTAAGTCTTTTATCTGGGTATTCTACAATTTTTAATTTCATTTTATCTTTCTATAATTATACAGAAAAGTCTATATTTTTCGATGACAAGACTTCTCTTGTACACCATTAATATCACGGTGTTTTCTACTTCTTAAAGTTTCTGACATATAATTACCCTTTACTCTTTATCGTTCTTTATAAGTACTTCATCTATCATACCATACTTTTGAGCTTCTGCTGCACTCATGAAATTATCACGATCAGTATCTTTTTCTACTTGCTTAACAGTTTGCCCTGTGTTTTTTGCAAGAATTGTATTTAGTTCTTTTTTCATGCGTAAAATTTCTTCAGCTTGAATAGCAATATCTGTTGCTTGACCTTGAGCACCACCTAGTGGTTGGTGAATCATAATACGAGCATGAGGAAGTGCATAACGTTTGCCTTTTTCACCAGATGATAAAAGAAATGCACCCATTGAAGCCGCTTGACCTATACAAATAGTAGCAACACTTGGACGAATGTAGTTCATGGTATCAAAAATAGCCATTCCTGCAGTTACAACTCCACCAGGGGAGTTGATGTAGAAATAAATATCTTTTTCTGGATCTTCAGCTTCAAGAAAAAGAAATTGTGCAACTATGGTAGAAGCAACTTGATCATTAACCTCTCCGCTTAGCATTACAATTCTGTCTTTAAGCAAACGAGAGTAAATGTCATAAGAACGCTCACCACGTCCCGTTTTTTCTACTACATAAGGAATGTAACTCATAACTTATGCTTCTTTAATCTTCGCGTTTAAAAGTCCAGAAAGTACTTTATCTTCAACCATTGACATTTGAATCGCTGGAATATAGCCAGCATTTTTGTACTGGTCAAACGCGGCTTGAGGATCTTGACCCATTTGCATCGCTTCATAGTAGATAGTCTGCATAACTTCTTGCTCTTCAACTTTTACATTCTCAGCAAGCGCTAAAGTATCAATGATGAAAGTAGCTCTTACACTTTTTTCAGCATCCTCACGGAAAGTTTCACGGAGTTCTGTAAGCTTATCTTGACTAGCTTTAAGTTCATTGATTTCATCTTCACTCATTTCGCCAGCTTTTTTGTTAAGAGCCATATCTATCTCTTGTTCAACAACAAACTCTGGTAAATCAAATGCAAGAGAACTAACAAAAGACTCTAAAAGAGCTGGTTTTAAATCATCATTGTAAAGCTTAGATAATTCTTCTGCTTCCATCTGAAGTTTAACTTGAGAAGTTAACTCTTGCATAGTTGCATTTTCTTGTCCAGCAAGTAACTTAGTAGCAAGTTCATCATTTAATTCAACTTCACCTTTTACTTGAATCTGATTAACTTTTACTTTAAACTCAGCCTCTTTTCCAGCTAAATCAGCAGAACCATAATCAGCAGGGAAACTTACTTTAACAACTGCTTCATCATCTCTTTTCATACCAATAACTTGATCTTCAAAACCAGGAATAAATTGACCTGAACCTAAAAGTAGTGCAAAGTTTTCAGCCTTACCACCTTCAAAAGGTACTCCGTCAATAGAACCATCAAAGTCAATAACAGCAGTGTCACCCTCTTTCATTTTACGGTTTCTTTTGATATCTTCAAGTGGAGCTTGATTTTGAGCGATGTCATTAATTCTTTTCTCAACATCTTCATCAGATACAGTTGGTTTGTCAAAATCTTTAACAGATGCAGCATAGTCACCTAATTCAACAGCAGGACGCATAGCAATTTTAACAGTTACTTCGATTGAAGTCTCTGACTTATCAAACTGAGAAACATTTGGCTCACCTATTAAAGATGCATTATCAATATTCATCTCTTTAAGACCTTGCTCTAAAACATCACGAAGAGCTTCAGCTTCTGCATCTTGAACTAAACGCTCACCATACTGTTTTTTAACAGCAGAAACAGGAACTTTACCCTTTCTAAAACCATCAACTTTAGCAGTTTTACTTAATTCTTTAGCAATTTTATCTAGCTTTACATTTACTTCATCCATAGGGATAGTAGCTTTGATCTCAGCATTTGCACCGTTGATTTTGTTTGATTTGATTTCCATCTATTTCCTTTTTATATACTACATTATGTAGGCATATAACTATTATTTTGGGCAATACTATCGAAAAAGTGCTTTTAAAGCGATTAAGCCTTACAAATTTTTGGTTTGAAGTTTAAAAAAAGTATCCAGACAACAGCTAGGTCTATCATTACATCGGCGAAGTTAAAGACCGCGAAGCCATTTTGTCCAAACATTGGATATGGCCATCCATGCCAATAAAACATATCTACCACACCACCGTGAATAAATCTATCATATACATTTGAAAAAGCCCCACCAAGCAGTAATCCTGCAGGAAAAGCATAACAGATTTGCTTAAGACTAATTACATAAGCCAATACTCCAGTTACAAGAAATAACTGAATATATTTCAACCACTCTTCTAAAAAAGCAAGCATGGAAAAAGCAATACCTCTGTTATAAACCAAGATTAAGTCCATGTAATCACTATAATATCTATAACCATCAACAAAAAGCATTTTTATATTTTGGTCAATAATAAATACACCTGATAGTGTAAATAAAAGTATTATACTTAGACGTAGTGTCTTATTATGCATTTAAAGCTTTTTGAAAAAATTCTATCATATCATCCATCTTTTGATTCATTAGTCTTGCATCTTGACACTCTAGCAACACTCTCAACTTATTCTCAGTTCCTGAGTATCTTATTAAGTGGCGTATATTCTCTTTATCTAATTGCTCTAGTTTTTTAGAAAGGCCTTCTATCTTATCTAGTGGTTTTTTAACTTTTATATTAATATTTACAAGTTTTTGTGGGTAGAGCTTAAATGGTCTAAGAGCCTCAGAAGCTTTTAAATTTTTACTTAATAGTAAGGCTAATACCTGAAGTGCACTCACGAGTCCATCTCCAGTTTTAGCATAATCATGGAGAATAACATGTCCACTCTGCTCACCACCAAAGTTTATCTTCTCTTTTTTCATAATATCTAAAACATTTTTATCACCAACACTTGAACGCCATAGTTTTAGACCTTTATCATGCATATAATCTTCTAAACCTTGATTACTCATAACGGTTGCAACAATTCCCCCACCTTTCAAAGTACCTTGAGATTGTAAGTAAACAGCTAGTGAGCCTAAGAGTTGGTCGCCATCAACAACCTCACCTTTTTCATCTACAACTACAAGTCTATCTGCATCTCCATCAAGTGCTATTCCTAAATCTGCTCTATACTTAACTACACTCTCACTCAAGTCTCTTGTATGAAGTGCACCACAACCTTCGTTAATATTGTAACCATTTGGTTTATCATGCAAAACGATAACATCTGCACCTAACTCTTCTAAAACAGTTGGACCAACTTTATATCCAGCACCATTTGCAGTATCTAAAACTATTCTCATACCCTGAAGTGTGAAGTCTATTGGGAATGAGTTTTTAAGCTGAACAATATAACGCCCTATTACATCATCAATTCTTTTTGCCTTACCTATATGTTTAGCAGTTACTTGAGATTCATTAATCAATGCAGAGTCATTACATATATTTTCTATAGTTTTTTCAACTTCTGCTGAGAGCTTATCACCTTGTCCGTCAAAGAACTTTATTCCATTATCTTCAAAAGAGTTATGTGAAGCCGAAATCATAATACCTGCATCACATCTCATATCTTTAGTAATAAATGCAATCGCAGGAGTAGGCATAGGACCAATTTGTACAACATCATAACCAATAGCAGTAAGACCGGCAACAATTGCATTTTCAATCATATAACCACT
>CAZPRE010000114.1:0-6203 GCA_964588875.1 uncultured Sulfurimonas sp. | reverse complement strand
GTTTGAAGTAATAATTTCTTCGATAGCTTTAACGCTAGCTTGAATTTCTTCTGCTGTAAATGTAGGTCTTACAATTACTAAGTTTTCATAGTTTCTCATATAATATGATCTCCTCTTGGTATTTGTCACAATGACATTTGTTTCCCTTTCGGATTAAATATATCAATTACAGTAATTGATACAAAGAGAAAGGAACGCGCAATTATACATAAATATACTTAAAATAATCAAATATAAAAAATATGACAAAACGCAAAGAATTAGTACAGTTTTTGCTTAACTTGGATATAGTTACAAAAATCACACAAATAAGAAGAAAAATGCCAAGAAGTAAAAAGAGTAAACAGGGTACAAACTCCCAAATATTAAACTATATTGCATGGGGTTTAGCCCTTATTGCCCTTGTTCTAAGTACATCAGTTGCAGGTTACTACTTTGGATATGAAAATGCCCAAATTGATATGCAGAAAAAAGTACAAGTAGAAAAACAAAAGAGAATTAGTTTATTAAAAAAGTTAGAAAAACAGACAGTGAAAAAAAAGGTAAAGAGTGTTAAGAGACAACTACATGAAGTTCTTAAAAAAGACACTTCACAGTACCTTTCAGCTTCTCATGAATTTGATAGCAAGAAACTAGCAAAACCACCAAAAAGAGTAAAAAGAGAAGTAAAACGAGTCTCCTCTAGACCAAAGCTAGCAATTATAATAGATGATATAAGTACCAAGCATCATGTAAACGCGGTAAAAGGACTAAACCTTCCATTGACAATGTCTTTTTTACCTCCAAGCCGAGCCCGTCCTAACTCTGCAAAACTTGCTGCAAAAGAGAAAGTCTATATGGTTCACTTACCTATGGAAGCACAAAATTTTAGTGCAGAGGAACCAGATACTCTCAGAGTAAGAGATTCACAAAATAAGATTTATACTAAAGTCAAAGAGATTAAAAAACTGTTTCCTAGAGTGGAGTATATTAATAACCACACAGGAAGTAAGTTTACCTCTAATGAGGTGGCTATGAATAGGCTTATATTCGCACTAAATGCACAAAAAATTAATTTTATCGACAGCAGAACAACGGCTGCTACACAGGCTCCAAAAGTTTTAAAAAACTTTGGTTTAAACTATGTTGCACGTGATGTATTTTTAGATCATGATATGGATAAGAAGAGTATTTTAATACAAATAAAAAGAGCGATTAAAATAGCAAAAAGCCATGGAACGGCAATAGCAATTGGTCATCCACATAAAAATACTCTTTTAGCACTTCGTGAATCAAAAGATCTTTTTAAAGATATAGATTTAGTCTATATAAATAAGCTACATTAAATGCCAAAAATCACTGAGAACATTCCTGAACTTAGTTCGATGAAAAGTTATCCACAAGAGCTTAATTTTGTAGGAAGTTTAGAACTTCTTAAAAGAAAAAAAATCTCTATTATTGGAAGTAGAAAACCAACGAAATACTCTCGTGAAATGATATATAGACTAGCTTCAACTCTCTCAAAAAATGGAGTTTGCATAGTAAGTGGTGGAGCGATGGGAATAGACGCTATAGCTCATCAGGGTGCTACAAGTTCAAATACAATCTCAGTTTTACCTTGTGGAGTAAATGTAAGATATCCCGCTGTAAATAAAAATCTACTAAATGATATTCAAACGAATGGACTACTTCTGAGTCAGTTTGAAAATGATGCTAAGGCAAGACCTTATACTTTCGTGCTTAGAAATGAAGTAGTAGTGGCATTGGGTGATGTTTTAGTAGTTGGTGAAGCAGAGCTTGATAGTGGAAGTATGCGAAGCATAGAGTTTGCACTAAAAATGGGTAAAAAAATATATGTGTTTCCACAAAGAACAGGAGAGAGTGGGGCGACAAATGACTTACTTAAAAAAGGTCTAGCAAGTGCCATATATGATATAGATGAGTTTGTTCAAAGTTTTGCAGATGTGAAAATTATTGAGATCAAGTGTGATGATTTTTTAGAGTATTGTAAAACTAATCCAACTTATGAAGAGGTACTTCAAAAATACCCCCATAGAGTTTTTGAAGCGGAATTAAATGGCGAAATATCAGTAGTAAACGCGGTCGTTCATATAATATAGAGAACTTTCTATATTATTAACATAGCATCGCCATACGAGTAAAATCTGTACTTATTTTTTATCGCATTTACATAAAGCTCTTGTGCTTTATCTACTCCTACAAACGATGCAACCAACATTAATAGTGTTGACTTTGGTAAGTGGAAGTTAGTAAGTAGATGATTTACTCTGCTTGGTTTGTTCTTTGGATGTAGAAATAGATTAGCTTCACCTGATTGGATCTTCCCATGTTTGTCATAAAACTCTACGGTTCTTGTTGATGTTGTACCAATGCAGAGTATAGGCTTGTCAGTATCTAAAATCTCTTTAGCCGCGTTTGATATATCATAGTATTCAGAGTGCATAGGATGGTCTGTAATAGTCTCGGCTTCAACAGGCTTAAATGTCCCACTCCCAACATGAAGCGTTACATAAGCATGTTCAAAATTTTCACAAACTCGTTTGTGTTGCTCTGGAGTAAAGTGAAGTGAAGCGGTAGGTGCAGCTACTGCTCCTTCTTCTTTAGCAAAGACACTCTGGTATTCGCTAATGTCGGACTTGTCATCTTCTCTTTGAATATATGGAGGAAGAGGGACGTGACCTATCATATCTATGATCGGCAGTAGGTCTTCAAATCTAAGCATTTTATTTTCACACAAGAAGTTCACAATACGGCTTCCATCATCCTTGAGTTCTTTTACTTTGGCTACTAGGTTTTCATCAAAATAAATTTCTGTATCAACCTTTACTTTTCCACGTATATATACATTTATATCCACTGCGTTTAAGGCTCTGTTTATGAGAAGCTCAAGCTTACCACCACTCACTTTTTTTCCATAAATACGAGCTTTGATTACTTTTGTATCGTTAAATATGAGAGCCGCGTTTGAGGGAATGAATTTTTCAAAATCGTAAAAGTGAGAGTGAGTGATTGTATTTGTTACTCTATCGTAAACTAAAAGTTTTGCATGGTCTCGTGGAGAAGCAGGGTGAGTCGCTATCAACTCATCTGGAAGGGTGAAGTCGTAGCTAGAAGTAAGTAACTCGGGGTTACTCACTTTTTTTCTCTATAGCAACTTGATCTTCCTCTTCCTCTTCGTCCTCATCATCGTCTTCATCAGCTGGAGCCGGATTTACTGCCTTAACTATTAAAATAGATAAACCATAAAGAATAATTAATGGACCGGCCATAAGAAGCTGTGTTAAAACATCTGGTGGAGTTAAAAGTGCTGCAACTACAAATATAATAATAATCGCATATTTAAAAAATGAAATCATCTGTTTGTCGTTTACAAGACCCAGTAATGCTAAGAAGTAAGCAAAAACTGGAAGCTCAAACGCAATACCAAATCCAAACATAATCTTCGTAAAGAAGCCAACATAATCTTCGATATTTATGAGTGGAGTAAATTTAAAACTACCAAAGGTAATCAAAAAGTCAAAGCCAAAGGGGGTCACAATATAGTAGGCAAAGAGTACTCCGACTAGGAACATTACTGTCCCTCCAACAACAAATGGAATAATCATCTTCTTCTCATTAGCATAGAGTCCCGGAGCGATAAACATCCAAATTTGTGAAAGTATAATAGGAATAGCAGCAACTAAGGCTGCAAAGAAAGCAACTTTAAGTGCTACAAAGAAAGCACCACCAACTTGAGAAGTTGTGATCATACCATCAGCAGCATGCACTGACTTCTTACCAACTTCTATAAGTGCTGTATTGAGTGGTTCTACCATCCAATTAAGTATTGGTTCGTGAAAATAAAACATTACGAAGAACATAACAATAAGAGTTCCAACGGAAATCCCTAATCTTTTTCTTAACTCTACAAGGTGTGGTCTTAAATCATCAAACATCTAAATCTTCTTCTTTTTTCTTAGTTTTCTTTTTAAAAGTTACAGTCTCTTGTTTTGGTGCAGCCTTAGGAGTCTCTTTCTTAGGCTCATCATCTGCATCATCACTAATGAAGTCATCGGCTAGGTCTGAAATGTTATCAAGGCTAGCCATATTTGTAACCTTTTCAAGTCCAGATTTTGCATCAAGAAGCTCTTTCTTATAAGCAAGTGCTTCTGCTTTTATCTCTGAAACATTCATCTCTTCTTCAAGTGAATCTTTAACACTTCCAACAGTTTTTTTCATCTGTCTGAAAAATTTAGCGATATCAACCATTGCACCAGGAAGCTTGTCCGGACCTAGAAAAAGTATGGCGATAACAGCAATAATTAGTATCTCTATAAAACCCATACCAAACATATTTGTACCTTTTAAAAAAAATAATTAGAGGATTTTAGCGAAAGAATGATTAAAGGGACTTCAAGAGGTTAAAAATAAAGCTATCTCGTCTGCCAAAAGGAAGTCATCGTTATAAAAAGTATTATCACTAAAAGATAGCTTTTTCTCTTTTAATAGAAGTTGGGCCTGAGATAGTTCCATTTTGCTTAAGAGCTCTTTTTTTATTCCTACAGATGAACGCAGACCTAAAAATATTTTTTCTATCTGCATATCTTCACTGCTTAGAGTTTCAACTTTTATATTTAAAGGGTTATTTATATACTCTTCAATATTACAAGTAGGGTAATATCTCTCATTTTCTAGCTTTCCAACGGCTCCGCTACCTGCACCAATATAATCTTTATAGAGCCAATAGCCAAGATTATGAGTAGATTGATACTTACCAAAGTTGCTGATCTCGTATTGACTTAAACCGCGTTTGATTATTTCATCAAATATCCATGTTGTAAGAGAGAGCTGTTCCGAACTCATTTGAGGTTTAGACTCAAACACGGTACCCTCTTCAATAGTTAGAGCATAGGCACTAATATGGTTTATAGGCAGGCTAAACGCGGTCTGGATATCTTTAAGCAGTAGCTCTTTTGTATCGCCTAGTGTTGCATAGATTAAATCTAGAGAGAGGTTCTCATAGCCTATCTCTTTGGCATTTAAGATAGCCTCTTTAGCTTGGACTGATGTATGAGCACGATTTAGAAGTTTTAGCTTTTCTTTATCAAAACTCTGAACACCAAAACTTATACGATTAACACCAAGTTTGAACATTCCCTCTAGCCATTGCTTAGTAGCACTATTAGGATTTGCCTCGCTTGTAATCTCAATATTTTCTTTGAGGTAAGGGGCTAAGAGTTCAAATATGGGTGAGTAGAGCCCTGGCTCAACGGTCGATGGTGTTCCTCCACCAATAAATATAGTTTCAATAGAAGCAGCAGTTGCATTAAATCTTTTTAGTTCATACTCTATTTGAATCTTCAGAGCAGACATGTAGTCGCGTTTAAGATGGAACTTATCAACATAAGAGTTAAAAGCACAGTAGGAGCATTTAGAGTCGCAAAATGGGATGTGAATATATAATAACATAGTCGAAGTATAACATCTAGTTTGATTATTTATTAAAAAAATAATTAATTTAAAGGAAACAGAAATGAAAAAAGTAGGATTGGTTTTAGTACTTTTAGTATCGTTGGCATTTGCTAAAACACTTACCTTCCATGGTATTGAAGCTTCACTAAACAGTAATGGTCTTAAGATTGGTGCAAAAAGGATAGAGTACAAGTTATTGCTTTTATTCCTTCACTAGATACAGAAACATGCCAACTTGAAACAGTGACATTTAATAAAAAAATAGCCCAGATGGTAAATGTTCTTTTAACGGTTTCAGACTATAAAGATGTAAATAATGCTTTAAAATATGCTACTACAATATCCTTTCCAGCTATGATAGAAGGCCTTTTTGGAAGAGTAATATATAGTTGATACTCAAGGAAAAGTAGCCTATGTTCAGGTTGTAAGTGAGATAGCGGATGAGCCAAATTATGAGGAAATCATCACAGCACTTAAACATATAAAGTAAAGTTTAGGAAAAATATTATCTTATTTTAATTACCTTTTTTGTATAATCGCGGTAATTATAATACAGGTATATATATGAGTAAAAAACCAGACTATCGTCCAAATGTAGCAATGATTATTGTTTCGAACAATTACCCAGAAAAAAAAGAGATTTTTATCGCTCAGCGTAATGATCTCCTTAATATTTGGCAGTTCCCTCAAGGTGGAATTGACAAAGGTGAAGAGGTCCAAGAGGCTCTCTTTCGTGAAATGAAAGAAGAAAT
>CAZPRE010000113.1:0-6220 GCA_964588875.1 uncultured Sulfurimonas sp. | reverse complement strand
ATAAGATACAACTTTCAACTCTCATTCCTAATGTCAAGAATGATATTTTACTCTACACAATAACAGAGGGTCGTTATACAAGAAGAGTAAAATCAAAAGAGTTAATAAAGACTCTCAGAAAAATCTATATACAAAAATATAAAGAAATTAATATTACACATATTGAAGTCCATCCAAGCAGATATTTTTTGATTATCAAATAGACGCAACACTCAGTGTGTTTCATGCTAAAGAAAATATTAAAAGAAACATAGAGCTATCACATCTAAATGTAGTAAAAAAGAGTATAATTCTCAATAAATTTAAAACATAGTGTCAAAAAATGTGCTATCTTAACTATCAGAGATGTGCAAGCCCTGTATCTTGTTAAACGCGGCTCAAGTATCAGTGTTACTTTAAACAGTAGGAATATGGCTATTTCATTTTCAGCGAAAGCTCTTCAAAACGGAGTTTATGGTGATATTATTAAGGTTCAAAAGAGCAATGATAAAATCATAAAAATTAAAGTAATAGCCAGAAATAGAGGAGAAGTTTTTTAATGAATAAAAAAATAGTTATTGCCACTAGTGGTGCTAGTGGAGTAAACCTAGGTTTAAAGACACTGCAACTTCTTCCTTGTAACATCGAGAAACATTTCATTATGTCTAAAAACTCTAAAATAGTTCTAGATAAAGAGATGGATGATGTCACAGTACATAAAAATGAGAATATAGCGGCAAGTATCGCTTCTGGTTCTTTTGGCGTTGATGCAATGATTATAGCACCCTGTTCTATGAATACTTTAGCAAAAATCGCTTGTGGAGTTTCAGATAATCTAGTAACTAGATGTGCAGCTGTCATGATAAAAGAACAAAAAAAGCTAATACTTGCACCTCGTGAGATGCCTTTCTCTGCCATAGCGTTAGAGAACATGCAAAAACTAGCAGCTCTAGGTATTATAATCGCTCCACCAGTAATGGCATACTACTCAGAACAACAGACGTTAGATGAGATGGAAAACTTTATAATCGGCAAGTGGTTCGATCTACTTGGAATAGAAAATAACTTATATAAGAGATGGGAATAAAAATGTCACCTAAGAAAATAGCACTATATCCAGGAACTTTTGATCCAATAACAAATGGACACTTTGATGTAATCGAACGAGCACTAGGACTTTTTGATGAAGTCATAGTTGCCGTAGCCGTTTCGCAAGACAAAAAACCGATGTTTACCCTTGATGAAAGAATTGAGATGGCAAAAAAAGCCGTTGAGCCTCTAAATAATGTAAGTGTTGTAGGTTTTGACAACTTAACTGTTGAACTAGCTAAAACACTTAATGCGACTATACTTATCCGTGGTTTACGAGCAGTAAGTGACTTTGAGTATGAGCTACAACTTGGTTACCTAAACAACTCACTTGATGATACTATTGAAACTGTTTATTTGATGCCTAAACTAAAACATGCTTTTATCAGTTCGTCAATCGTTCGTAATCTTTTAAAGTTTAATGCTAAGACAGAACATCTACTTCCAAAAGAAGTTCAAAAAATGATAGGGAGTATGACTACATGTACATTGCAATAGAGGGCATAGACACAGCTGGAAAAAGCACTCAAATATCTGCACTAGCTGAGCTTTATACTGATGCTATCATCACAAAAGAACCGGGTGCTACCGAGATAGGAAAAAAGATAAGAGATATAGTTCTCTCTGCTCGTGCCAAAAGTAAAAAAGCTGAATTCTTACTTTTTTTAGCCGATCGTGCTGAGCATATTAAAGAGGTTATTGAACCAAATCTAGACAAAAAAATGATTATTTCAGATAGAAGCGTTGTCAGTGGAGTAGCTTATGCCTTAGTTCAAGGTGAGATAAGTGAAACTGCAATAGTACATCTTAATAGATTTGCAACAAATGGAATTTATCCCAAGCAAGTTTTCTTACTGCGTTTAACAAAAGAGGAGTTAGAGTATAGACTCTCTCAAAAAGAACTTGATGGAATAGAACTTCGTGGAAGCGATTACCTACTGAAGATTCAAGATGCTATTATACAAGCTACAAAACTCCTAGAAATCGAACTTATCATAGTTGATGCAACAAGACCAATAGAAGAAATAACTCAAGAAATATTAAACAATATTAACTAGATGAAGTTAATAAACAGTGAGTATATAAACACTAAAGATAAAGAGTTAGTTGAACTTTTTGTCTCCTCTTCCACAACTAAAAAATATATCCTTGGAATAAATAAACTTACTAAGTCAGTTCTCAAATTTGTTGAAGTCGATGGAATCATAGATGATTTTACTCGTGTTCAAAGCTCTCGAAAGAAAGAGATTTTAAAAATAGAACAAGTTCCAAAGGATGCTCTCATACTCTGGACTGCTACAGGAAGTCCTCTCGAAGTTAAACGCCGACTTGATGAAATGGGTTTTAAAAACATTAGTTATCTCGCTCTTTGTAAATACACCGCGTTTGACTTAGTCCATCCTCCTTTCATTATGGACTTTAAAGAAGACTATCTTACAAATCAAGATAAATACAATGGCGTTTATAATCTATTAGCAGATGAAAAATCAAAATCAGTATTCCAAAAAGTCATCAACTTTAAAATCTCTTTTGATTATGAGTTTATGGATGGTTTTACAAACGACCATCAAGGGCAATATTTTGATAAAGAGATAGTTCCAAAGATAGAAAATATCAGTTTCTTAGATGGCGGCGGATATGTTGGTGATACCGCTACAGAGGTAATAAAAAACTATCCTGATTTTAAAAAAATCTATCTCATAGAACCTATTCCTGAGAACATACGCATAGCTAAACGCGAGTTAGGTCACTATGAGAACATAGAGTTTTTAACTTGTGGCGTTTCAGACAAAAAAGAGACTCTTTACTTCAACGAAGAAAAATCCTTTTCTACTATCTACGGAAAAGGTACTCAAAGCGTAGAAGTAGATACTATAGATAACATCGTAAAAGAAAAAGTAGACTTCATCAAGCTTGACATCGAAGGTGCCGAACAAGATGCCATAGATGGAGCGAAAAAAACCATCAAAAAGTATAAACCTATTTTAGCTATTTGTATTTATCACAAAGCTGAAGACTGGTACAAAATTCCTGAAAAAGTCTTAGCCATCCAAAGTGACTATAAAGTTTATCTTAGACACTATATGGAAGGAATATTTGAAACTGTTATGTACTTTATACCTAAGAATTGAGGGTCATTCTGGTGTTTTTTTAGGTGCACCCTAGAATGGAACTAAGTTCTTTTTGGAGGGGCTGGTAAAGTCTTTACAACAAGTCAAGATCAAGCTATGTATATCACAGTCAGAAGTACCTGAGGTGGCTTTTAAAAAGATTCTTTTACTTTTGTAATATTAAATTTATTAAACAAATAAACTGCAATAAAAAAAGTAAATATCTCGCTAAAAGGTAGTGCAATATAAACGCCAACTATCCCAAAACTATAAGTTAAAACACTCACGAAAAATATAGGAAAAATTAAACTTCTCATAATCGATATACTTGTAGATGCTAATGGTTGATGTATAGATGTAAGATATGAAGTTATGATTATATTCAAGCCTACAAATAAAAATGCCACCCAAGTATATTTTAAAAACTCTACTGTTATTTCTTTGGTTTGAGTGCTATTACTATCTAAAAATATATCTACTAAAGATTGAGGGTTTGTTAAAACAAGTATGACTAAAATAGAAGAAAAACCTAAAATAGTCATAAACCCCAACTGTAAAAAAGTCTTAATTCTTGTAAACTCTTTTGCACCGTAATTCTTTGCTATAATTGGTTGTAGTCCATCACTTATAGCAAAACTTATCATAATACTAACCATGATGAAATACGACACAATAGTATATGCAGCTACTCCCTCTGCTCCAAGATACTTTATCATCATAAAGTTAAATATCATTACAGTTATTCCAGTTGATGACTCGTTTATAAACTCTGATGCACCATTTTTTAATATGCTCCAAACTACTTTGAAACTTCCCTTTGGTCTTACAAACCTAAGTATTGCTTTTTTTCTAAAGAAGTGTGGAATTAAAATAAATAGCAAAACAGAATAAGAGATACCAGTTGCCCAAGCAGCACCTTCAAGTCCATAATCGAGCTTTACTATAAATATATAATCTAGTACTATATTTACAACTGCAGTTGATGTGAGTGCTAAAAAAGAGAGATTTGGGTTTTCATCTGCTCTAACAAAGTAATCTACAACTATACCTACCATTATAAAAGGCAGAAATTTTACTATAATTGATAGGTATGTGTCAGCATAAATTAGTAGGTCATCTTCTATATTTAAGAGGTAAAAGATATTGTCAATATTGGCATAGACTATGGAACAAGAGAGTAGACTAAAGGCTATAGCACTGATAATAGACTTTGAAAATATATTTAAAGCTTCTTCTTGTTTATTTTCTCCTAGAAGTTTAGAAAACATAACACTACCACCAACGGCAAACATAAGTCCTGCACCAAATAGAATAGAAAATATTGGGTATGCAATGTTGATTGAAGCTAGTCCGATAGGACCTACATAGTTTCCGACAAAATAACCATCGACAATACTTGCAGAAGAGATTGCGAGAAGTCCTAGAATAGAGGGAATTATATATTTTAAAAATACTATATATGGTTTATCTTCTAACAATCTTGCTCTATTTGTGACTTCTCTTTTTTTGAATCACTTTTTGTTAAGAGTATTTTTTCTAACTCTTCTATCTGCATGATTTCCCCTAAGTAATTAGCTATTTATAGAAACAATTCTATCATTTATTTAACTTATAAACAATATATATTTTGCATATTGCAATATTTTGTACTAACAATAAGATAGATGGTACTATTACATCATGAATATTTTTAAATCACTTAGTCAAAACAGACTGCACAGGAACTTGATAAGCATCATCGTGATGGAACCCTCACTGGTTATGCTGGTTGAGTAGAACTAAAACATAGACTTCTTAAGATTCAAAGCAGGTAAACATAAATGAAACTAGACCTACTCAACAAAAATAAAAACAGTAATATCCTCCTCGCAGGAGTCCTCTCTATAATCATAGGTATGGGTGTTGCACGCTTCGCGTTTACCTCACTTCTACCATCTATGCTAGATGACTTTTTAACAGTTGGTGATGCAGGGTTATTAGCCTCTTTTAACTTTGCAGGGTATATGAGTGGAGCGATTTTTAGTATCTTTATAAAAGATATAAACACTAAGGTAAAGCTCTTTAGACTCGGAATAACACTGAGTGTCTTAACTACTCTCGTTCTCTCCACTACGACAAACGAAACGGTGTGGTTTGTTTCGAGAGTGATTGCAGGTTTTGGAAGTGCTATGGTGCTTGTAGTTGGAAGTGCCATTGTAATGGTAAAGCTAGACTATGAAGACAAAACAAAGGCAATGGGCATTCACTTTAGCGGTATAGGTTTTGGTATAACCATCAGTGAGCTTATAAGCCAGTATACGCTCAAACATGGAACTTGGATGGACACTTGGATGGTTTTGACCGCGTTTGCCTTCTTCATGTCATTTTACACCATACACATTCTCTCTTTTGATAAAGAGCTCAGACGTGACGCACCAAAACATAAGCTATCAAAATCAATGTTTACGCCCTATGTCATACTACTGATATTCGCTTACTTTACAGCGGGCGTTGGATTTGTAGTTCAGGCTACATTTTTTCCTGATATCATCAACTCGCTCAAAGGGCTTGATGGCTTTGGAAATATCGGTTGGTTAGTAGTAGGTCTTGCAGGAATTCCCTCCGCTATCATATGGATGAGACTCGCTCAAAAGTACGGCAGTGTAAACATGATAATCATCGCGTTTATACTACAAATAGTTGGCATACTCATACCAACGATGACAAACGCAATGAGCTTAAACATCTTAAGTGGCATACTCTATGGAAGTACATTCATAGGTCATGTAGCCCTCTTTATGCACCACGGAGGCAAGTTAGCAGGAAAGAATCCCGTCATCTTCATGGGTGCAATGACTGCTGCATACGGCATTGGTCAAGTCGTAGCACCGCTTTACAGTGTAGCTCTGTTTGAGAAGTATGGAAACTACGACATGACGCTCTATGTCACCGCGTTTATAGTCTCTTTTGGAATTTTCTTTTTACTTTGGGCTAAAAAACTCTAAGATATATTAGCAGGTCTATTATGGTTTAAAGAGCAGAACGAAGAAGTTACTCAAACT
>CAZPRE010000112.1:0-6249 GCA_964588875.1 uncultured Sulfurimonas sp. | reverse complement strand
AGACCATAAAATCACTCTTCTTTCAACTCTTAAAGAGTATGAAGAAAAATTTATGATGATTCATGATGATCTCAAAGGCTCTTACACTTATAAGCACAGTGTTCATAATGTTGGAGATGACGAGGGTAGTTTTGCGCATTCGAAGAGCAAATTTTTCGAGATGATAGATAAATCAAAAGAGATGATAAAAAGTGGTAATGTTTTTCAAATTTTGATGACAAATCGTTTTACAAGAAATATCAAAGTTGACCCTTTTAGTTTTTATAGAATTCTTCGCACAAAAAACCCCTCTCCATATATGTATTTATTGGAGTATGAAGACTTTAACATTGTTGGTTCTTCTCCAGAGGTAATGGTAAGACTTCAAAATGGTGAACTACTTCTTCGTCCTATTGCAGGAACTCGTAAACGTGGCGAAACTAAGGAAGAAGATAGAGCCTTAGAGCTTGACCTACTTGCTGATCCTAAAGAATTAGCAGAACATCTTATGCTTATAGATTTAGGCCGTAATGATATTGGTCGCGTTGCTAAAACTGGAACCGTTAAGGTCGAAGATATGATGCATATTGAACACTATTCTCATGTTATGCATATTGTAACGGATGTCACTGCAGAGCTAGCAGAAGACAAGGATATGTTTGACCTTTTCATGGCTACATATACAGCCGGAACAATGACAGGTGCACCAAAAATTCGAGCTATGGAGCTTATTGCTGAGTATGAAGGTCTCAAACGCGGCTTCTATAGTGGAAGTATAGGTTACTTTGGTTTTGATGGTAATATGGACAGTGCTATCACTATTAGAACTGCTATGGTTACAAAAGATAAAGTTGTTCTTCAAGCAGGTGCAGGCATAGTTGCAGATTCTGTTAAAGAGTCAGAGTATCAAGAAGTTGAAAACAAACTTGGTGCGCTTATTCACTCACTCCAAGACTTAGATAAAAATTAATTATGAAAAAACTATTTTCTATCTTCGGCAACCCTGTGTCACACTCTCGTTCTCCTCTTATGCACAACTCTGTTTTTAAAGCACTCCACTATAATGCTTGTTACATGAGAACACATCTACTTGATGGCAAAAAACTCAAAGAGACTTTTTTCTCTCTTGGTCTTAGTGGTGCGAATGTAACTGTACCTCATAAAGAAGCCGCGTTTGAGGCTTGTGATGAGATCAGAGGTTTTGCCAAAACTGTTGGCGTTGTCAATACTCTTGTAAATGAGAATGGGAAACTTATCGGTTACAATACTGATGCAGATGGTTTTATGTTTGCCATAGAAGAATTTAGTGATGTAAAAAATATTCTTATTTTAGGTGCTGGTGGGACTGCAAAAGCATTATCTGCTAGATTTTTACAAGATGGAATTAAAGTAAGTGTTATAAATCGTAGTCAAGGAAGACTCTCTTACTTTAAAGAGATAGGCTGCACTTGTTACGATTGGAACTCTTATGACTCGCAGAAGTACAATTTAGTAGTAAATACTACGAGTGCTGGCTTAAAAGATGAAGAGTTACCAGCTCCTATTGAGTTGATAGAAGATATTTTGGACAAGACAGAATTTGTAGCCGATGCTATTTATGGAAAACTTACTCCATTTCTAAAGCTCGCACAAAAGAAGGGATTAACCTTTAAAAATGGAGCAGATATGCTACTAGGGCAAGGTGTTCTTGCAAATGAACTCTTTGTAAACTCCGAGTTAAAAAAAGAAGATATTAAAAAACATATGAGTCATAGCTTTAAACTCTAAAAAGTCCTTACTATCTTGAAAAACTAAAACCTATGGCAAACTTCGTTATATAGTTGTCATAGTCTATCAGAGACTCTCCATACCCAGTAAAGATTTTTGCATAAACATAAGTGTCATTTAACAGAGGATATGAGTAAGTAGTCTCTAATGCCCCTTGACCTTTCATAATATTTCCTCTAGCCACCATAGTAAATACATGTTTATGCAAGAAATATGTAAGTTTCACCTCTGTAAAGCCCATGTATTCCATGATATTAGGATTATCATCTGTCTCTTTAGCCTCAGGAAGTCTTGCCCGTATCTTTACGTCAGTTACTAAGGTATCGTGTTGCAGAGTTGCTTCTGCATATATATAGTTTAGACTTCTAGACATATTTTGTGGATCTTCATAATGATATGTATACAGAGCTTCATTATGACTCTCCGGCTGTCCATTTGAGTTATGTGCTATTGCAAACTTTAGTGAACGCAGCTGAAACATTGAAGTTTTGTCAAAAACTGGAAAGACCACAAAGGCTTCAGGGTTATAGTTTGTCTCTCTAAAAGGTGATGATTCAGTATATATCTGCCAAAAAGCCTTATGCGAATAGGAGAGATAATATTTCTCATTTAATCCAAAAAGATTACTCCCAACCCCAAGCTTTAGACTCACCTGCAGTTCTGCTTCGATATTTTTGTACTCAACTGAATCATATGATTTATAGGCTGTTTCTCTATAAGCATAAGGCATCAAATAGTTAACCTTATAAGGTTGTAATCCAAAGACCCCATCAAGCCAATTATTCATAGCTTTATTAGCTTCAATATCATTTTTTTGTATATCTGCTAACTCTATGTTTTTTTCATTTTTTATCTCTACTCCAAAAAGAGTAAATGAGATGAAAAAAAGGAATATTAGAACTTTCATTTAAACCCTAACCCTATCTTCTAAGGCTCTAGTTAGCTATAAAATATAAATATTTTCTAAACTAACACCAGTCGGAACACCTTGGGCATTTTTGGAAAAATTAAGCTCATTATCACTTAATTTATCTTCTATATAAAGAATTACGGCATCATTTGAGATAGATGGAGTAAGTGCAAATATAACTTCCATTACTCCATTTTTTACAGCTACTTCTAAAAGTTCTATACTAAGTTCATCTAAAGAGTTTAAAACGAAATACTTCCCATCAAAAAGACCATTTTCTTCTAAAAGAAGTATATCTTTGGCACTTTCAACTATACATAAAACTCTATCATCACGTCTCTCATCACTACATATAAAACAGAGCTCATCTTCACTCATTCCACCGCAAGATGTACATTTTTTCAAGCTTCCAAGTGCATCTTCAATAGCATGTGAAATTTTCAATCCGATAAAACTGTCATTCATTACCATATGGTAAGCAAGTCTTGTTGCAGACTTTTTTCCAATAGTCGGAAGTTCCCCAAGGGCGTCAACAAGACGGTTAAATTTATCTAAAGATGAGTTCATATATTTTCTTTGCCTTTTTTAGGTAGAAGTATCCAGAGTTTAAGTGGTGATTTTAATTTTCCCGCACTTTGCATTGCACTATCTCCAAAACCTAAGAACATATCAGCGCGAATCGAGCCTTTAATTGCTCCACCAGTATCTTGTGCTAATACAATTTTTGATACATCAATATCATCAATAGTTGAGTTGAGATATACCATACTACCAAGTGGTATATATCTTCTATCAACAGCAATAGAACGCTTTGGTGTTAACTCTAAACCCAAAGAACCAGAAGCTGCATGTGAACGCTCTTTAAAATAAACTAAAGACTCATTATAGTTCAAGACTTCATCTACTCTTGAAGGGTTCTCTTCTAACCATGCTCTGATACTCTGCAGAGAAACATCTTTAAGCTCTATCGCATTTATCTTAACAAGATAACGACCTATTGCTCTATATTTATGCCCATTTTGATTATCATAACCTATAAAAATAGTCTCACCATTTTCCAGAGTCACCCTACCCGAACCTTGTATTTCTAAAAAGAAAAGATCTATTTTAGAATCTACATAACAGATAATTTCACTACTATTTAAACTTTTTTCACCGCGTTTAGCATAAGGAACAAGTCTGTTTCCATCTACACGTCCTCGAAGTCTATAGTTTTTCAAATCTGGATATATAGAACTTAAATCAACTATAATCAGATCAGACGGTGTATTATGAACTGGATATTTATATGTCTTACTTTTTTCTAAAGAGCCTCTGAGCTCTGGTTCATAATAACCAGTTAGCAGTCCGCTATCTATTCCATCTTTTGTATGAATCTCATAGGGAGTAAACTCAGATTCTAGAAAAAGTTTTGCACTACTTTGCTCTTGTGCTTTTTCACATAAAGATTTATATATTCTTTTAGTTTTTTGAGTTTTACAGCTATTTACAAATGAGTCTAAAGCTACTGTATAGTCTTCGCTACTCCATGCTGGCAACTCTTCAAATGAGCTCTCTAAGAGATATGTTTGGGGCATATCTTTTGAGACAATTTCGGGTCCTTTAGAACAGCCTGTAAATAGTAGTAAAACGGTTACAATATAAATCATATATTTCATAAAGGAAATTATACTTAAAATTAAACTACAAAAAGGTATAATCGCGAAAATATTATATATATGAGAGAATATGGAAGATTTAAGTTACTATGAAATTTTAGAAGTATCACAAACAGCAGATAATACAACTATAAAAAAAGCCTATAGAGCTATGGCAAAAAAGTATCATCCTGATAAAAATCAAGGTGATCAAGAGGCTGAACACAAGTTCAAACTTTGTAATGAAGCCTACCAGTGTCTAAGTGACGACCAACAGAAAAGTACTTATGACCGTTACGGTAAAGAAGGCCTTGCTGGCATGGGTGGTGGCCGTCGTTCATCAGGTGGTTTTGATGACCTTGGTTCAATGTTTGAAGATATGTTTAATGGTTTTGGTGGAAGTGGTGGTGGAAGCCGTCGTCGCCAAAATCCAGCAGATATGGAAAAATATGCTTTAGATATGAATGTAGATATGTATCTTAGTTTTCACGAAGCTATCTTTGGTTGTGAAAAAGAGGTAGAGTTTACATATAAAAACACTTGTAAACCTTGTAAAGGTACTGGTGCAAAAGATGGAAAACTTGCCACTTGTAAGCAGTGTAAAGGTCAGGGTCAAGTCTATATGAAGCAAGGCTTTATGACATTTTCTCAAACATGTCCTGTCTGTAATGGTGCAGGTTCAGCTCCAGCGGATAAGTGTAAATCATGTCATGGAAATGGATATGAAGAGACAAGAGAAAAAGTCAGCATCAAAGTTCCTGCTGGAATTGATTCAGATAATCGTTTAAGAGTTTCTGGAAAAGGAAACATTGGGAAACGCGGCACTCGTGGTGACCTATATGTTACTTTTACAGTAAAACCAGATAAGCACTTTGTTAGAAGTGAAAATGATGTTTATATAGAAATTCCTGTATTTTTCACACAAGCAGTTGCTGGTGATACAATCACTATACCATCACTAACGGATGAGTTAGAGTTAAAACTTGATGTTGGAACTCGCGATAAACAGCACTTTACATTTAGAGGTGAAGGAATTGACGATGTTCACGGTCATGGAACAGGTGATTTAATCGCACAAGTTAACATCACTTACCCTAAAAAATTAAATGATGAACAAAAAGAACTTCTTACTGGCCTCCAAGAATCTTTTGGTCTTGAAGAATCTAAACCTCACGAGAGTGTTCTTGATTCTGCAATAGATAAAATGAAGGGTTGGTTTAAATAAACACTTTACGGAGAATTCAAACAACAAAAATTGTTCAGTGAGCAGCATCTATCTTATTACAAGTAAGGTAAGTTATCCCTGCCTTAGCCAGAGCAAGAGCATACTTAGATAACAAGATGTAAGTGCTCGTGGCCTGTGTGTAACCATACAATGTATAAACTAAATAAAATTTCATCATATAAGTATCCTACTGAATTTATTTTAAGCTGAATTACTATAAGATGTTAAATATTATAAACAACAAGGATTGAGAATGAAAAAAATATTATTAAGTGCAATTGCAATGACAGCATTAACGGTAGTATCAGTACAGGCTGATAGTATGGATGATATCATGCAAAGTAAGAGTTCTCAACAAAGTACTGAGCAGTCCAAAGCCATGACTCGAAACTCAGGATCATCTAAACAAAATAAAGCTGCAGCTGATAGAGCACAACTAGAAGAGTTTGCTTCAGTTAATCGTGATCAACTCGCTAAAGAAATCGCAGCTGGAAATGGTGAAACTGTTTACACGTTAGCAACGCTACTTAAAGTTGAGAATAAAGCTTTATTTGTTGCAAAACTTCAAGAAAATTATGCAAATATATATACATCATCTGATATCAAATCATTAGATGTTTTAAACAATATTTCTAAAATATAATTAATGACTCTACTCTTACTAAAAGAGTAGAGTCATTGTTATTATAAGGCTTCAGCTTATCTTACGTCTCTTTACTCTCCTCTTTTTA
>CAZPRE010000111.1:0-6287 GCA_964588875.1 uncultured Sulfurimonas sp. | reverse complement strand
CATTCCGTATGTTGTTCCAATAGGACAGATGTAAGTACACCAAGCACGACGAGAGAAGAAGACTTCCATAGCCAACACAACAAGAACCCAAATAAGTGCAAGACTCCAGCCATAAGCTACAGCTCTACTTAAAATTCCAACAACATTAAATGTCTCAAATACTATGAAACCACTTGTAAATGAAAGTAGTAAAAACATAGCCCAAAAAATATATCTTACTCTATGGTCAAACTTTCTGCTCTTAATGATTTTTTTCTTTACAAGTGTATTGTGCCACTTTTCACCGATTTCACTTAAGATACCATAGGGACAAACCCATGCACAGTAACTTCTACCACCTACAAGTAAATAGACTATAACGATGGTTGACGTACCTATTATGATGTTTATTGGCATATGAAATGTTGATAAGAAAAGCTCTAGAGTCATAAATGGATCAATCATATGAAAGCCCAAAAATCTTGAACCACTAAGCGTGCCTTCAAGCATTTGTAAATCTATAAAAAATGATAAAAAGAAGAAAAGATGAATAGCTATAACTAAAATCCATCGCTTCATTCTATAAGAAAATTTCTTCTTTCCATCTTTTGATGTATCAAAAAAAGTAGACCAAAAACTTGTATTTTTTATGGTCTCTCTGTTGTTATACTTATCCATCTTTACTCCATTGTCTTCTAATTAGATAGCTTTTTTACTTTGTGCTTTAGCTTCTGCACGAGCAGGGAATTCACCTATCTCATCAGCGATTCTTCTTAAGTCTTCTTCATTTAGTTTAAGGAGCAGACCTCTCATAACAACATTTTCTTTACGCCCAGCCTTGAAGTTAATTAAGTCTGTATAGAGTTTATCAGCACTCTGTCCAAAGATTTTAGGTCCCATCATAGCTTTACCGTTTTGAAAGCCTGAACCATTAACTCCGTGACAAGATGAACATTTACTTTTATACTCACGAGAAACTTTAAATGCACCCGCATTTCCAGCCTTATCTCTTAACGCAGAGAGTGCTTCATTCTCTTTTTCTCTGTCTGATTTTTCATCAGGAATTACTACAGCCGCTGCATTTCCCATAGAGTCACCAAAGTCTGCAATAACCTTATTATGTTGACCACCGTGATATGCTCCACCTTGTGAAGCTGTCCAAGCCATAAGTCCTAAGGTTATAAGAGTGAAAATTCCTACTATTATATTCTTCATTATTTATTCTCCATTTTTTGTAATTCTAAGTTAAATTCGTAAATTTCTTCTGCAATAGTTCTAATTTCATCATCACTCATCATATTAATGAGATCATTCATAAGGGGATTAGACTTCACTCCATTTTTAAAGTCTGCTATTTTGTTGAAAATCTCATCACTGTTTTTGCCTAAAAGTGATGGCCCAATGATTCCATTTGCATAGTCATTGTGACATGCCGAACACTTCACTATAAAATTTTTACTCATTTTTCTCACGATCAGAGAGACTTTTATCTTTTCATAAGGGCTTCTAATATGCATATTTGCATCTATTGCCGTTCTTGGTTTTATTCTAACAGCTGCATCTTTGTTCGCAGGTTGTGCATTTTGATCGTAGGCACTCTTAATATTATAATCGTA
Organism: uncultured Sulfurimonas sp.; assembly: GCA_964588875.1. Taxonomy (GTDB): domain Bacteria; phylum Campylobacterota; class Campylobacteria; order Campylobacterales; family Sulfurimonadaceae; genus Sulfurimonas. The sequence continues at coordinate 4,692 of CAZPRE010000111.1, read as the reverse complement.
GTAGAAAGCCTTACCATTTTTTAGTTCTATGGCTGTTCTCTCTTTCTCTAGAACTTTAATTTCTTGAGAATTGTCATTTTTTACAATTTCTATGACTGGAGCAGATGCAGTTTGTTGAGTACTTTTAGTACTTGTATCATCGCTACACCCACTAAAAATTGACAGAACTAAAAGGCTTGAAGCTAATATTGTATATTTCATGTTATTCCCTAATTTATATTCGCATAGAATTGCTCGTAAGTAACTCTAGGTTTAATTATTATAGATGGTTCTGAAGTTGGACAAACCTCTTGACACACACCACATCCTGTACAACCGTCATATACTTCAGGTCTTGTTATTCCACTTGAAGTTGTAACCATAGCGATAGCACTTAGTGGATTTGGCATTGGACACATATCTGCACAAAGAGTACAAGCCTTACCCTCATAAGTATCAAATTTTTCCATAAGTTTTTCTTCTAATGGATTTAGGTTTGTCACACCTGCATGGAAAGCTTTCATTTTATCTGAATAACCAGCTGGAACTGGCTGATTTTTAACGGATAAACATGTTCTAGGACTACTTAATACTGCTATTCCCATATTAATATCTGTTGCTTTTTCAGTATCATGATCAAGTGCTCCACTTGGACATGCTAAAACACAAGGGACCGCTTCACAAGCATAACATCCACGCACATTAGCGTCTATGTATGGTGTTCCAATACCGTGGCCCATACCAATATCTGCAAGCTCAATCGAGTGGTAAGGGCATACTTGAAGACACTGTCCACATTTAATACATAGAGCTAAAAAATCTTTTTCAGCTACTGCACCAGGAGGACGTAGTCTATTTTCTGCTCTGAGTGGGTAAGGACTAAAAAGTACCGCACCACCTAAAAAAGCTCCTAGTACTCCAAGTGTAGAGTATTTTATAAATTCTCTTCTATCCGTTTGAATTTTTGCCATAAATTTATCCTTCTATCCTAACTTTAGGTTTTTCGTCTTCAAGTAAAAAAAGTGGCTTAGAAAAAGGAGCCAGTTTTGCTAAAAAATTTAGTAAAGAGATAACGGGAGAACCGTAAAAAAACTTTACATCTGGATTGTAAACCCAAAGTTGATCTGCATACTGATAGACTCGATGAGGAGTGTCACCTATGTTGTCCCCATCTCTGTCAAAGCCTGCATAGTTATCCCAGTAGTTTCCTTCAATTATATTTTCATTAGTTTTTGAACCTCTACTGTCATTTACAATATCTTCGATATTTCCCATAATAGTATTACTTTTTATTATATTATTTTCACTTAGTGAATGAAAATGCAAGGCTTCTGCATTATACAAAATTTTGTTATTTTGTATCCAGTTATTGGTGTCAGGTTCAAAAGGCGATCTGTCTATATAAATACCTTGTGCACAGTATATGACGGTATTGTTTTCAATGGTAAAATTAGATACATCTTTAAGACCAATTCCCATTCCCGTAGCACCTAAAGAGCTTTTAACGACATTACCGGTAGCAATAGTATCATTAGAATACATAAAAAATATACCGACAGAGTTAAACTGATAGGTATTATTTTTTACCCAGTTTTTGCCAGCATACATAAAATGTAGAGAGTATCTACCCCACTTTCCAGAATTCTCTTCTATAATATTTCCATGAGAATACCACACAACCATATCTCTTGATTTTACAAGGGAATTTCTTTTAACATGATTGTCATTGGAGTACCAGAGTCGTAAACCATCTCCACGTAAGCCTAAATCCAAATCTTTAGAAGTAATGTAATTATCTGAGATTATGGAGTTGCTAATCATCTGTAAATCAATTCCAAAAAGAGTATTGTCAATAGTAACATTGCTAATCTCGCATTGTTTACCTTTTTGCATAGCTATTGCCGCATCTAGTTGATGGTGTAAGGCACCACTGTTGGTTACTCTTAAGTTTTTAAGTGTAATGTAAGAACCTGTGGTCTTGATAACAGTTCCATTTCCTTCACCATCTATAATTACACCTTCTTCTTTACCAATAATAGTTAGAGGCTTGTTAATAACTATACTTCCCTTATATACTCCAGCTGGAAGTTTTAATATTGATCCTTCTGGTGCATTGTCAATTGCATCTTGGAGTATATTAGTAGCAAAAAGAGATGCAAAAGAGATAAGGGCTAAGAAAATTAGTTTCATTGAATTAACTACTCAGCTGCCATTTCTTTATTAGCTTTTTGTTTTGCAAAAAATGCAAGAAGACTAAGAAGACTGATAGCTACAATCATATAAAACCCGATTGTAGGGTATGAGTGTGTTACAAACTGAGCAATTTTACCATCACCAAATACAGTAGGCATAAAAGGTTTGATTTTAAATGCACCCCAGTCATGAAGGTTATGTCCAAACCAGTAGAGCCAGTAGGAGTAATCTGCAATAAATAGAACTGGAAGAGAAGCTGGAACAAGCATAAGGTAGTTTAATATTTTGTTGTTATACGCAATAAAGTATATGATACCTATAGATAACAGCAATAGTGCATATATACCGATTTCACGCTCAATCGTACCACCAACCCACATAGGATCCATTCCAACATAGTGGTTAATTGTATTCATCTCATGAACTTCACCACTATATCCATCAAAGTGAAAATAGACTGGAATCCCTTCTGGAAAAGCTTCTTTAGGGTAGTTAGGAGCTTCAAGTGAAACAGCCCAGATAGGTAAAGACCCAGCACCAAGTTCAGCGTGGGACTCTATCATTAACTCAAGGTTATTATGAGCTTCTTTATCAGTTGTGACACTTTTGTATCTGCCTTGAGAGTAGAAGTTCCAAACAGACTTACTAAATGCTGAAACTTCACTACCTTTACCGTCTTCAACCTTATTTAAAACGCCATGAAAAGCGAGCATTGGAAAAGTAAACGCGAGTGTTAAAATAATTAAAGCTAGCCCAGCGAAGATTCTAGACTTTATTAAACTTGGATGCATAGTAATTCCTTATAATTTTTATAATTATAGCTAAACATAATGATAAAAGAAAATGATTTAAATCAATATTAGAAGTATTATAGCTAGATTTTAGGGGGATATGGAGGAACAAAGAAGGGGAAAGTAAAAACTTTCCCCAAATATTAAATAAACTTATCTATTTTCTAGAATAAGTTTGCGTTTTCGTCTATCCATTTGAAGTATTCAATGATATCTTTAGTCTCTTCTTTCGTCATACCTTGATTAGGCATTTTAAGATTAAAGTAATCGATCATACCTTTAACATATGGATCTTTAAACTTGTGTTCTGGATTTAAGATAAAGTCTGCAACCCATTTTTCGCCATTTTCGTGACGTTCAAGTACACCAGTTAAATCTGGACCTGAAGATACTTTACCAACAACGTGACAACCTGAACAACCACCTTCATCAAAGGCTCTTACACCTCTTTGTGCTGATGTGCTCTGTTTTGTTGCAATTAGTCTTACAAGTGCATCTTTAGCTCTAATACCAACATCTGCAGTTTTAACCATATATTGCCAAATCATGTTTTCAAAAAGAATAGCTTTTTCATAATCGCCAGCTTTTACAGCTTCGTCAGCTTTCGCTTTTTGACCTGGAATTTGTCCATATTGGTCAAATGCATCAGTAACTAGATCAGCAACAACTTTATGATCACCAAATTTGTTCTCTTTTAAGAAAGCAACAACTGATAGGATAACATCATCAGTAGCAGCATTTACTGCAACAGTTTTTGCATACTCAGCTTTTAATTCAGCTTTAGTCATAGTTTTCATTTTAAGTCTTTGAGCCGAAACATATTTTTTGTTCGGATCTTTAACCATTAAGTAACCCATCATCTCAAGATGAAGTGCAGAACAGAACTCTGTACAGTAGTAAGGAAAAACTCCCTCAATATCAGCAATAAATTTAATACTTGCTGTTTCACCTGGCTCTAAAGAAGCATGAACATCATAGTGATCAACTGTAAAACCGTGAGTCTCATCTTGAGCACGTTCAAGGTTTGTTAGGTACATAGTAACTTCATCACCTTTATTAACTGTGATTCTCTCAGGGTTGATGTGTGATCTAACCATAGTAGCATAGACAGAAACTTTGTTACCTTTACGAACAATTCTTTCTTGTCCAGCTAAAGTTTTACCAACATGTTGTTTACCCGTTCTAGCATTTGTACCCATTTTATATCTAACATGCGGGTGTAGTTTCTCAGCACGAATAGCAACTGCTTGGTGAGGTTCACCTAAAGGAATTGGCATATCGTAAAGAAGATCCATTGTTTTACCACGAATATCAATCAACTGGTGATTTTGTGGGTGAAGCGGACCAACATTTTGGAATCTATCAATCGCAAGTTTGTTAAGAGAGATAATATACTTACCTTGAGGGTCAGCAGATTTTCCTTCCATACCACAAAGGTGTCCAACATTATAGTGAACATTCTCTTTGTCAAGAACTTTTAAAGTTTTGTAGTTCCACTTAACAATCTGTGAATCAACATAAAGTGAAGTATAAATTTCACCATCTATATTTGAATACTGATTATGTAAAGGCCCAAGACCTAGTTCAACTTGACCATGTAGAGTTGATTTCATATCTAAGATAGGAATCCCATAAGGATCTTTACCAACATACTTTTTAGCATCAATAAGCTTTTTGATTTTGCTCCATCTATAAACAGAAGCATGAGTATCTAGCTTACCACAAACTG
>CAZPRE010000110.1:0-6416 GCA_964588875.1 uncultured Sulfurimonas sp. | reverse complement strand
TTTATGAATGTTTCAGGAGCCCAAATTTTTCATTAAACCAAATATATAGAAGCTGTATTTGCCTTTGATATAAAAACAAACACAGGAAGAATAGAATAGTTTGAGGTTTTACTCCGCTCTTACATCAAAGATATCTTCAACACACTCAACATAGTCACCCTCTATAAATGCTGAGTACTGTGTTTGGTAGTTCACTAATTTACAAGCATATGATTTGCCATCTGCTGAGTCTGCACTCCAACTCCAATCCTGATCCCAGTATACTGGAAGTGCCGCTGAGCTATCACTTGTAAACGAATCCATATTTGCACATCCTAAAACCTCATCATCTGCTATACTCAAACCAAAGTAGTTTGAAAACTCTGTGTAGTATGTGATTCTGTTTAGTGATTGAGCTATCTCTGTGCTACCACCACACTCTACACCACCGTTAATGATGTTTGTTGTCACTCCAAATCCATTTGTAAGACCATTGTCTATGTCATTTTGATTTGGTACCCATGTTCCATCTACAACGTGAAGCATACTTGGTTTAGGTGTCTGTGGGTAAACATAAAAGAAAACTGCACTTGCAAGGTTATACCAAGTATCTGCAACCTGCTCAGGATTGTTTAGTAATGTACTTACATCACCTGTCATCGCCTCTGAAAATGCACCGTAGTTATAGTTATAACTTAACTGTTTAGCCCCTCTTCCGAAGTAACTTTTGTACTCACCATCATCAAATGTACCACAAGGGTATTTCTCACCTTGCCAAATATCTGTACTACACTCTGAGTTGTAACCACCTCTCATCTCTTCATTCCAGCCCATCTCTCTTACATGAACAAGACCCTGTCTCCACTCAGGTACTGCTAAGCCTGCTGTGTGTCCACCTGTCTCTTGTGTGAAGTGTGCAAACATAGTTGCTAAAGATGTTTTACAAATCTGCTCTGAATCTCTACCATCATCATACTCTCCACAAAACGCAGGGAACTTACCAACAGCTTTTAAGAAGTTGTCATATGTGTACTCTGGTGTTCTGTTTGGAAATAAAAACTCCCAATCACTTGCACTTACAACACCCTCAACACGTTTTACATTACTCGGATTGTTGGGATTTAGTGGACTAATTAGCTCCACTAAACTATTGTCAATCGTCGCTATAGAAGCTACTACCAGTGCCATCTCTGGAGTATTTGTTAAAGATGCTTCATTAGCTTGTAATGTACTTAGACTCACTGTTCCTCCACTTCCATCTACTGGGTCAGTTCCTACTTCAGTATCTGATGGAGTTGTCTCATCTTCTACTGGAGTAGTATCTGTAGTCGTCTCAGTTATTGGTGTTTGATCAGCTACAACTTCCCATGGACCCCATTGCTCAGTGCCCGGAATATTACCTTGTGTCCACCATTTTGCCTTGTATTTTATGTTGTTATAGACTATAACTTCACCACCTACATACACTAAACTACTACTCCAAGTACCACTACTCGTATCGCTAGTTGTTGTTTCCTCTTGAGTTGAATCATCTCCAGTCGTTGTTGAATTATCTGGAGTTGTTGTATCTGTCTCCTCAGTTGTTGAGCTCTCTGAGGTTAATTCCCATGGTCCCCACTCACTTGCTCCTGGTGCATTCCCTTGGGTCCACCATTTTGCTTTATAGTTTTGAGCATCATATGAGACTATATCCCCACCAAGGTATACTTTAGATGCATCCCATGCTGTTGCAACTACTATATCAGTTGTATCAGTCGAGTTATCTGTACTCCCGCCTGTTTCACCAGTGCTTGTATCTGTCTCTTCACCCGAGTTGTTATCCTCAGTGTTATTAACATCACCATTTAAAGTGATTCCATCAGGATAAAAACCTTTATAGATTACATTTAAAAGATTCTTCTCACTTGTTGGAGCTGCATCAGATGATAATTCCCAAATTATCATACCACCTAGCCCTTTTTCTTTTACAAAGTCTATCTTTGCTTGAAGTGAGCGTTTATCTTCATAAGTGTATAACTCCTGTTTAGTTGCACTATAAAGGTAAGGGGCCTCTGCATTTTCATCATAGTACTTCGTAAAATCAGGGTCATTTTCCATCTCTATCACATGATAGTATGGGTTTACTCCAGCTGCAACGCCACCATCCCAAATACCATTAGCTCCGCCATTAGCACTTGCAAAAAGTCCCGGTAAGTTTTCATCTATACCATCAGTAGCTACATTTTTCCAACCTCTTGAGTAAAAAGGTGTTCCTATTACTAACTTTTTGTTACTTATTCCATATGATTTAAACTTCGCTATCACTGAGTTGATATTTAAATCATCTGGAGCATTTGGATTTTGATACAGAGCACTTTGATGATTAGTCGATGTATCCCAAGCTCCATGCAGATCATAAGTCATAATATTTACAAAATCTAAATACTCTGAATACAGTTTGGGCTGAGTGTTTTCTATATTAACAAATCCAGCACTTACTGCTGCACTTAGCTGATAGTACTGTCCATCTTGCTCACCTGCCGCATTTAAATGCTCTCTAAGAGTTTTAAGTAAAAGAGTAAATGTCTCTTTCTCACTTGCATCTGCATTTGGTGTTCCCTGATCGTTTGCATTGTCCGTTAAATCTGGCTGTCTTGATGAAACTGGGTACTCCCAGTCAATATCTGCACCATCTAGTTTATGTTCTCGTATAAACTGAATCACACTAGAAGCAAATCTATCACGTTTAGCTTGTGTAGATGCTACATCATGGAAGTTTCCAGATTGTGACCACCCACCAATAGAGACAAGTACAGATAGATGTGGATTATCTGCTTTTAGCTTTTCAAACTGTCCTAAGTTTCCTTTGTAAGGGCTATCCCAAGCCTCGCCATGTGTGACTTCAACGGCTGCATACTTATCAAAATAGTCTATAACACCATCTTTTATAGTCGCAAATGCATAATTAACATGTGTAATTTTTTCTAGTTCTACCTTTGCAGGTGTATAATTGTTGTGACCACTGTAAATTCCCCACTCTGGGAAATAACCAATAATTTTTGTCATATCATCCAACTCTATTTTTGTTGGAGTAGCCCAAAGTGCTGTCACAGCTGCCAATGAAAGTAAAAAGCCTTTTGATAAAAAGTTTGTATGAAACATAATGTCTTCCTTTTTTAAATATACCTAATTGTATAAAGTTATGAGATAAGATTGAAGAGCATTTTTAATATATAAAAAGTTTTAATAATGCTAAGTTATAATTAGTGAAAAAATACGTGAGAAGCCTTTGCTATTTGGAAAATATATAAAACATTGTCGTGACAAGTACCATCTGACACAAGAAGAATTAGTAAATAAATGCTACAACTTTGATTTAGAATTTATTGGTCTAGATATTGGTACCCTCAGTCGTTGGGAGAGAGGGATTACAAGTCCGAATGTAGATAAGCAGATTAAAATTGTCAAACTGCTCCAATCATATGAGAATTGTGTTTTCCCTTATTTCAATAGTTATGATATTTCTGAACTTGAACATGAATTTAGTAAAACAGGTGTTCAAAATTTAATCGGAAACTCAAAAAATCATATATTAAACTTTCCACACTCAAATATAATCGAAGAGAATATTAAAATTATAAATGTCTATGACTCTCAAAATGCAGAAGCACTTTTAAAAATGCCAAATGACATCTTATTTAGTTTGACTAACAACCACTATCAACTCAATCTTGATATTTTAAGAGAGTGGGCAACAAATAAAGGGAATCTATTTCTTGTAAGTCAATACGAAAACAATTTTTTCGGTATGCTACTTGTTCTACGTATAAAACCTGAGGTGTTTGAAGAGGTACTTAGTTTTGAGCGTGAGCTCAAAACGCTAAAAGATGAAGACTTTTCTAAAGATTCCCAAGTCGGCTGTAGTTTACCTATCGCTTTTTTTGCATACAACAACACAATAGCTTCCTTTCTTTATCTAAGGTACTATGCAAATCTCATCGCAAACCAAAACTATATTTTAGAAGTAGGTAGCACCACTGTTATAGATGGGACGGTTAAATTGGTGGAAAAAATTCATCTTAAGAAATATAAATCCAGTTCTAAAAAGTCTGAAGAACTTACATCCTATAAAGCAAATTTAGAAGATGTTCTTCTTAGAGATGATGTTTTTAAAATGATTTTTAAAAAATAAGTTTTCAATACAATAATAGAACTATATGTAGGTCTCTAAATGTTGATGTTGTCGCTAAGGGAGTTGCCAGTATTATTCAAGGCTACCTCTTGCTTTTGAAAAATCTTTAAACAAAACTAGCTATAATTTCAAAAAAATAAAAGAGTCGCAGTGTATATACCTAAAGGTTTTGGAAAAAACTACTTTTCATTAGCAGCAATCCAAGCCTATATATCTTTAACAAAGATAGTAGCACTCGGAGCTTCTCTTAATACCCTCAGTGGTAAACCCCTCACTATAAAAATCGCTTCTCCACCCGCATCTTAATCTTTACTCAACAAAACAAATAAATATTATTACCAGATTAAGGACAAATATGTCAAAAACTATACAATTATCACTTATATCAGTTGCTTTAATTAGCTCACTATGTGCAGACAACCAGTATACTCTAGAAAACATAGAAGTATCATCTTCTCAAGGAATAACACTTAACAAAAAAGATGTAACTGATAACATAACAATTATCGCTAAAAAAGCGATTGAAGAATCAAGGGTGACATCTCTCACAGAGGCATTAAGCCAATTAGGAAATATTACAATAAGTCAATCTGGGGGAACGGGTCAACAGGCTTCTATGTTTGTTAGAGGAATGGATTCAAGACGAATATTAGTACTGATAGATGGAGTTCGTTACAATAACCCCACAGCTATTAATGCAGTAGCGGAACTCTCTCAAGTTATGCTTTACAATGTTGAACAAATAGAAATCATTAAAGGAGCTCAGTCTGGTGTTTGGGGAAGTGATGCTAGTGGTGGTGTAATCAATATCATTACATCAAAAGCTAAAAAAGGTGTTCATGCTGTTGCAAATGTTGAGTATGGCTCATTTGACAGTAAAAAAACATCTATTCAAGCCTCTTATGCAACTGATAAATATGATATATTAATCGGTGGACTACACATCAATAATGATGGATTCTCAGCAGTTGAACCAACTAAAGCAGATGCAAACTATGGTAAACGCTATGATGAACTTGGTTTAGAAAAAGATAAATATATCAATACAACACTCAATGCAAAACTTGGATATAACCTTACTAAAGAAGATAGAATTGAAGCTACTCTACAAATGATAGATGGTGATGCAGATTTTGATGGTTCAACTGGTTATCCTTTGTATGCTCCAGCAGATTCAAGTGTTGAAAATTCTAAAATAAAAAATAATTTTTACACATTAGCATATAAGCATAAAGGAACTATTCACGACATTACTGCTCAGTATAATTTATCTACATTTGATAAAGATTTTAAACTCGCATCTGGGGACTCTAATTTTAAAGGCTCTGTAAATGAGGTTAAAGTTGATGATAAAATAACATACATGAAAGATTCTTTTTTAAGAGTTGGTTCTTCTTACCAACTTTTCAACTATGAAAAACAGGCAGGTACAGAAGACAAAAACTATAATGCTCTTTCTGCTTTTGCAACAAACTATAATAAAATGCAATTTTTTGAAGGATTAAACACAATCATTACCGAGTCTGTTAGATATGACAAGTTTAGTGAATTTGATGATGCACTCACAGGTAAAATTGGAGCGAAACAATTTATTTTTAAAGATTATTATGTAAGTGCAAATGTAGGCACGGGTTATAATGCACCTACTATTGACCAAGTCTATGGTAATCCTGCCTGGTCTATAGCTGCAAATCCAAACCTAAAACCTGAAAATTCATTTACTACAGATTTAACTTTAGGAAGTGACATAGTCTGGATAACTGCCTTTTACAATGAAATAGATAATCTTATCGATTATGTTAGCGGGACTCCTGCAATATACAAAAATTTAGATGGTAAATCAACATTTCAAGGAATCGAAATAGGCTATGAAGATTATCTTTTTGAAACTCTTGGTCTTGCTGCAAACTACACTTATGTAAAAACAGAAGATGCAACGGGTAAGGAGTTAGCTCGTCGTCCAAAAACACAGATTGATGTAAAAGCAACTTACTACATCTCTGAGGAATTTAATATAGGAATAAATGCTCAACATATTGGAACAAGATATGATAGAGCAGACAAACAAGGTGCCCAAACTGGTGAGTACACAATTGCAAATCTCTCTTCAAATGTTAAAGTAAATAAATATATCACCGTTTATGGTAAAATTAACAACATAACTGATGAATATTATCAAGTTGTAGATGGCTATGCTACGGCTGGACGTAGTTTATACTTAGGATTAAATGCAAAGTACTAAAGGTAAGATGAAAACCAAACAACT
>CAZPRE010000109.1:529-6446 GCA_964588875.1 uncultured Sulfurimonas sp. | reverse complement strand
AGCTCTTGCTGGTGAGGCAGGGCATGGGATTGACACACAAATTTTAAACTATATCTCTCGGGAGATAAAATCACTGGTAGAAGCAGGTATCGAAGTTGGTATCGTTATCGGTGGGGGAAATATTATCCGTGGTGTAACAGCTGCACAAGATGGAATAATCAAAAGAACAAGTGGTGATTATATGGGAATGCTTGCAACCGTAATTAACGGTGTAGCTATGCAAGAAGCATGTGAACATGTTGGACTTCAAGTTCGTATGCAAACAGCTATTAAAATGGAACAGATTGCTGAGCCTTATATTAACCGTAAAGCTGTACGTCATTTAGAAAAAGGTCGTGTTGTGATTTTTGCAGCGGGAACAGGTAATCCTTTCTTTACAACAGATACAGCAGCGACTCTTAGAGCTGTAGAAATTGGTGCAGAAGTTATTATCAAAGCGACTAAGGTTGATGGTGTTTATGATAGAGACCCAGTTAAATTTAGTGACGCAGTGAAGTTAGATGTGTTAACATATGAACAAGCTCTTAGTGATCATATTAAGGTTATGGATGATACTTCAATAGCATTAGCAAAAGACAATAAATTACCTATAATTGTATGTGATATGTCTAAAAAAGGTAATATCTTAGATATCTTAAATGGCAATATGCAAAATTGCTCAATCGTAAAATAAAATAAACCAAGGAAATAAAAAATGAAAATAGAAGAATTAACAGCCAAAATTTTAGATGACAATCCTCTTTTAGATCGTTATATGTTAGCATTAGCAGTAGCAAAAAGAACAGATGAAATTGCTAATGGAGCATCAAGTAAATTAAACATAGATCCAAAAAGTGTTAAACCTGCAGATTTAGCTTTAATGGAAATCGCTGAGGGCCTTATAGTAATCAAAGGCTTTGTTGATTTAGAAAAGTAATATCTTGTCCTTGAGTCAAGTAGATATTGAAAAAGTCAAACATCTTCATGATGTTGACTCGGCTTCTTCGTACCTTTTTACTCAGATAAAACGCAGTGCTGTTTTAGAACGAGCACTAGCCTTCTCCATAGAAGCTCATAAACATCAATTTAGAAAAAGTGGTGAGCCTTATATCATTCACCCCATATTAGTCGCTTCCATAGTCTCGTCTATTACAGATGATGAATCAATGGCAGTTGCGGCTCTGCTTCATGATGTTGTTGAAGATACTCCAACATCGATTGAATATATTGACTCTCTCTTTGGTAAAGATGTATCTCATTTAGTTGAAGGCTTAACTAAAATAGATGATATACGCGATTCCGAACTTATTCCATCCAATTCAAGTGAAAAATTAGTTGTCTCCGCTCTTTCGTTTAGGAAGATGCTTCTAGCGAGTATTGAAGATGTACGTGTTCTAGTTGTTAAACTATGTGATAGACTTCATAATATGCTCACTCTAGATGCGCTTGCCGATCATAAGCAGATTCGTATTGCCGAAGAGACTCTTGTCGTTTATGCACCAATTGCACACAGACTAGGTATATCTTTTTTAAAAAACATTCTAGAAGATTTAAGTTTTTCATATCTTTTTAAGGATGAAAAGCATCATATTGACAACTATTTAGATACAAATTATCATAAGATAGAAATGAAACTTGAAGAGTTTAAAAAGTCGATTCAGGGCCTTCTTTTAAAAAATGGCTTTTGTGAAGATGAGTTTGAGATACTCTCACGTGTAAAACATAGATACTCCATCTATTTAAAAATGCAGAGAAAAGGTGTTGGAATTGAAGAGGTTCTTGATCTTTTAGCAGTTCGTATATTAACTAAAGATGCTGTAAAGTGTTACACTATACTAGGTCTGATTCATCTTCATTTTCAACCACTTTCTTCGCGTTTTAAGGACTATATAGCAGTTGCTAAAGACAATGGTTATCAGACTATCCATACTACTGTATTTTATAATACGACAATCTTGGAAGTTCAAATTAGAACATACGATATGCATAAAACTGCAGAGCTTGGTGTTGCAGCCCATTGGAAATATAAAAGCGGTGGAAATAACATAAAGCTTGATTGGCTTAATAATTTACAGTATCAAAATGAGTCAGTAGAAGATTTTTACGAATTAATTAAAAATGATCTTTACTCTGAAGACCTTTCTGTTTTTTCTCCAACAGGAGACCCTTTTACTCTTCCTCGTGGTGCAGTAGTCCTTGATTTTGCATACACAGTTCATAGTGAAGTTGGAAATAAAGCAGAATCCTGTCTTGTTAATAAGTCAAAAGTTTCATTGCTTACAGAGCTAAAAAATGGTGATATAGTTAAGATTATAATGTCTGATGATATAATAACAAGGTGTTCATGGATAAACGCGGTTAAAACATCACGTGCTACAACAAACATGAGACTTAACTGTAATGCTAGGATTAGAGATATAAATACAAGATCAAGTATAAATATAGTAGCAACTACAATGAACCTTAATTTATCAAGAGTCGAGTCTTGGTTTATGGCTAACAATTGTGATACTCAATCAAACATACCTTGTGATATAGAGCATTTTAAAAATGTAATTCATAAATACACACAGGAAATTAGTCAAAATGGCAAAGTTCAGAGATTTTTATCTCGACATAAATTTAAATTGAAGTCTAGCATTATAGCTGGAGTTGAGATATTCTCCACTACTAGTGTTAATGATGTTGTCTTTGATTACTGTTGTCACCCAAAGTCTGGTGATGAAATTATGGGTTTTTTAGAAAAAGGAAAGGTACATGTTCATCATAAAATGTGCGACCATGCTTTAAAGAAATTAGAGATGGACGAGCCTATGGTTTTTGTAAGATGGGAAAGACAACATATTTATAAATATAACCTTATCGCATCTATGCACAATGCAAAAGGTGCTTTAGCTACATTTTTAACCTACCTTGTTAAGTTAAATATTGATATTAATTCTATTGAGCTTGGAAAAGAAGAGAGTAACTTTATCAAGTACTGTGAACTTGGTTTTGAGGCTAAAGAATCAGATATAGGTGCTCTGAAAAAGAAACTTGAACAGAAAATAAAAGTTATACATCTCATACGAACTGATGATGCTTATAAATAATTTATTACATGAAAAGAATAAAAAAATAGGAAAAAAGTAAATGATACAAGAAGCTTTACGAGAGATAAATAGAGGCTGTGCCGAAATTATTGATATACAAAGAATTGAAAAACTATTAACAAAATATTATGAAGATGGAACAACATATACAGTTAAAGCTGGTTTTGATCCTACTGCTCCAGATTTACACTTAGGTCACACTGTCCTTTTGCAAAAACTTGCAACATTTCAAAAGTATGGTGCAAGAGTTCAGTTTCTTATTGGAGACTTTACTGCAACTATTGGTGATCCAACTGGTAAGAGTGCAACGAGAAAAGTATTGACAAAAGAAGATATAGTTGAAAATATCAAGTCTTACACAACTCAGGCTTTTAAAATTTTGGATGAGAGTAAAACTGATATTGTTTACAATAACGATTGGCTAGAAAAACTGGGTGCTATTGGAATGCTAGAGCTTGCGTCAAATCTGACTGTAGCTCGTATGCTAGAACGCGATGATTTTTCTAAACGTTATGCATCTCAAACTCCTATTGCAGTGAGTGAGTTTATATATCCACTCCTTCAAGGCTATGATAGTGTTCATCTTCAAAGTGATGTTGAAATAGGTGGAACAGACCAGAAATTTAACCTTTTGATGGGAAGACAACTTCAAAAAGCTTATGAGATTAAAAAGCAACAAGCAGTCTTAATGATGCCTATTTTAGAAGGGCTTGATGGCATACAAAAGATGAGTAAATCTTTAGGAAACTATATCGGTGTAACTGATGCAGCTGATGATATGTTTGGTAAGATTTTAAGTATTTCTGATGATCTTATGTGGAGATACTTTGAACTATTAAGTACAAAATCTTTAGAAGAAATACAGAGTATAAAAGATGGTGTTGCCGATGGTTCTCTTCATCCGAAAGTGGTTAAAGAGAATCTTTCTATGGAAATTGTAGCTCGCTTTCATTCAGATGAAGCTGCAAAAATGGCTAAGGCTGAATTTGATAAAGTTCATGCAAAAAGCCAAATTCCAACAGATATCCCCGAATTTAGTTGTGATGGAGAGATTTGGATAGCAAAAGCGTTGGTAGATTGTAACATTGAGCCATCAACTTCGCAAGCTAGAAGAGATATTAAGCAAGGTGGCGTTAAAATAAACCAAGAAAAGATATCAGATATGCAGTTACAGCTACAAGCGGGTGATTACATCCTTCAAGTAGGAAAAAGAAAATTTGCAAAGTTAAAGGTAAGTTAGATGAGTTTTGAACCATTAAAAATTGGAAAGTATGTTATTGAAAAGCCAATCGTTCAAGGTGGAATGGGTGTTGGTATTAGTTGGGATGGTTTAGCTGGTAATGTTTCTAAAGAAGGTGGACTTGGTGTCATCAGTTCCGTTGGAACAGGATATTATCTAGATAAAAAATTTGCAGGAAAGCTGGTTGCTGATAGACCACTTAGTGAATCGAACTTCTACTCAAAAGATGGTTTTGAAGCAATTATAAAAAGTGCTAGAGCGATTGCAGGTGATAAACCACTTGCTGCTAATATTCTTTATGCTATCAATGGCTATGGTGATGTTGTAAGAAATGCTTGTGAATTGGGTATTGATATTATTATTACAGGTGCTGGTCTTCCAACAAATATGCCTGAGTTTACAGAAGGTTATCCTGATGTAGCTTTAGTACCTATCGTATCATCACCTAAAGCACTTAAGATTATCTGTAAACGTTGGCAGAAACGTTACAACAGACTTCCTGATGCTGTTGTAGTTGAAGGACCAAAATCTGGTGGACATCAAGGTTTTACTTATGAACAGTGTAAACTTGAAGAGAATCAACTTGAAAATATTGTAGCACCAGTAGTTGAAGAAGCTGCAAAATGGGGTAATATTCCAGTAATTGCAGCCGGTGGTGTTTGGGATAAAACAGACATAGAAGAGATGTTGTCTCTTGGTGCTAGCGGTGTTCAAATGGGTACTCGCTTTATTGGAACTCACGAATGTGATGCACATGAAAACTTAAAAAATGTTCTTTTAGGTGCTAAAAAGGATGATATACAGCTTATGGGTTCTCCCGTTGGTTATCCTGCACAAGGTGTTGTTACAAACCTTACACATTTAGTAGCTAAACGCGAAGGTCCTTCTATTAAATGTATCTCTAACTGTGTTGCACCATGTAATCGTGGTGTAGAAGCTAAAGAGGTTGGTTTTTGTATCGCGGATAGACTGAGTGATGCATATCTTGGTAATTTAGAAACTGGTCTATTTTTCTCCGGAACTAATGGATATAAATTAAATGAAATTATTTCAGTAAAAGAGTTAATGAATAAACTTATTGAGGGTGAATAGTTAAGTTAATGTTGCGTTTCTTTTTAGTTTTTCTTGCTTTTGCCATATCCTTACAAGCTCTCAGTGATAGTGCTATACTAAAACGTGCTAACGGATTTGTGAAATCAGGAAGTAAAAGTAAGCACTTCCGTGCATACAATGATTACAAAAATCTTTATTTACGCTCAATTATGAGTGATGATAAAAAACTTAAAATAAGTGCCTTAAAGGGCATTGTAAAAACAGGTAACAAGTTACATATAGATGTAGAACAATACTCTAATGAACTTGATAAGTATAATAAGTCTTCTAAGAAAAAAACTTATAAAAAGCCTCCTTCAAAATCAAAGAATAAATCTAAAAATAGTAAAAAAATTAAAGTTACTGCCTCTCATAAACTTAAATCTGTAAGATGGAAAGATGGAAAACTTGTATTAAAGTTTGATAAAAAACTTCGTACAAATCAGATTAATTACTTTACACTTTATGATACTAAAAATAAAAGATACCGCTATGTCTTTGACATTCATGCCTC
>CAZPRE010000109.1:0-519 GCA_964588875.1 uncultured Sulfurimonas sp. | reverse complement strand
AAAGTCTCAAACACTGCGTAAAGATGGTATTGATAGAATTAGGTTGGCTCAGTTTGACCCTAATACACTGCGTTTAGTTATTGAAGATGATAAAAAAATAAACTTAAGATTTAAAAGAGAGCTTACTCAGTTAGTCATAAATATATCGTCAATCTCAAAAGAGTCTGCTAAGCCAAGTGCTATTTCAAAATATATTTCACCTAAACGTCTTGATCGCAATAAGATTATCATGATAGATGCAGGGCATGGTGGTAAAGACCCTGGTGCTGTTGGATACAAAAAATATAGAGAAAAGATAGTTGTTATGGATATTTCAAGTGAGTTAAGACGTATCTTAAAATCTCGTGGATATAAAGTTTATATGACAAGAGATAGAGATAAATTTGTAAAACTTAGTAATAGAACAAAGTATGCAAATAAAAAAAATGCAGATATTTTTATCAGTATCCATGCAAACGCAGTACCAAAGAAACATGCACATAAGGTACATGGAGTCGAGTGCTACTTTCTTTCTAAATC
>CAZPRE010000108.1:0-6549 GCA_964588875.1 uncultured Sulfurimonas sp. | reverse complement strand
TTCTGTAAACTCTGCTCTTATGTCTAAAACTTCTTGTGCTTTTTGTTCTACTGCGTTTTTGTTTTTATCACTTACGTCTTTTGGGAATGGGTAGTTGTTGTAAACTATATCTTTTGAGTATCTAAAACGACTTTCAAGTCTTCCACAAGTGTATTTCACCCATGCCATGTGCATTAGAGATGTTAGTTGTCCGAATAGGAATAAGTCTCCGTTTGGAATTATTAAATTAGCATTGGTTGAAATTGTATTTTTATCAATAAATCCCATAGGAATGTATGTTCTTTTTTCAGAAGATACTACTGGAATTACAATACATTTTTCAGGATTATTTATTTCACGAAATCTCGTAGGTGTCAGATTTTGCATACCTTTATCGGTGCTTTTGAGTCTATCCTCTCTAACACGATTAACTCGTTCCATCACTAAGGGCATTTTTCTTAATTCATTTGGGGGACAATCAATTAACCAGAGACAATATCGTTTTTTATTATTTATAAATTCATCTGCACCAATCAAAAGTTTAATCCATTTTCTTGCAGCTGGTTCGTTTCTTACCAAATAATCTAAATCTTTTTCCTCAATAATTAAACCCGCACTTTTAGCATAATAATTTCCTTTGATAATGTTGGGAACATTACAAACTGGTTTTCTTCTTTTTTCTATTACTATATCAACACCCTCAACTAAATAAGCGTTGATATTTTTAACACTTTTTTCAAGAGCTTCACCTTTGATATCTTCATACTCAAATATTTTCTTTTCATTAGTATCAAAATTAGCAAAACCAACTATTACAACATGAACTGCTGCGTTTGATTTCGCTTCATTACTCCAGTTAAATGTTTGATGAGCGAAGTGTATTTTTATTTTATAGTTATCAAACAACTCTTTCCAAAGGATTCCAACCTGTTCGCCTTGAGCTATGGAATTTGTTGACACAAACGCAGACCTAATATTTGTATTTTGAATATACTGTGATGATTTAAGATACCAAGCGGTTACATAGTCTAAAACGCCAGCACCTTTAACACCATCAAATATAAGTTTCATATCTTCTTTTTGTTCTTTCGTTTGAAGTTGCTTTCCTATAAACGGAGGATTTCCTAAAATATAAGAGAGTTTATCTTTACTCACTACCTCTTGCCAATCTAAACACAGAGAGTTACCATGAATGATATTTGCTGATTTTTTTAGTGGTAGCCGTACAAAATACTGCCCAAAATACTCACTTATCATCATATTCATCTGATGGTCTATGAGCCACATGGCTACTCGTGCTATTTGTGCCGGAAACTCTTCGTACTCTATACCGTGAAACTGGTCAACATCACACCAAACAATGGCGTCTATGTCTAAAACTGCTTCGGTATGAAGGATTTTAAGTATTTTAAACTCCAAGAGTCTTATCTCTCTATATGCCATGATGAGAAAGTTTCCACTTCCACAAGCAGGGTCAAAGAAGTTGAGAGTGGAGAGTTCTTTATGAAACTCTTGAAGCTACTTTTTGTTTTTCTTGATTTTCTCAAATCGTTCGTGAAGTTCATCTAGGAAAAGTGGTTTTATAAGTTTTAAAATATTTGCTTCACTTGTATAGTGTGCGCCTAGATTTCTTCTAAGAGTCTTGTCCATAATAGACTGAAAAAGTGAACCAAAAATAGCAGGGCTTATCTTGCTCCAGTCTACATAACAACACTCCAATAGTGTCTCTCTCATCTTAGTGTTAAACGCAACTATCGGCAAGAACTCTTCAAAGAGTTTTCCATTTGTATATGGAAATGCGGAGAGACTTTCATCTCGTGTTTTGAGTCTTTTTTTCTCAGGAGTGTTGAGGACTTGAAAAAGTTCAGCTAGTTTTGCACCAACGTCACTTCCATCTTCATTTGTACGATTTTCTATAAACTCCGTAAATATTCTTTTGTCAAAGATGGAAGTATCTTCTGCAAAAAGTAAAAAGAGCACTCGCACTAAAAAGTGTTCTAGTGGGTGACCATCATAACCTATATCTTTGAGTTCATCGTGAAGTTTTCCCATAAGAAGAGCGGCTTTAATATTTACAGGGTCTTCTGCAGTAATTTTATGTTTTGTATATCCAGCTATAAAACCAAAAAGAGAGATGTTTTTGTAAAGTTCATCTAGTTTAAACTCATAAACGCGGTCTTCTTCTAAATCATAAAGTCTAAATATTTCAAAATCTGACACTAAGACATACTTCGGTAGTTCCGCTTCTTTTAAACCGGGAAAATAGTCAAGTGCTTGTGTGTAAGCCTTATCTAAATCTTTGCCCTTTGACTTGTGCTCAACAAGCAGAGTTCCCTTCCAAAAAAGGTCAATACGACCGCGTTTGTCTCCTAATTTTTTTACAGGCTCTTCAAACGAAGCTACCCTTTTTCTAGTGATGCCAAAAACATTAAAAAAATCATTCCAAAAACTTTGAGACTCCGCATGTTCTCGTTCTTCTTCTTTCCACTCTTTTGAGAAGTTTATGGCTCTATTTTAATCTCATTCCAACTGAGTGCCATTTAGCTATCTTTTACCCTAAAAAAGCTACTACCACTTCCACTAAAGTGGTAGCCTACTCTGTAGTGATTTTTTAACTCTTTGTACCCTCTCAATGCTGGTTCGAAGAGGTCATTTGCCTCTGATGGACTCATGGTGTTTAATATATCTTTTGAGAGAGTCTTTTTTAACTCTTGTGTCTCAAAACCATCTATTGGGTTATAAAAATCTTCTCTATATATTGCGTAAACATTTGGAGTACTTATCTCAACATCTGGAGTGTATGTCTCTAGATTTAAAAGTTCTTCACTAAACTCTTCTACTACCTCACCTATTCCGCTTACATTTGCACTATCATAACCGTATATAAAAAATGGAACATCAGCCCCAACTTTAAGACCAATCATTGCTAACTCTTTTATACTAAGTCCCAAATGTAGTACTTCATTACACATTTTTAGATATGTTGCTGCGTCACTACTTCCACCACCAAGACCTGCAAACGCGGGGATAGACTTTTTAACCTCAACACCATGTGTTCTCATAAGCTTTTCTAGAGCTTCGCTATTTGTAGCCTCTCTAAGTGCAAAATAGGCTTTGTAAATAGTATTCTGTCTTGTCTTACAAGAAAAATTACCAATTATTTCAAAATCCTCACTTGTTTTAGGAACAAAAGAGAGTTCATCATATAAATTTTCTAGTCGCATAAAACGCGATACGATTTCATGATAGTTACCACGTTTACCTGTAATTTTTAAAAAGATATTTACTTTTGCATAAGCCTTATACATTTTCATAAGTCAGCTCTTACTTTTTAAGAATTTGGCTTAACATACTAATTTTTTTAGTGTTCGCCTCTTTTGATGCTGCTATATTTGATTCTTTTACATCCTCTAAAAGCTCGCTTCTTACGATGCCAATAGATGAAGGTGCTTCAATGCCAAGTTTCACTATGCCTTTTTCAATAGATATAACTTTTACTACTACATTATCACCAATCACAATTGATTCATCTAATTTTCTTGCAAGTACTAGCATGTGTAAATCCTACCTAATTCATATTTTACTGCATTGTCTATAACATTTATTATCGAAATATTATCGCCATTATCTAGCCAGTAATATCCCTCTTCTTGTATCTCTAAATCTTCTATAGCAAGAACTCTTCCATATTTAATATTTTCCTGGTCACCAGTGTATTTGTTAAGTGGCATATTGAGTGATTTTTTAATATCTAAGGGCTTCTCATCATCATATATAAACTGTCCCTCACATAGTCTCTCTAAGGCGCTCAAGCTTCCAAACTCTATTCCAAGTCTATTCGTAATTATGCGACCTAAGGAACGGATATAAGTACCCTCAGAGACTGTAGCTTCAAAGGTTACGAAAGGATGGCAGTAGTGGATTAACTTAGTCTCATAAATAGTAGAGTTTATTTTATTCAAAACTACTTTTTTACCAGCACGAGCTAAATCGTATGCACGTTGTCCATTAATGCGTTTAGCACTAAAAATAGGTGGTTCATATTCTAGCTCGCCCTCTAAGGATTTAACTGTGTTTAATACATCTTCACTTGAGAGTTCTTTGACAATCTTTACATTATCTATCATTTCAGTGTCTAGTGAATCACTATGAGCACCTAACCAGAGTGTGGCTCTGTATGATTTGGGAGTTTTATTTAAAAAGCGAAAGAGTTTTGTGTGTGTTCCAAAACCTATAAGTAGAACCCCTTTTGCAAAAGGGTCTAGTGTTCCAGAAAAACCAGCTTTTTTGTTCTGATACTTTCTTTTTAATTTTGAGAGAAAAAAGTTTGAGCCTATACCTGTTGGTTTGTAAGCGACAAAGAGTCTGTTCATTATAATCTTTCTACAAAAGATGCCAAGATATCGCGTTTAGTCCCCGCAAAGTTAATTTGGAGTTTAAACTCGCGTCCAGATTTACTCACACCTGTAATACGACCAGTTCCAAAAATTTTATGTCTTACCAAATCACCCTTTTTAAACGCCGTATTTTTTTCAACTATAAGTGAACCGGCACAAAGACCTGCTTCATTAAAAAATCTACTTTTTTGAAGATCGCTTCTTCGACCCTTATAAAATCTACTACTAGCATGAGAGAGTGTTAATGTATCTTTAGCTCTTGTAAAAGAGACATAACCTAAGCGGCGTTCTTCTTCTAAGTCACTTCCATCACCGACAAGAGGTAAGAATCCCTCTTCAATTCCTACAATAAAGACATGGTCAAATTCTAAACCTTTTGAAGCATGAATACTCATCATGTATATAGATTCACCCTCAACTTGATCCTGTTCACTTTGGAGTGTAAGCTCATTTAAAAACTCATCCAAACTAGCATCCGGACTGTTTTTTACAAAATCACGGAAGAGTCCATAAAACTCATCCATATTTAAAACTCTATCGGACTCGTCTTGTGTGCCCTTGTAGATGTCTTTGAGCTTAAATGTATCTTCTAAAATGTCTATAAATTCATATGTTGATTCGCTAACTGCTTTAGAAACATTTTTGATATTTTTAACAAATGTTTTAAGTGTTGCTGCATTTTTCTTTCTTACTAGTGCTTCTAACTCAGGAATAGACGAAGAGTCGATAAACTCAAAAATAGATTTTGCACTTGCATGAGATGCAAGTTCTATCTTATCTATACTCGCTTTACCTAGACCGCGTTTAGGTTTGTTAATAATTCGCTTAATAGAAAAATCATCATGATAATTTGTAATCACTCGAACATAAGATATAAGATCTTTAATCTCCGCTCTATCATAAAAGCGCAGGCCACCTACAAGTTTGTAAGCTACTCCAGCACGATTTAAACCCTCTTCTACAGAACGACTTAGTGCATTCACACGGTAAAGAATTGCTATATCTTTAGCTCTTACCCCAGAGTTTAAAAGCTTATTGATATTTATAGCAATTTTTCTAGCCTCTTCATTTTCATCATTGGAATTAAGCACTGTTATATCTTCACCACCACCGCGAGTAGGAATAAGTTTTTTTCCTAAACGCGAACGATTATGTTCAATCAATGCATTTGCTACTTTTAAAATTGGTTCTTTAGAGCGGTAGTTCTCTTCAAGTTTAAAAGTTTCAGTACCTATAAAATCTTCATGAAACTCCATAATATTTCGTATATGTGCTCCACGCCAACCATAAATACTTTGATCATCATCACCAACGACACAGATATTATTATGTGCACTGCATAGTTTTTGAATCAGTTTGAGTTGCAGTTCATTTGTATCTTGGTACTCATCAACCATAATATATTTATATTTTTCAGAAGTAGTCCGCGCTAACTCTGGGTTTTCATCTAAAAGTCTATAAGTCAGTGCTATTAAATCATCAAAGTCCACAAGATTATTTTCATTTAAATAAGCCTCATATGCTTCATAAACCTTTGCAATCTGCTGATAATTATAAAGTTCTGCTTGTTTGTATGCATCCTCTGGAGTGAGCAATGAGTTTTTATATCTTGATATCTCACTTGCAATTAATGGTGTTGGGAGTTCTGAGTTTATTTTTTTTATAATTCTTTTTTTATCATCAGTATCGATAACAACGAAATTGTTTTGTCTGTTTAAAAGGTGAATGTTAAATTTTAAAAAGAGTAAGCCAAATTTGTGAAAAGTACATAAAAGTGGTGGATATGCACTATTTTGAATCATATTTAAAGCACGCTCTTTCATTTCTTTAGCCGCTTTATTGGTAAAAGTAAGAGTAAGAGTATTTGAAGCTGGAATGCCTAAACCCTCCACCAAATATGCTAAACGTGATATGATGGTAGTAGTCTTACCACTACCCGCTCCCGCTAAAATAAGTACAGGACCTTCAGTTTTTTTCACTGCATTTGTCTGAACATCATTTAATTTACCAAAAATATTTTCCATAATCACCACTATTTATTTCAGATTTGTCTTAATTATTAATATTATAACTAAATATGAGTAAATTATTACAAAACTATTGCATTAATTATAATTATGAGTTATACTTTTATTATCATTATTACTTATAGGAATTATTATGTTATATGATT
>CAZPRE010000107.1:0-6671 GCA_964588875.1 uncultured Sulfurimonas sp. | reverse complement strand
AGAATTTGATGCTGCTCTAAAAGATGCAGTTGAGAAAAACATAGTTGCTTTCATCGAAGTAATCGTTGAAAGGTTTGAAAATGTTATGCCGATGGTACCATCAGGTGGTAGTCTGTTTAATATGATGTTATTAGAAAAAAAGGAGAAAAAATAATGACTGAGAATAGCGAAAGAAGAGTAGTTTCAGTTATCGTTGTTAATGAGGCGAGTGTTTTATCTCGTATCACAAACCTTTTCTCTGGACGTGGTTATAACATTACGTCTTTAACTGTTGCTCCAATCCCAGAGTCTAAGTACTCGCGTTTAACTATTGTTACAGCTGGTTCAGTTCGTGTGATTGAGCAGATCACTAAGCAACTACATAAACTTATACCAGTTCTTCGTGTTTATGAGCATGAAGATATCGTTGAGAAAGAGATGGCTCTTATCAAGTTTCCAATTAACGAAAACATCACTGACATAGATACTCTTTGTCAAGCATACAATGGTAAAATTGTAAATGTTGGTGAGAATGTTATTATAGCAATGGTTGCAGATGAACCTAAGCGAATAGAGCATTTTTTAAGTGCTATCAAACGCTATAATCCAAAAGAGATAGTTAGAAGTGGTGCCGTAGCACTAGAGAGATAATTTTATGTTATTAAGTGAGATTGCAAAACTGATTGGTGCCCAATTTAGCGGAAGTGATATTGAAATTACTTCTATGAATACACTAAGTGATGCAAGTTCATCTGAATTATCATTTGTAGCAAACTCTAAATATGTTAAAGAAATATCATCTTCAAATGCGGCAGCAATCATAGTCGATGAAAAAAATAAGTGTGAAGTTCCTAGTGGATGTGTAGCTCTTGTTGTTGAAGCACCATACTGGCAGATGGCTGTAGTCTCACAGAAGTTCGCACCTAGAGTTGAAGATATTGATTCTCTTAATGCAGTTGTAGGCGAGGGTAGTACTATTTCAGCTAAGGCAGAGTTAGCTAATGGTGCTACTGTTGGTAGAAACTGTACTGTTATGGCTGGCGTTTATGTCGGTTCAAATGCAGTTGTTGGCGACAATACTATACTTTATCCAAATGTGGTTCTCTACAGAGATTGCAAGATAGGAAGTGACTGTATTGTTCATGCTGGAACTGCTATTGGTAGTGATGGTTTTGGATTTGCATCTGATAAGATGGGAATGCATAAGAAAATTTATCATAATGGAAATGTTGTTATTGAGGATGATGTTGAAATAGGTTCTAACACTTCTATAGATAGAGCTGTTTTTGGCACTACTTTGATCAAACAAGGGTCGCGTTTAGATAATCTTATTCATATTGCACATAATTGTGAAGTAGGCGAATATAGTGTTCTTGCAGGTCAAACAGGTCTTGCTGGTTCATCTAAGCTTGGACGCTCATCAGTATTTGGTGCACAGTCTGGTGTTGCAGGACATTTAGAGATTGCACCGTTTAATACTTTTGCAGCTAGAACAGGTGTTACAAAAACTATAAAAGAAAGTGGTAAAGTTTTTGCTGGTTTTCCTTTTATGGATCATAAAGCATGGCTTAAAATTCAAGCTAAATTAGCAAGACTTATCAAGTAATAATAATAAATTAACTATTATTATATTAAATTAATTAACAAGGGTAAAATATGTCACAAACAATCGCATTACACGGAACAAAAAAAGGTGTTATCTCAGTAGCAAAAATTGAACAACCATATGGACCAAAAAGTGGTACTGTAGCTAGTGTTGGAATTTCTTTAGCTGGAAATGTAGAATCGCCAGAGTGGAAAGTACACCTTCCAATTGAAAATTTAGAAGAAGTAATTGCAGCTTTAACTGCTTTAAAATAGATTTTTACCCATGCTTTTGCATGGATAAAATTAGAAAAGAAAGTCTATGCTTTTAAAGACTTTACAAATATTTCAATACGTTTAATACCTGTACGAATAGTATCAATATCTGTCGCAAAACTCAATCTAAAATAACCTTCACTACCAAATGCAACACCTGGAACAACAGCTACGAGTTGTTTGTCTAGTAAATCTTTTGCAAAAGTAAGAGAATCATTTGTGATCGCTTTGATATTTACAAAAAGATAAAATGCTCCATCAGGTTTTAAAACGCTCAAGCCATCAATCTCATTCATAAGCTTTACAGCCTCATCACGACGCTCTATAAAGGCTTTCTTCATCATAGCGATATCTTTATCAGCACTTCCATCAAGACCAGCTATAGCTGCCATTTGAGTGATAGAGTTGATGTTTGATGTACTTTGTGATTGTAGTTTTTTTGTTGCTTTGATTAGCTCTGTATTTGCAGATGCCATATAACCAAATCTCCAACCAGTCATTGCAACTGATTTAGAAAGACCATTGATAGTCACAGTACGTTGAAACATATCATCACTTACTGCAGCACATGAAGTAAATGTACCTTCGTAAGTTAGTTTTTCATACATCTCATCAGATGCAACGATAATGTCAGTACCTTCTAAAACTTTCCCGATAGCTATTAACTCTTCTTTTGTATAGATAGAGCCAGTTGGGTTAGATGGAGTTGTTAAAACTAACATTATAGTTTTACTTGTGATAGCAGCTTTTAATTGCTCTGGAGTAATTTTAAATCCATCTGTATCGTGTGTTTGGATCTCAACAACTTTACCACCACAGTATTTTACAAGTTCAGGATATGTAACCCAGTAAGGAGCAGGAATAATAACTTCAGCACCATCTTCAATAACAGCAGAAAAGAGGTTAAATAGTGAGTGTTTCGCACCATTGTTAGCTATAACTTGATTCGTAGCATAAGTTAAACCATTATCGCGTTTGAGCTTATTTACAATAGCTTCTCTTAAAACAGGATAACCATCAACAGCAGTATATTTTGTGTAATCATTGTTGATTGCATCAATAGCTGCATCTTTAATAACTTGAGGTGTACCAAAATCAGGTTCACCAGCAGAAAAGCTGAGTATATCTTTTCCCTCAGCTTTTAACTCTTGAGCAAGTGTAGTAATAGCGATAGTAATTGATTCTGAAAGTGTATTTATACGATTAGTTAGCATTAGGTATCTCCAATTTTATGTTGGAGACATTATACTAAAATTATTGTAATTGTTAGCTTTTCATCGCTTTAATGAATGATTCGTAAATATTTTCTAGTTCTAAGTCCTCGTCAAGAACAGCTTTGTTATCTTCAACAATAACATGCTCTAAAATAGCAACACGTTTAAGTAGGTACTCAAACATCTCTTTGTTAATATCTGGAAGCATATTGTGCATGAAAGGATCTACACATCTTCCTTTTTCTATAACATGAGCAGGAATACCGATAGCAGTTGAGCAATCAGGTACCTCTTTAACAACAACGGAGTTAGCTCCAATTTTTGCATGTTCACCTATTACAATGTTTCCAAGTATCTTAGCTCCAGCACCTAGTACAGCACCTTGTTTGATTGTTGGATGGCGTTTACCATGAGTAAGAGAAACTCCACCAAGTGTAACACCTTGGTAGATGATAACATCATCTTCGATAATAGTAGTCTCGCCAATAACAACACCAATACCATGGTCAATAAAAACACGGTTACCAATTTCTGCAGCTGGATGAATATCTATATGAGTAAAAATTTGAGTAAAACCCATAAGTGTTCTAGCAAGACGTTTAAAGCCTGATGTGTGTAGTTTATGTCCTACTCTATACCAAGCAATAGCCCATACACCTGGGTAGTTGAATAAAAAATCAATTTTAGAGTTTAAGGCTGGATCGTTTTTATAAGCATTTGCAAAGTCTTCTTTAATATCAGAGTAAATTCCCAAAATAATTCCTAGTTAGTTGTTCGTAGATAGCCGTTTTGGCATAAAAATGTTTCAAGTTTCGAAAGTGTATCATTTTTTTCTTTTTCTGTAATAAAATCACTGTTTTCTAAATCTTTTTTAAGAGTATTTAAGATTTCATCGCTCTTGTAACCAATAGATTCAAGTATGTCGAGTATATTTTTAGACTCTACTATATTTGTGAGAGAGTAGCCATTATCATCTATATTTATTGTATATTCATTTGGATGTGTAAAGAGGTTATGATTCATTCCTAGTGTCTCTTGATAGGCACCTACATTAAAAAAACCTAAAAAATATTCCTCTTTTTCTAAATCAACATCATGTAGAAAAAGTGGCTTTTCTGGATTAAAGCCAATCTCGCCATCGCTATCGCAAGTTATATCCCAGATAGAAGCTGCTCTCATAGGTTTAGATTCTAGTTTATGCAATGGCATAACTGGAAAGTGCTGTTTTAGCCCCCAATAGTCTGGTAAACTTTGAAAGATAGAAGCATTTATAAGATAGCGTTCTTGTAGAGATGCTTGAAGTTCTTGCAACTCATCTGTCGTATATGCAGATGTAAGATAGAGAGATTTTTTGATAATATTGTGAACGAGTATCTCCGCATTTGAACGATCTTGTAAGTCAATATATCCTAAATCAAACAGCGTTAAGAGTGATTCCATATGGTCAAGTGAATCATGAAGATACTCTATACAATTTTTTTCACTTAGTTTTTGAAAAAGATACTTCATCTCTTCAAGTAGAGGAGGGTTTACCTTTTTAAACTTAAGAAGTTTTTCATGGTAGTCTTGAGTAAAAAGTTCTAAAACTGGAGTAATAAGTACTCCGTGTGAGGCTACTATATAACGACCAGATTCTGTAAAAATATCAGGGTGAGTAACATTTTTAGCATTCATAATCTCACCAAGTAAGAAAACAACAGAAGATGAAAACTCATCTATAGAGTAGTTTCTTGAGCTTGCTCTGGCATGTTGGCCATATTCAATGGCTAAACCACCACCAATATTTATACTTTTAAGTGCAGATGCACCCATATTCTTGAGTTCAGCATATATATTTCCAGCTTCACGAAGAGCACGCTTTAGAGGGGCAATATCTGACATCTGAGAACCGATATGAAAGTGAATCATGCTAAGAGAGTCAATAATTTTTGCCTCTTGCATCATCGTAATAGCTTCTATGATTTCAGTAGAGGTGAGACCAAATTTTGCATCCATTCCTCCACTTTTAGCCCATATACCACTTCCTGCACTATGAAGTCTTACTCTAATACCAATATTTGGTATCTTCAGGTTTGATTCCTTTGCTACCTCTATAATAGTTTTGAGCTCACCTAAGCCCTCTATTGTTACAGTAATATGATGCCCACTTTGAGCAGCAATAAATCCAAGAGTTATCATCTCTTTGTCTTTAAAACCATTGACAGTAATATTTGCCCCATTTGGAGTTTTGCTCATGGCTAAAATAAGTTCAGCCTTGCTTCCTGCTTCTAAACCATAGTTGAACTTTTTTCCTTGGCTTGTTATTGCTTCGACAACATGGGGAAATTGGTTTACCTTAAGTGGAAACACGGCATTAAAACTCCCCTTGTAGTCATTGAGTTGAATAGCCTTATCAAAGTAAAAGTAGAGTGTCTCTATCTGTTTTTTTATAAGATGAGGAAACCTAAAGAGCATTGGCCCTCGTACATCATCTGCACGAATTTCTTCTACTATTTTAAGAAGGGAAGGCTGGGACTTATAGTTAAGTTTTACTTCACCATTTTCTATAAAAAAATTATCATTTGACCATATGTCTAGACCGTAGTTTTTCATTAAAAGTCTTTGAGGGAAATTGTCTCGTCTGTTTTGTTCTGTAAATCTTTTATCCAGATAGTTTCGTTTTCAAGTTCGTCAGAACCAATTACACAACAAAATCTAGCATTTGCTTTATCAGCACCCTTGAGATGATTTTTAAGGTTTTTAGCTTTAAAATCACAAGTTGCTTTCTCCTCTTGGCGCTTTTTGTGAGTAAGGCTTACAGCTAAGTCAACAGCTTCTGCATCCATTGCACCTATGTAATAACCTTTGCGTTTACTCTCAGGCATAACGATAAGCTCCATTAAACGCTCTATTCCCATAGCAAATCCAACAGCAGGAGTAGGACGACCATCAAGATACTCTACTAGTCTGTCATAACGTCCACCACCGGCAATTGCACTTTGGCTTCCGATGTTGTCACTTACGAACTCAAACGCGGTCTTAGAATAATAATCAAGCCCACGAACTAAGTTTGTATCTATCTCATACTTAATTCCATTTGTATCTAGAATAGTTTTTAGTTTAGAAAAATCATTTTCACAGCTCCCACAAAGAGAGTTTAATAGTTTTGGAGCATTAGTATAAAGAGATTGACACTTCGTGTTTTTACAATCTAGTACACGAATAGGGTTAGTGTCTTTACGGCGTTTACAATCTTCACAAATCTCATCTTCTACACTCTCAATAAATGCGACTAAAGAGTCACGATACTGAGGCATACAGTTTTGATCACCTAAAGAATTTAGTTGAAGTCTATAACCAATACCACAGCATTTAAGTATGTCACTAGTCATCATAATCATCGTAGCATCTTCATAAACGCTGTCAACACCAAAACTCTCAACACCAAACTGATGAAACTGTCTTAGTCTACCTTTTTGAGGTCTCTCATATCTAAACATAGCACCGTGATAAAAAAATCTATGAATCCCACCTTTTTTATCAAGCTTCTTTTGAATAAATGCACGAACAACACCAGCAGTTCCCTCAGGACGAAGGCAAACATCATTGTTTCCTTTATCAGTAAACTGATACATCTCT
>CAZPRE010000106.1:0-6741 GCA_964588875.1 uncultured Sulfurimonas sp. | reverse complement strand
AACACCTTCTTCCCTTTCATTTGTTTTTACCATAAGATTTTTTATTATAATAAACCCCTAAAATCAGACTAATAAGTTTAGTTTTTTAATTCAAAAGTGATAAAATAAAAACATTAAAGATATAGGGATTGAAAAATAAGTTTCTAGAGAACAGCTAATCAAGCAAATAATAAATTTCGTACTTATAGTAGAGACCTTGAAATAAAAAGTTTCAACTATAGCTATTCATTTGCATTTATTACTGAAAAAACACCAAGCTAAATAAACTAAGTTCTGACATAAAAAACTTGACTATATTCTTGTCCATTTTTTCAATTAAATAGATTTTTACAAGAGAATATTTTATAGAACTACTTAGAAATAGCCTTTTTACAGATTTGGAAGGCAAAAAAAGTCTTCGTAATAGACCTTTATCTCCATTCTAAAACCCTTTATTTACTCTATTTTAAAGCTATTAAAATTAAAATACACTTTCAAGTACTTACTGGATACTTGAAACTCAAAGCTATTTTGATTATATGTTTTATTGTAGAAAAAAATACTAGATAAGAATATCAAAGCCATAATCCAAAAAATTTTTACAACAGAATAAATTAATAATTAAACACCTACAAATATTGATATACAAGAGGATATCGACACTTTCACTCTTAAAAAAAACTTCTAATCTATATTGATGTCCCTACTTTTTAGGGATTTTACCCTATTAAAACATCTCATATTATGGTCTAATTTCACTAATTGCAATCAAGTATCAACACATGGAGTGAACATGACACAATCAGATTTTACACAAATGCTTAGAAATAACTATAAAAAAATGCTACTTACTAAAAAAGAAACAGCTAAAGAGTTAGGAATAAGTGAAGCAACTATTGACCGGTTACGTAAAAATGGACAAATTACTTCTAAGAAAATTTTAGGACAGATTATGTTTACTATTGATGAAATTGCAAGATTCTTATCAGACTGATAGTCTATTAAATACTGAGTATCAAAGCTATATTTATCAGCTAATACATAGGCCCGGAAGTGTTACATTTTTGAGTTATTAAAGGCTTGAAACTGAAACAAATTAATTACAAAATGGTCATTGTAATTGACTAACTCACTGATCTAAATAACCACAGAATAAGGAGTTTTATTAATGATATTTAATCGCAATTTTAAATCTTCTTTTTCTTCATGTGCTAGGATTTAGTTATGCTTACTTTAGGCATTAATCTTATGTGCAAAGGTTTTGCATTTAAAATACCTAGAAACACAATCTATCAACTACCTACACCAACTTATAGAATAACAAATACTTCAACACATGGCTTATCAGACTATGAAATTATCTGTTATGCTTTTAATAAAGATATTATAACAGCTAAACAGTTTCAAGCAATATGTACGATCAAAATATTATTACAAGAAATAATCCCTGTAATTCAATACATAAATAATCTAGAACTTGAAAATAATATATTAGAGAAGTATTACTATATAAATGAATTAAAAGCCCTCATTAGTCCTAAATTTATAAAATATCAACAGCCACATCTAACTCATACTAAAAATGATGTTTATTCTCATATTTGTCAATATGCTCAACGCCTTCACTATGAAAAAAAGCTCCATTTAGAAGGTGTAATTTATGGAGTATTAACAATTAATTCTAAGCTAAAGAAAAGTGACAGGTTTTCTTATAGAGAAATAGTAAAAAAGGCTTATGGGTCATATTGTAATGCTGTTATAAGTAGACCTCAAATATTATTAAATAGTGATTACAACAAACAAGCTATTTCAAATGGTTCTATAGGTGGAAATATTAGAGGTAAGCAAAAGAGTGATGATGTACTTAAGCGTATAACACTTATAAATAAACATCTCGATAAGTGTATAAAATCCAATGGCAAAACAGACATTGATTTATTATTTAAACTTACTCTCATTCCAGTATCTAGTCTTTATCGCTTACTCTCTAAGATGAATACATCGCAATAAAATATACAATAAGTATGGGTGGGAAGCCATAAGGACAAACCCTTAGTGAGAAAAAAGAGCTCAAAGCCCTAATAACAGGAATTTAAGACTAAAAATACTTTAGCACTCTTATAAGGACAAACCCTTAATGAGAATTTTTCTTCATATAAGGAAAAACCCTTAATAAAAGAGAGATTTAATATAGAGATTAGAAAAGAGCAATCTAAAAAACCACCCAATTCTAAAATAAGTTCAATTTTTTAAAAATGTCAATTGATGATTATTGTCACCGACACATTAAAAGTCAGAAGTATACTTTCGAAAATATATAAGTGATTAAAAATGTACATAAAAGTTTTGACAGTTAAAAAAGTCTTTACATTAAACATATGTGTAGTTTTGCAACATTTGTCAATACTTAGCTGTATTGTAGCATTTTGTCAAAATAAATTGTCAAAACAAAATATTAAAAAGTCTTTGAAAGTTTGTGTTTAAGGGGGGTTAAGAAGTGGTGGGTTCTGAGAGACTCGAACTCTCGACCACTCGGTTATGAGCCGAGGGCTCTAACCAACTGAGCTAAAAACCCACACCACGGTTAGATATTCTACATAAGCTAATACTTTGTAGGGCGTGATTATAGTCAAAAAAAGCTTATGTTTTTCTGATTTATAATCTTTATTTTGTATTTATCATCCAAATTGAGAAAATATCCAAGTATCCCCAAAATGATTTTAAAGAAGTTTCAGTTACACCTTCATTTTTAAGCTCTAAAAGTAGTGGTTTATAAAGCTCCAACCAAACACCTCTAGCATTTGCATCAATTCTAAAAAGAGCATGTCTTCCTATCATCTGTGGTGCTCCACGATTTTGATTAAAATGAGGGTGTCCTCCACATATCTGAATAAAAAAATCACTAGAGTGCTTTTTTGCTTCTTCAAATAAATCTGCATCTTGAGGAAAGATTATATATATTTCACTTTTTTTGATACTGTCATAGTGCTTAGATATTAAATCTCTTATGCCCTGCTCCCCAACTTCTATCAAAAATTCCGGTATTGGTTTTGTAACGGGTGGTCTTACACCAAACTGTGCTTTTGTTATTTCTAAATTCATTATTTTTGCCCTTGAGGTGATTTTATTTTATAAACTACTGCATAAAGTAGTGGTACATATATGAGATTGAGTACAGTAGCCCAAGCGATTCCGAAGCCTAATGATATTGCCATTGGTTGAAGTATAAGAGCCTGCCCTGAAGCGAAAAAGATAAGTGTTAATAGTCCAAGTACAGTTGTAAGAGAAGTAAGAAGAATAGGTCTTAATCTAGTCCCTGCTCTCTTCATTAAATCTTCACTATCTTTTGCACCTTTAATAAAACTAACCATAATCAGTCCATCATTTACAACAACACCCGAGAGTCCTACTATACCTATAAGTCCAGGCATACTAAGATTAACACCCATCACTAAGTGTCCAAAAAAGACTCCCAAAAGAACTAGAGGAATGGTACTGATAATAATAAGAGGCTTTTTAATAGAGTCAAAGAGCCAAACAAGCGTTATAAAAATTAAGAAGATAGAAATTAATCCAGCTTGCATCATCTCAGCTTTATTTTTATTGTTCTCTTTCTCTTCACCTTTTATATCTATTTTGTAGCCATCGTCTTTTAACTTACTAAAAGTAGCTTCCATCTTTTGAATAACTTCAGCCGAGGTTATATTCTTTTTATCTAACGAGGCAAATACTGTTCGGATTCTAACTCCATCTTCTTTATTTAGAGTTACAAAACCTTGTAGCATTACAAAGTCACAGATATCTTTAAGTGCAACATATTGTTGTGATGATGGAACTTGTAGTTCAAGTCTTTGAACCGAATTAATCTCTTTGTTAACACCACTCTCTATCTTGATTCTAAGAAGTCCAGTATCGTTAAACATCTTTCCATACTCACCCTTTAAGTAGTAAGGCATCAACTCTCTTGAAATTATCTCTTCGTTAAAACCTAAATACTGTCCGTAGGAGTTAACTCGTAGTTTAAGCTCTTTTTCACCAAGGTTTGCATCATCTGAAATATCTTTTACACCTTCTATATCAGATAAAGCCTTTTGCAAGATAGCTAGACCATCAACAATCTCTTGCTCTTTTTTTCCACTCAGACTTATCTCAATATCTGAAGCAATAATTCCAGCACCTGGAACTTTAACTATGAGTTCATCGTAAACTAAACCATTTTTATCTTTTTTATCTCTAAACGCGGTAATAATTTTTTCTATATTTTTTGCTATATCTTTAGCATCTTTTTGGCGTTTAAGAAGCTCTGCATCATATTCTAACGATAAGTAAGGACTTATGTAGGTATCAAAAACATTTACAGGGGCTCGCTCATGTAGGTCTATAAAAATATGAAAAAGATTCTCGCCTAATTCCGCTCTATTTTTAGCATCCATTTTAAAGCCGATGACTGAAGTGATTGAGGAGATATCTTCCTTATCTTCATTTTTTAGAAGTTCTTTTTCTAATGCTGTTACAATTTTTTCCGTATCAACAAGTTCATTGTTAATATTTACCTTTCCATAAACATAAATCTGTGTTGTATCAAACTCTGGAAAAAGTTGAAATTTTGAGTTTTTAATAAAAACTGCCGTTAAACCTAAAATGGTTACGACCATTACAATTAAAGAGATTATTTTTCTGCTAAATACAAAATGTAAGAGTTTAGAGTAAAAACTACCCATCCATTTCCAGATTCTTTTTGTAAAACTGGCATCTTTTGAAACTCTTAAAAAATCGTGAGCATGAAGAGGTAAGAAGTAAAAAGCTTCAAATAATGAGGATAACAACAACACCGTAATCATAATAGGGATAATTTTTATAAAAGTTCCCATCTCACCAGAGAGTAAAAGCATAGGTAAAAAAGCAAATACGGTTGTAAGTGTTGCCGTTAAAACTGCAGGGAACATTTCAGTTGCACCTACAATAGCAGCCTCGCGTTTCTCCATGCCCTCTTCTAAGTGTCTGTATATGTTCTCAGCCACGACTATTGCTTCATCCACGAGCATTCCAAGTGCTATTAGGGCTCCAAGTAGAGAAAGCATATTGAGTGAGTTACCCATAATTTCAGTTACAATAAGACCAATCATAAAACTCATCGGAATACCAATACCAACAACCATTGCAATACCACGGTTAATAAAAATCATCATCGCTATAAAAACCAGCATAAGTCCAAACATAATATTTGAGAAAACTATATTTAGACGGTTTTTAATCCATATCGATGTATCTGTATATATATCGTAATGTATGTTTGAATCTGACTCTGATTTTTCTTTTAGGAGTTGACGAATATTTTTTACAAGCTCTATGGCATTTCCATCTTTTGACTTTGTAACATTTATGGAAACATTCCGAACGCCGTTGTAGTGAGACAGCTCCGACTCATCACTAAGCTTAAATGATATATCTGAGATATCCCCTACTCTAACACGTTTATCTCCAACGCTTATAATGGTATTTTCTATGGAACTTGCATCTTTTTCACCATTAAAAGTTGAGATATAGAGATGCTCACCTCTCTCTTTTATAGTTCCAATAGGAAATATTGAACTAATATTTTTAAGAGATGCGACAACTAAAGATGGTTGTAGTTCTAGTGCTCTTACCTTTTGTTCATTTAAAGAGATAACTAATTCACTATCAGCATCACCACGAACTGTAATATCACTCAGTGTTTTATACTTACTCAACTGACTCTTTAACTCTTCAGCCTTTTCTAAAAGCTCCTCTTTAGTAACATCTCCAGACAGAGCTATAAGAACAAGAGGAAAAGCATGTGTTTGTATCTTTGCAACAGGATCAGACATATCTGCAGGCAGATCTTTTTTTACTGCACTTATGATATCTTTCACATCATTAAGTACTTTTATATTATCTGAGCCTGTTTTAATATCCGTAGAGATAGAAAAAGAGCCATTTTTTATACTTGTTTTAACACTTTCGAGCTCATCTATATTTTGTAAATCATCTTCTATAGACTGTACAACCATTTTATCAAGAGTATCAGCGGAAGTTCCAACATACCCACCATTAATACTAATCTTATCCATAGCCATAGGTGGAAAAATCTCTTTAGGAATATTTACATATGCAAAAACGGAAAGAACTAATATAAATATAAGTAAGATGTGATTTAACAGCGGTTTATCAATGGAAAACTCTATAAATTTTCGAATCATTTTATTCCTTAGAATAGAGTGTCTAAAATTTGATTTTTAAATCTTATAGACTCTACAGAAGCATTTATAATTTTATTCTCTTCTTTTAATGTATCATACTCTGATTTTAATTTAGAGATATCTCTACTTTTAAAGTAAATCTGCTGTTGAATATAGATTTTAGGAAAAACAAACATACACACAAGAGTAAGCATAAGCATAATATACAAGTAATATGTTACATCAAGTTTCTTTTTGGGTGAAAGTACTACAGTGATTTCTTCTAAGAGTTCATTTTTCTCACTCATAAGTATCCATCTGAAAAATCCTCATTTTCGCACTTCTACTTCTAACATTCTCTTTGAGCTCATCATCTTTAGCCATCAGGGGTTTTCTAGTAATAATTTTTCCAAGAGAATGATCATTGCCACATGCACATCGCATTGCCTCTTGAGGACATATACAAGCTTTTGACCATGTAGAAAAAGCCTGTTTGACAATTCTATCTTCAAGAGAGTGAAAAGATATAATGGCTACCTTCGCGTTTGGTAGTTTTGCATCT
>CAZPRE010000105.1:5281-6812 GCA_964588875.1 uncultured Sulfurimonas sp. | reverse complement strand
TTTACGTCAAGTCCAACAAGAGTAATAGCACCAAGAGCTAAAGAGATATCATGGATAAGTGCGACAATAGAAGCTACTGCAAAACGCCACTCAAATCTAAACGCGACATAGACCAAAATACCAAGCATAGCGAGTAAGAGGGCCATAACACCCTTCTCTTTTAGCTCAGCACCAACAGTAGGCCCTACTATATCAACTCTACGAATCTCAAAGTTTCCTGTTCCCTTAAGAGCTTCTCGTGTTACATCACCAATATCAACAGTCACACTAGAAGTTGTAGACTTCATCTTTATAACTACCTCTTCAGCTGCACCAAACTCACTAATAGTAGAACCATTAAAAAGGTCATTACTCTTAAGCTTTTCGCGCATAGCATCGATTGGTGCTGGTGTGTCGTATTTCACTTGAACAACAGTACCACCAGCAAAGTCTACACCGTAGTTTAGACCTTTAGTTGCTAGTAGAACATATGAAGCTAAAACAAGAGCTATAGACAAAAACATCGCTGCTTTTGACTTACCCATAAAATTAAAGGTTCTTGTATATTTAAAAAATTCCATAATTACCCTTTAATCCCAAACCAGAAACGGTTATTTTTACTTTTAGAAATTCTATTCTCTAACATCTCATAAATTCCATGAGTACCAAGGATAGCTGTAATCATAGAGGCTAAAATACCTATACTCATAGTAATAGCGAAACCTTTAATTGCCCCTGTTCCATAAGCATATAAAACGACTGATGCAATTAGAGTCGTGATGTTTGCATCTAAAATTGCTCTCATCGCGTTTGCATAACCATCTTCTATAGCCTTATGCATAGACTTACCCTCATAGATAAGCTCACGAATACGCTCACTAATAATAACATTCGCATCAACAGCCATACCAACGGTAAGAACGATACCCGCCATACCTGGAAGTGTTAAGGTTGCACCAAAGAGACTCATAACAGCTAAAATTATAAACAAGTTAGCAATAAGAGCAATATTAGCAATAACACCAGCAGCTCTATAGTAGATAACCATAAAGATAATAACAAGTACAAAACCACCCATAAGAGCAACCAAAGAGGCCTTAATACTATCAGCACCTAAACTTGGTCCAACAGAACGTTTTTCCATCAGGTAAATTGGGGCTAAAAGCGAACCTGAACGAAGAGCAATAGCTAAATCTTTTGCTTCCATAACAGTGTAACTTCCGGAAATTTGTCCAGCACCACCACCGATACGCTTATTAATATTTGGAGCGGAATAAACCTTACCATCTAAAACAACAGCTAAACGCTTTCCAACACTACGACCAGTAAAGTCACCAAATATCTCAGCGCCCTCCGCGTTTAACTTAAAGTTAATGAGCGGACGGTTATTTTGATCAAACCCCATAGAGGCATCGGTTAGCATTCCCCCATCAAGTATTGGAATTTCAGTTACAAGATATTTTATAGCTGGATTGTTAGCATCTTCTAAAATCACATCACCATATGCAGCTGCATCTGCATCGCTCATCGTATGAACGCGAGCAGCTCTATC
>CAZPRE010000105.1:0-5271 GCA_964588875.1 uncultured Sulfurimonas sp. | reverse complement strand
AAGCTCACGAGCACGCTGCTCTTCTTCTTGTGTTTTAATACCTGCGAGTTGTACTAAGATTTTCTCATCACCTTGACGAGCTACAACCGGTTCTGCTAAACCAAACTGGTCAAGTCTATTTCTAATAGTCTCAATAGCTTGTGAAATAGCTTCAGCTTCAGTCTTTTTAATCTCAGCAGGTGTAAGAGTAAGTGTAATGAGTTCACCGATATTAACAATATCAGAACCCTCAATTTCAGCTAAGAACTCTTTTATACGAGGTAATTCATCGCTATCAAGAACCTCAAAACTAACACTTGCTTCATCAAAAGTAAGATGATCAATTAAGACATCATTTCTCTCAGCAAAATGTTTTACACTTGCAGCAATTGATTTGATACGACTCTTTGTAGCCTCTTCAGTTTTTACACCAAGAAGCATATGGAGTCCACCTTGAAGATCAAGGCCTAAAGTTATTTTCTTACCCTCTTGTGTTTGAAGCAGAGAAGGAACGGAAAATGTAATACCAAAAATTATCGCTAACGCGAATATGACTATGCGATAATTAAGCTTCATCCTCGTACTTCTTTGCAATAGAGTCTTTAGTGATTTTACTAATAGTGTCATCGTTTATCTTAACGCTTAAGAACTTCTCTTCTACCTTATGTATTACAACGATAAAACCACCATTGGTGATAACTTTATCACCTTTAGCTAGTGCTGCTATCATCTCTTTTCTAGATTTAGCCTCTTTTTGTTGTGGGCGAATAATTACGAAATACATAATTGCGATTAAAAATACGAACGGTAATAGTTGAGCTAGAATATCCATGTTGTCTTACTTCCTTTAGTTAAATTGCGGCGATTATACAAAAATTATCCTAATAGGCTCTTAAATTGAGTACAATTTGATTATGAATAAAAGATTACTAACTGTTCTACTTGGTATTTTAACGGCACTCCTATTTAGTGCATTTATATATTTTGAAGAGTATGGACTCACAAATCGACTTATTAACACCGCGTTTGGCTTAAGTGCATTAGCTCTTTTTCTCTATATACCTAAACGCTCAGTTTTAATAGCAGGTTTCTTAATCGGGCTTCTTTGGTTTTACTGGATTGGATATAGTTTTAAGTATCAAGGTGTTGGATATATGACTCCAATTATCACTTTTGGATTTGCTATAATTTATATGCTTTTTTTTGGTGTTTTAGCACTTACAAACAGAGTATATATCAGAGCTATACTACTCTTTGGACTTAGCTTTTTTGAGCCCTTTGATTACAACTGGTTGCAGATAGAACTTCTTTTTGTAGATAGTTACATTGGTGTTTTTAAATACCAACTTGCTTTAATACTTTTAGCCTTAACCCTACCCTCATTTATCAAAAAAAGTTCTCTTAAATATTTGCCATTATTGCTTATTATATTTGCAATTAACTTTAATCCTCCCTCTCAAAAAGAACTCGATTTAAAAATAAAACTAGTCGCTACAGATATAAAGCAAGAAAAAAAATGGAAAAAAGAGTCCTTAAAACCTACACTTAAGATGATATTTACAGAAATTAGGACTGCTGATACAGAGGGCTATGATATTGTTGTTCTACCAGAATCAGTTTTTCCTCTTTATATGAATCAAAATCCTCTTTTAATTGATGAACTTTTAAAGCTTTCAGATAATATCGCCATTGTTGTTGGGGCACTACTTAGTAAAGGTGGTCACCATTACAATGTAACCTATATGTTTTATAAAGGTAAATACAGCATTGCGAAAAAAATGGTTCTAGTTCCTTTTGGAGAGTACATTCCACTTCCAAGATTTGCACAAAAAATCATAAATGATACATTTTTCTCAGGTGCTTCTGACTTTATAGGGGCGCAAAAACCAACGGACTTTATTATTAATGGTATAAAATTTCGAAATGCTATCTGCTATGAAGCAACATGTGCTGAAATATATGAGGGTGAAGTAGATTATGTAATAGCTATGAGTAATAATGCTTGGTTTAGCCCCTCAATTGAACCAACGCTACAAAAATTACTTATGAGATACTATGCTAGAAAAAATGGAGTTACTATATACCACTCAGCAAACTGGAGTGGTACGGGAGTAATTAAGTAATTACTTTGCAGCCTTAACTTCGGTCTCTTCTTCTTTTTTGATAAACTCTAAAAAGAAGACTAAAAAGATTCCTAATATAATACTTGTTACAAATGATACAACTACAATAAGAGAGCGCTTAGGTTTTGTTTTAGCTTTTATATAAGACTCTGCAGGATATGTTAAAACATCACACTGGTAATAAACCTTTGATTGCATCATAATTTTCTCTTCCATTATCCCAGAAACAATACCAGAGATACTTTGACGAAGTTCAAAACCTTGAGCTATTGAAAGCTCTTTTTCAAAATAATGTAATTTATCATTAATTATTCTTAAATTGTTCTCAACTAAATATTTACTAGCATCCTTTAAAAAAAGTTCTATAATAATTGGAGGATAAGTTCTATCACTGTCACTATACGAGACTGTAATTAAACCGGATTTTTTATCACTCGAGATAGAAAAACTTCCTTGAACTCTTTTAATTAATATAAAAACCTCTGCATCATAATCTTTCTCTATTGCTTCATCACTCTCATCTGCTTTGGATTTTAAAAAATCATATACAACACGATTACCCATAGCAAAGACATAGTTTTTATCTAAATCAGGATTGGCATAATACTCTACAATCCCATTTTTTGTTACAAAATTTTTCATAAATTCATAGTTATTAAGAAGTGAGTTAAATGCTACATCTGGGGTCATAGAACCACCACTTCCCACACTTATACCAGCCATAGCGGCCAAACCACCAAGACCACCTAGAGATGTGCCACCACTATCAGCGGGTATAAGTACTGCTTCTGATTTGTAAACATTTGGAAGCTTCAGGGCATAGAGAAGTGTTAAAGAAACTACCACTATAACTATAATAGCAATAATTTTTTTTCCGTTAAGAATCGTCTGCCATAACTCTCTTAAGTCTATTTCATCTTCTTCTATATAGTTTTCTTGGAGTTGATTCATTAAATCACTCCTAAGGTACTAAGAGAAGCTGCTGTCAGAGCAAAACTTGTTAATATCTTAGCTACTGTATCAGCTACTTCTAGAGTGTCATACTCTTTGATATATATAGGGATAACTATAGTATCACCTTTTGCAACTTTTACACTTGAACTAAACCAACCACTATCAACTGGTTCACTTGTACCATCAGCATGGATTACATAAACTCTAGACTCATCTGCCGCGCGAGAAAATCCACTCGCCATATTAATATACTCATCAACGCTCTTATCTGAAGAAAATACAAAAGATGTTGGGTTAAAGACCTCTCCAAATACAGTAACAGTATCTATATGGCTTGGTATTATAACTCTATCTTTATCCTTAAGTACTAAGTTGTACTCACTGCTCTCAAATACATCAAGATCCACATCTAAGCTAATACTCACTCGTCCAATAGGTTGATATTTTTGTGCCTCTTCCATAACCTCATTAAGAGCCGCTCCAGCATCAGAAGCCGCACCTGCCTTTTTCGAGTTTGCAGGCATAGCATTATAAATAGCAAGCTCTCTTTTTATCTGAGCTAAGGCACGATTATACTGATTAACTTGATTTTCTCTAATACTATCTCTTGTAAAAACAGCACCATTAATAAATGCTTCATTTGTATATCCACCAGCTCTCTGGATTACACTAGCGATTTTTTCTCCATTGCCTATGGTGTAAATACCAGGAAATTTAACCTCTCCGAGTATCTCTACAGTTTCTTTATCATTCCATTGAGGAATTTTATATATTGTTACCTCATCATAGGCCTTTAGCTTATACTTAGTCTTATCTATATCTCTAAGATCTAAATAGAGTATCTCTTTTTGGCGGTTACTATTATCATCAATATAATATCTAACTATCTCGATCTTATTAAGATAGGCCATAGTCGTAAGCCCACCAGATATATCAAGGAGATTATAAAGAGTCATTCCATCCTCATAAAAAACCGTTGTTGGGTTAAGGACCTCACCTTTTATGTTTATAGGTTGTAGTAAATGTGTTTGATAATAATCATACACCTCTACTTCATCATAGGCACTCAATATTTTAGAACCATCTTTTTTTAAAGAATAAAAACTTGTTTTTGGCATGCGGTTTGGAGTATTTATAGTTGTTACTCTAATTTTATCATCGACTATACCATCAACTCCAGCACCATGAACAGCATCCCTAATACTCATTCCCTCAAAATATCTTAATTTACCCTCACTAATTAAGATATCTCCAACTGTAGTTATATAAGAGCTAGAAGCTATATCATTGTTGCTAAATATATAAATCTCATCTTGAGGTTTTAAATCTAATACCTCTTCTCCTGAAATTATTTTAGAAAGATCAAAAGATTTTGTTTCATAATTTAAAAAGTGAGAGTACCTTTTTATAATTCCATAAGAAAAGTATGTTTCAGGTAAGAAGAATTTTTTCACACCCGCAGAAAGGTTCTCTTTAAAGAACTCATTGAGTGTGCTACTCTTTCCAATTCTATAGCTACCAGGACGGATTACATTTCCATAAAGGTTTACACTTGTCTCAGCACTACTGTCTAAAGAGTAAATATATACCTTGTCTCCATCTTTCATTTTAAATTTTCTAGCATCTCGATAGGGAATTTTAAAGGTTTCAAATATTGAGTTTTCGCTATATCTATCTATCTTAATATTCATCTTTGAAGCGTTTGCTTTCATTCCACCGGCATACTCGATGAGTTTATCTAACTTCTCAAAATCATTGAGTTCAAAAATTGCCGCTGTATTTACAAATCCATCTATACTTACTAACTTTTTAGCTTTTGTAATAACAACGATATCACCATGTTTAAGTAATGTAGAATTTACATTTTTACCCTTAAAAAGTAAATTATAAAAATCTAACTTTGCTATAGTTTTAGAATCTCTTTTTATTAAAATTTTACGAACAGAAGCACTCTCTCTCACCCCTTTTGAAACAATTAAAAGATCTTTTACTGTAGAAAATGATGATAAGTTATATATACCAGGGTTTTTGACATCACCAATAAGAGTCACCTGTATACTGCTATATTTCGCAATCGTTACATTAAAAGAACTCATTTTATAGTGTTTACTTAACTTTGATGAAAGATACTCTTTTACCTCTTTATAGCTTCTTCCACCAACTCTTACGGGACCAATAAACTCTAAATCAACACTACCATCATTAGCAACTACAA
>CAZPRE010000104.1:0-6833 GCA_964588875.1 uncultured Sulfurimonas sp. | reverse complement strand
GTAAGGTTATTAAAATGACAAAAAAAGCTTTTTCACTTATAGAACTTATGATAGTCATTGTGATAATGGGAGTAGTATACACTCTCTCTGTGAGTTCATTTAAGCAAAAAAGTGAAGAACTTACAAATGTAACTCTTTTAAATTTAAAAGAATATATGCTGCATCTTAAGTATGAAAAAAATGTGAAGCTACTCTGTTTAGATAATTGTGAGAGTTGCGATATTTATGTAGATGGAGTCAAGACAAGTACATTAGAGGATTTTTTAGATGATAGTGTTCGTGTTTACAGATATGAGTTTTTATCTGGGACTATGGAAGTTATGAGAGATGTCTATTTTAACGAAGAGGATGTTCAAGAGAATGTCTGTTTTGCATATAGCATTAACAAACAAGGAGCAGGAGATCAAGTGTTAGTTGAATATAAAGAAAATGTATATGATTTTACAACTTTTATGACTCCCACACAAGTATATCTTTCTATGGAAGATGCCATCCAAACAAGAGAAGACCTAATCCAAGAAGTAA
The DNA here is from genome assembly GCA_964588875.1 of uncultured Sulfurimonas sp. Lineage (GTDB taxonomy): Bacteria > Campylobacterota > Campylobacteria > Campylobacterales > Sulfurimonadaceae > Sulfurimonas. The sequence goes on along the minus strand of CAZPRE010000104.1, from coordinate 6,308 downwards.
ATCAATGATATTTAAATACAAAGGCATAAACGCGGAGGGTAAAAAAGTCTCTGACAAGATAGAGGCTATATCTTTAGTGGAAGCAAAGCAGAAACTAAAGGCTTCCAAAATTATCTACCAAAGTGTAAATGAAGATTCTCCATCACTGTTTGCAAACTTTGACTTTAGTAGAAAGTATAAAATTCCTCCAAAAGAACTATCCTCTTTATCTCGTGAGCTATCTATGTACATTCGCTCAGGCATAACTATAGTTTCAGCTCTCAAAATAGTACAAACCCACTATGACAACAACAAAAAAATGAAACTATTTTTAAGCACTATTAGTACACATTTAGATGAGGGTAAAAACTTCTTTACTGCATTAGAGACTCAAACTATTGTTGAACTTCCAGCCTTTTACAAACAGTCAATCAAGGTGAGTGAGAGTGGTGGTATTTTAGATGAGGTTCTGCTTGAGCTATCGCGTTTTTTAAAAGAACAAGATAGAATTAACAAAGAGATAAAGGGAGCCTTTGCTTATCCATCATTTATGATTATAATCTCTCTTGTGATGATCGCGTTTATGCTTACCTTTGTTGTTCCTCAGATAACGGGAATATTTGAGCAGATGGGGCAAGAGTTGCCAACACCAACTAAAGTGGTTATTGCTATGGGTGACTTTTTTAACGAAAACTTTAAACTAATTTTAGTACTAATATTCGCAACAGTAGCCGCTTTTATGTTCGCTATGAAGCAGAGCTATATATTTGCGTATAGCGTTCATAAAATCATACTAAAAATGCCTCTTTTTGGTGAGATTACGCAAAAGAGTGAGTTAGCACGTTTCTCTTATATAGCTTCACTTTTAACTCGCTCTGGTGTTCCCTTTGTTCAGACTGTAAACTTGAGTGCAAACATATTAAACAATTTGGTTTTAAAAGAACTTTTTGTTGGAGCTTCAAAAAAGGTAGTTGAGGGGAAACTCCTCTCTTCAGCACTCAACTCTTCTAAAACAAAGATAGATCACTCTTTTGTGCAGTCTATTGCTTTAGGGGAAGAGACTTCACAGCTAGAAAATGTTTTAACAAATGTCTCAGAGCTTTACTTTGAAGAGAATCGTGACAAGATTAGTATGCTTTTAACTCTTCTTGAACCTGCTCTTATGCTTTTTGTAGGTGGAAGTATAGGCTTTATAGTCGCAGCAATGTTACTACCAATATTTTCGATGAGTATAAGCTAGATGATGTCTAAACGCGGTGCAATAGCACTTATGATAACCCTCTTTTTTATCATGGCTATTAGTGTCTCTTTGGCAATAGCACTCAAGCAAGTTAAAACAACAACAACAGAAGTCTCCAAACAAGAGTTTGCGATGCAGAGTAGTATGATTGTCGATGATGTTTTAAACCTTTTAAAAAACTCTACTGAGTTAGATGCCATAGACACCGCAGATGCTCTGTTTATCTTTTTATCTGAGGCAGCGATTATTCCCTTTGAGAGTAACGGAGTTAGCATTATTATAGAGCTTAGTAGTGCAAGATCAATGCTAAATATAAATACATTAGTTAAAGTTAATTTTACTCCAGAGACTACAAAAGTCAATGCTCTTAGAAACTATATGAGCATGTATAATGTAAACAGTAGCTATGTAGATATGATAGTTGATAATATGAACAAAGTTAAAGCTGATAATAGCTATTATAGCGATATATTTAATGAGAATCCATATCTTTTTCGAGATTATATAAGTTCGATCAAGCATCTTAATACAATTAATGATTTTTACAAAAAAACATATAATGAAGATAGTTTAAGTACGATAGATTTTGAAAAGCTTTTCTATTTCTCAAAAAATAGAAATACGAAGGTCGATGTAAATCATGCAACTGATGAGACATGGCGTTTACTTCTTGGTTGTGATGAACTTAGAGCACAGCAGTTAAGTCTAAACGCGGGAGCTTATGCAACTGTAGAGGATATAGGTTTAACACCTGATGAGTTAATAGCTTTTAACTCCTTTGCAATGGCTAGTTATTTTGAGAAGTATTTAGATGTACATCTCACAGTAACTAGGGGTGACATGAGTTCTAAACTAAGATTTGAGTATGATATGAATCAAAAAAAGGGGAGTAATTTTGTTTACGAAATTTAATCAAAAATATAAAATAATATTTCTAGATTCCTCCTCTTCCGGTTTAGACATAGAAGAAAAAGTGAATGTTATTTTATCTCCTGCTCTGTACTGGGTGAAAAAACTAGCTCTTCCCCTTAAAAAAGCGAGTGAAGCACAAAAACTTCTGCCGTCTATCTTTGAAGAGACCCTTCCTTTAGGAAATTATAACTACAGCGTTTATAAAAAAGGGGATGATTTTTTCGCCTTTGCTTATGACGATAAGATGATTATAGATGAGTTAGAAGATAAAGGTATTGCTATTTCAAATGTAGCAAATGTTTATTTTGCACAAAGCGAATTTGGCTTTATAGAAGGTGCAATAAAAATTAACGAAACTCAGAGTATCTTTATAAAAGATGATATTTTGATTTTATTACCTTGCAGTTTTGTTGAGGAGAGCGGAGATTTAAATCTTGATGAGATTACTCTCTCTAATCATTCTATTACACTCGCACAGTTTGGGCATATAGTCGATAACAAAAGTCTTTACAAAATAGGGGCTATTTTAGTAGCCTTAATAGTTCTTATAGTAAGCGAGCTATTTATTACAAGTTCTAAACTAGATGACTTTTCTACAAAAAAAGAAGAGCTATTCGAGAAGGCTAAGCTACAATCAACAATGTTTCAAAATAAGGCAATGCTTAAAAAATATACGAAGATTCATACGAAACAGACACGCATTAGAGAAGCTAGTTCTATTGTACTCTCTAGTAAACTAAAGGCATCAGAAAAATTACTTAAAATGACCCTTAAAGATAAAAAACTTGTTGCTGAGTATAACTTACTCTCTCAAGGCTCTATAAATGCGATTAAGAAAAAGCTCATAAGCAACAAGATAGTGTTTAATATTGATAAGAAAAAAGATAACTTTATATTTGAGATGAAAATATGAATCGTATAAACCCACTCCACATAGGAGCCTTACTTGTGGCTATTTTACTTTTTAGTATATTTAAACTCAGTAGTGTTAAAAGTGAGTTAGCCGAAGTTAAGCTTGACTATAAAGAGACAGAAATTCTTGCAACAAAACTAAGTGGATTAAAATCTGTTTATGCTGATAAAAAAGCCGTGAAAAAATCATTGACAAGAGTACTTAAACTCTCTTCTCTGCGTTCTGCAAATATAGAAAAAAAGAGTAAGAAAAATTCTGTTGTTCTGAGCTGCGCAAGTATGGATAAGAATGCGCTCAATGCACTTATGGGTAAACTGTTAAATGGAGCTTATCAGATAAACTCTTTTAAGATTAAAAAACTTAGCGAGTCAAAAGTAAGCCTTATAATGGAGATAAAATGGTAAGAAAAATAGCAGTTTTCTTCGCCTTTGTGGCATTCTTTCTTTTAGCTCTGATGTATTTTACTCCAAAGGCAAACATCTATTTTGCAATTGAACATGAACTTAAAAAACGAGATGTGATTATTTCAAATGAGAGTGTTATAGATAATGGATTCAGTTTAGAGCTTCAAAACGCGGAACTCTTTTTTAAGTCGGTAAAAAGTGCTGATATACAAACTTTAAATGTTAAAATATTTGGAATTTATAACTCACTTAGTATGAGTGGCATAGAACTCTCACCAACTGCAAGCTCTTTTTTACCTCTAAGTATAGAGAGTGCAGTTATCTCTCACTCTCTTTTTAACCCTTTAAATGTCTCTATTTACCAAGTTGGTGAAGCTGGTGAAGTAAAGGGAAGTTTCAACCTTCTTGATATGGCATTACACATAATCTTTGAGCCATCAGAGTTAATGTTAAAAGAGTACAAAAATTCTATGAGAGAGTTTAATAAATCTAAAGAGGGAGAGTACACTTATGATAAAAGTTTCTAACTCCTACCTTCTTAAAGTTTTAACAAAACTCTTAATTCTTTTAGTAGTGGCAAAAGCACTCTCTTTAGCACTGCTTTGGTATCTTCCAAGTGATGGTGTTGGGCTTGCGCAAAAAGAGAACTATCAACCCAAATACCAAAGAGTCGATTTTAAAAATATGTTACAAACGCTTAAAGGTGCAAAAATAGTAGAGCAGAGTACAAAAACCACAAGCAGTGTTAGTATTACAAACATGACACTCAAAGCTCTTTATGGAAAAGAGGCAAAAGGTTTTGTCATAGTAGCCCTCAAGTCATCTCCTAAAAAAACAGAGATAATTGGTATTGGCGAAGTTTATTCAGGTTTTACTCTTAAACTTATTAAACCCAGAAGTGCTATTTTTAGTAAAGGGGGTAAGGACTATGTCCTTAATCTCGAAGAGCTTAAGAATCAAAAGAGCTTTATTACAAAAGTAGTAAAGCAAGGAAACTCTGGTGAGCCAAAAGTAGTTACAAGAAGAGATATAAATAAGTACAAAAATAATCCATCTGCACTCTGGAAAGATATCGCCATAAGACCACTCTCACCAGGTAAAGGTTATAAAGTAACGAGAATTACAAAAGGCTCTAAGATAGCAGAACTTGGACTTCAAAAGGGTGACATAATCATCAAAGCGAATAATGTTGAGCTTAAAACTCTCAAAAATGTAACAGATATGTATATGGATATAGACACTATAGATACTATGCAAATAGTAGTACTACGAAACAATCAAGAGAAGGAATTAGTATATGAGATTAATTAAAACATTTTTATTAACAACTATTTTAGTGCTGAGTTTATCAGCTAGAGAGCAGGTCAACGTAAACTTCTCAAATCTGGCTATAAAAGATTTTATCAAACTAATTTCAAAAATTACAAACAAGAACATACTTATAAACCATAAGGTGACTGGTAGCGTTGATTTTATAAGTACTGCTCCTATCTATGATGATGAGTTGATGGGTATTTTAGTTTCAGTGTTAGAGTCTAAGGGTTTTACTCTTATCCGTGATGGATCAATTTATGAGATAGTACGTTCAACTGAAGCGGCAAAACATAATGCTCGGGTAGTAACTCAAGGTAAACGCCTCTATGGTTCTTTAATGGTAACACAATCCATAGAAGTTAAGGGTGAAAATGTAGACGTAGTAGCTGCAAAGATTCGTTACCTTATTTCAAAAACTGCAAAACTTATGACTATGAAAGAGAGTAATATACTTTTAATTACAGATTATCCTAAAAATATAGAGACGATTAAAAAAGTCATAAAAGATATAGATACAAACAATGCAGCTATAGTAAAAATCATCTATATTAAAAATACTGAAGCAAAAAAGTTACAAGCTCGTTTGGTTAATGTTGCAAAGTCAATTTTTAATCCAAAAGTATCTTCACAAACTGTAAAAATAGTTCTAGATGATAATATAAATGGTCTTGTTGTAGTGGGAAACAAGGCTAATGTTAAAAAAATAGAAGACTTAGTCGCTAAACTTGACGTTAAATCTAAAGTACATAAAGACGTGAAAATCTTTGCTCTTAAAAACTCAGACTCTAAAGCGGTTTTAACAACTCTTAATGAGATTATTAAAAATCAAAAATTCTCAGACCCAGCATTGAAGCCAAATATTGCAGCGAGTGAGGAGATAAATGCAATTATCGCCATAGGTGACCCTATAATTATAAAAGGTATTGAGTTAATAATAGAGGAGCTTGATAAAGAGAAATACCAAGTTTACGTTCAAGCGAGAATTATTGAAATTAATAAAAAGAATGCAGAATCGTTAGGGATAAAGTATGGGTTTGATGGAGGTACGATTTCTAATGGGGGACTTTATACACTTGCAACAAATTTTGGAGGTTCTTCAGTGGCTTTTGATACATCGTCGTTAGAGGGAATCAATCTAACAGGAGTTAATTTTGCTGTTGGGGCTGCATTAGATTTTCTTGAAACAAACGGTGCATCTAAATCAGTTAGTAATCCATCTATATTGTGTGTAAACAATAAAGAATCATCTATCTATGTTGGTAAAACCATTTCAATCTCTACAGGTAGTGTAACAGGTGCAACTCTTGGGGGAGGAGTAACAAGTAGTTTTAAACGCGAAGACGTTGGTTTGACTCTGAAAATAAAACCTCGAGTTTCATCTAATGATAAAGTGACTTTAGATGCAGAAGCAATTCTCGAAAATGTTATAGATTCAGGATTAGATGCTGATGACAAACCTGTACGACAACCAACAACTTCAAAACAAGAAGTAAAAACACAAGCAATACTAAGACACGGAGAAAGCATTATTATTGGCGGACTTGTA
>CAZPRE010000103.1:0-6890 GCA_964588875.1 uncultured Sulfurimonas sp. | reverse complement strand
TATGATCTATCGTCGTGATGAGAAAACTATCATCCGTAATACAACTTATGAAGAGTATCATGAATCTGTTGAAGAGGGTGTTGAGTTTATTTTTCACTCTGCTGTAAATACTATGAATGATGAAGATGATGTACTAAAATCACTTCTTGTTGATAAGTTCGAACTTATTCCCGATCCAAATGGTGGACGTGCACAATTAGTTAAGATTGAAGGTGCCTCAGAAGTTATAGAAGTTGATTACTTGATTCCTGCGGTTTCTCAGTCAGCTGATTTGGCATTTTTACCTGAAGAATGGGAACTTGATATGACATCTTGGGCTACAATTCAGACAAATGGTAAAGACTACATGACATCTCGCAAAGGTATTTTTGCATCTGGAGATTGTGAATATGGCCCAATGACTATTGTAAACGCGGTTGGCCAAGCTAAACGCGGTGCTTCAGTTATGAGCAGATTTATTCAAAATGGTGGTGAGGTAACACTTACTGATGATGAGATTATGGAAGATCATCTACGTAAAATGAAAGTTTATGACAAAAAAGAGAAAGTAACTGGTTGGTTAGCTGGTGTTCCTCGTGCTCATTCTGAAGTTTTAGATGTAGATATCAGAAAATATAATAACGAAGAAGTCAATTTCGGTTTCACACAAGAGCAAGCTCTTAGTGAAGCTGAGAGATGTATGCGTTGTTATTACATCGCTATGGTAGCGAACTAAAGGAGGCATGATGGAAGATAAAATGATTAATTTTAAAATTGACGGAATCTCTGTGAGTGCAGCTAAAGGTGAATCTATCATAGAGGTTGCACGTCGTACGGGTTCTTATATACCAACTATGTGTTACTTACCTAAAACTACTCCAAATGCATCGTGTCGTATGTGTTCGGTTGAAGTAAAAGGTCATGATGGTTTTGTTCTTTCTTGTAATACTCCTCCAGTTGAGGGTATTGAAGTTATAACTGATTCTGACACTCTTTACAAAGAGCGTCAGAATATTATGAAGATGTACAATGTAAATCATCCTCTTCAGTGTGGTGTTTGTGATAAGTCAGGTGAATGTGACTTACAAAACAAAACATTAGACTTTGGTATAGCGGAACAGACTTTTGCAGTTCGTGATCAAGCTCGTCGGAAGAAAAAATGGGGTGTTCACACTTATGATCCGGGTCTTTGTATCATGTGTGAAAAATGTACAGCTGTATGTAATGAAGTTGTAGGAAGTGAAGCACTCTTTATTAAACCAGGTGGTTATAAATCTGAGATTGATATTCGTCTTAAAAATTGTATTCAATGTGGTGAATGTGTTTCTGTTTGTCCAGTTGGTGCAATGGCGAGTACTGATTTTAAATATTCTGCAAATGCTTGGGAACTTAAAAAAGTTCCATCAGCTTGTGCTCACTGTTCAGCTGCTTGTTCACTCAATTATGAGTCAAAACATGCTGGAATTGATAATACTCACATAGATAGTAAAATTTACCGTGTTTCAAATGAAGCTGATTTTACATCACTTTGTGGTGCAGGTAGATTTGGGTTTGATTATGAAAATTTGACAACTACAAAAGATGAAGCCGCATTTAGTAATGCAGTTACAGCATTTAAAGATGCTAAAAATGTTCTGTTTACATCTACTATAACTAATGAAGAGGCTTATGTTCTTCAAAAGTTAAAAGAGAAACTTGGATTTAATCTTGTAAATGCGGAAGCAAAAGCATTTCAAAACTTTATGGCTAACTTTGCAACAACTGCAAATGAGTCGCTTTACAATGCAACACTTGATGATTTATCAAAAAGTGACTTTATTCTAAGTATAGGTTGTTCAATTTCTAGTGATAATCCTATGATTAGATTTGCTATGAGTAAGGCAGTAAACCATAAGAAAGCATATATTGCTTCAGTTCATCCGATTAAAGATCCTGAAATTACAAACCTTGTAACTCAGTATGTTAAAAATGAAGTCCAAAGTGAAGAGGCTGCGCTGTCAATGATCTCTGATGCCTTTGTTGAAGATAAATCAGGACAAGAGGCTTTCTTTGAATCACTTGATCTAGGTTACCTAAGTGGTGAGAGTAATATTTCACAAGAAGAGATAGAACTTCTTCATCATTTTTCTAAAAGAAAGAAGAGTAAAATCTTGGTTGTTGGTGAAGATGTTATTAATCATCCAAGAGCTAAAAACATTGCACTTATTATTGGTTATTTACAAAAAACTGGAACCTTCAAAGTTTTAATCGTTCCTCCTGTAACTAACTCTTTGGGTGTAAGCTTAATTTGTGAACTTGATGAGAAACAAGATGGGCTAAGTGTTGGTTATAACACTAAGGGTGATTTTACTCTTAGCAGTAGTGGTGAGGGAGATTTAGATATGCCTTCACTTAACCAACAAGAGGGAACTTTTGTTAATATTGATAAAGATTTGGTTGTTCTTAATGCTGGTGTGCCTTATAAGGCTTATGAGTTAAATGACATAGCAAATGTTCTTGGTTTAAAGAGTGAAAATGTAATTGATTATACTCCAAAACTTGGTTTTAAAGATCTTGTGTTTGACTCTTTAGAGAACTCTTATGATAACTCGGGTAATGCTACTCGTGGATATAAGATAGAGTCAGTTAAAAATAAAAAAAGACCTAAGATTGATGAAGTTGCCCAACTCAGTGAGTTTAATGGTAGTGTTGTTTATAGCTGCAATCCAATTAGTCAGTTCAATAGGGTTACTGCAGAGTGTAAACAGATAAAAGCAAAATTAGACTTAATAGGTTCTGAGCAGTTTGCGACAGCATCCAAAATTAAATCTGGTGATATGGTTATATTTGTTGTCAATGGTGTAGAGTTCACAAGACATTTTAGAGTAGATAGAAAACTTACTGGAACAATCGCATTAAATCCAAACTTTGATATGGATACGAAGGTTGCAGAGTATAGATATAATCAAGTTAAAATAGAGGTTGCAAATGGATAATATTACTGTTAACATTGACGGAAAAGAGGTACAAACACAAGAGGGCGAATTTATATTAAACGCGGCTCGTGCAAATGATATCTTTATACCTGCTTTATGTTATTTGACAAGGTGTAGTCCAACACTGGCTTGTCGTATTTGTCTTGTTGAGGCTGATGGTAAACAAGTGTATGCTTGTAATGCTAAAGCTAAAGATGGAATGAATATTACAACTTCAACAAAGACTATAGAATCTGAAAGACGTGCAATCATGGAAGTTTATGATGTAAATCATCCTCTTCAGTGTGGTGTATGTGATCAGTCTGGCGAGTGTGAACTTCAAAACTATACTCTCGAAATTGGCGTTGATTCTCAAAGTTATGCAGTAAAAGACGTTGAACGTGCTTCAATCGATTGGGGACACTTACATTACGATCCAGGTTTATGTATCGTATGTGAACGCTGTGTTACTGCATGTAAAGATATGATTGGTGACAACTCTCTTAAAACTGTTCCTCGTGGTGCTGATGCACTTGAGGCTGAGTACAAAGAGACTATGCCTAAAGATGCATATGCTATGTGGAACAAGCTTAACAAATCAGTTATCGGTTTAACTTCTGGCGAAGAGATGCTTGATTGTACTTCATGTGGCGAGTGTGCTGCTGTTTGTCCCGTTGGAGCTTTAGTAGATACAGATTTTATGTACAAATCAAATGCATGGGAACTTAAACAGGTTCCTGCAACTTGTGGTCACTGTTCAGCTGGATGTCAAATCTCTTATGATGTAAAACATACAAGCATTGAGAATCCAGAAAAGAAAATCTATCGTGTTATGAATGAGTGGAATTATGTCTCTCTTTGTGGTGCAGGACGTTACGGCTTTGATTATCAAAATTCTGATGTAACTAAAGATGAAGCTGCATTTGTAAATGCGGTTGCCGCGTTTAAGAAAGCAGATGCAATTAAATTTACTTCGACTATTACAAATGAAGAGGCTCTTATTTTAGAGAAGATGAGAGAGAAATTTGGATACAAGCTTATCAATAATGAAGCAAAGTCATTCCAAACTTTCTTGCATGACTACTCGGATATTAGTGGAACAAGACTTTATGGAAGTGATCTTAAAGAGATGATGAACTCTAGTTTTATTATCTCTGTTGGTTCAGCTTTAAAAACTGATAACCCTAATGCAAGATATGCACTTAATAATTCTTTAACAGTTAACAAAGGTGCTGGACTTTATTTCCACCCTGTGTCTGATCCTATTATTGATGGTTTAGGTAAAAATATTATGAGTATTAACCATAAGCCACTTCAAGAAGAAGCTGCTTTATACTTAGTGCTTGACCTATTTGGAGATAAAGAAAAGTTACCATCTGATGTTGTTGATTATTTAACATCTTTTCACTCTATGAAAACTATTACAGTTACCCAAACTATAAAAGAGAAAGTAGTTGAGATAGTTAAAGAGATGAAAGTTAATGAAGAGACTGGCGAAGAGGAAGAAGTTGAAGTAGAAAAGTCTAAGATGGTTCCTAAAAAAGTATCTAAAGAAGTTGAAGTTGATGACAATAAACTTTTAGCGATTCTTGGAGCACCTGAAGCATTTGGTGTAAACTTAGAAAAATTCTTGAAGAAAAAAGAGACTTTTTCATTAGTAGTTGGACCAGATTTATATAATCATCCAAATTCTAAAAACATTGCTCGTCTAGTGGCATTAATTGAGAAATACTCAGAGTTTACTCTAGTAATGATTCCAACTCTAACAAACACTTTAGGTGTGGCTATGATTAATGAACTCTCAAGCGAAGAGCCAACTTACACTGTTGGTTATAACACTCAGGCAGATTTCACTTTAAGTGCATTAGGTGGTGGAGATTTAGATATGCCATCAATGAATCAGCAAGAGGGTACACTAACTTCTATTAATAAAAGAGTCAACCCTACAAACGCGGCTCTATCTTATGGTGGTTATGAATTAAGTGATATAGCAAATGCCTTAGGTTTAGCATCTGAGAATGTTATTGACTACACTGAGCAACTTCCAACATCAAAAGGTTTCTCTGCAATGGCATTTGACTCGTTACCAGATCACTACACAAACTCTGGTGAAGAGATAAGAGGGTATGAACTTAGAAATATGAGTAGAAACATCTCATCTGATGAGAGTGTTGCTAAGTTTGATGAAGCGGTGAGTCTTGATTCTCAGCTTATCTATTTAGCAAATCCAGTAAGACAATTCAATGAGTTTACAGCGAAAGCTTCTGGACTCGATGAAGTGAGTGGTATCTACATGAGTGAAGAATTTTTAAACAGTTCTGAGTTCAATGAGGGTGATAGTGTAAAGGTTAAGAGTGAAAATGGCGAATTAACTGCAAATATAGTAAGCGATAATAAAATTGCTGGTAATATAGTATTAATTCCAAGTTTTGATTCTAAATTAAATTCAGAGGCTCTGTTTAGTGGTTATCGCTTTGCTACAGCTTCGATAGAAAAGGTGTAATATGGAAACAGCATATTTGATTGAAACGGTTATAAAAGTCGTTGTAGTTTTACTTATATTTTCAGCACTTGCAGGTATAGGAACTTACTTTGAACGTAAGATTCTTGCATTTATGCAACGTCGTCTTGGGCCAATGAATGTTGGTCCTTATGGATTACTTCAAGTTGCGGCTGATGGTGTAAAACTATTTACAAAAGAGGATATTATCCCTACTAATGTTGTAGGGCCTATCTTTAAAATAGCACCAGTTATTACTGCAGCTACTGCATTTATGGCAGCTGCTGCAATTCCTTTTTTACCTGAATTTACAATCTTTGGATACACAGTTCATCCAATAGTTGCAGATATTAATATAGGTATTTTATATATTCTAGGAATCATGGGAGTTGGTCTTTATGGTCCACTTCTAGGTGGTATGGCTTCGGCAAATAAGTTCTCTTTACTTTCTGCTGCTCGTGGTGCTGCTGTATTTATCTCTTATGAGGTAGTTACAGGTCTTTCTATTTTAGCTCCAGTTATGATGGTAGGTTCATTATCTCTTATTGATTTTAATAACTACCAGATTGACAATGGTTGGATTATATTCAATCTATACGGTGTTGGTTTTGTTGCATTTATCCTCTTTTGGATTGCGGCATTTGCTGAAACTGGACGTACACCATTTCACTTAATCGCTAATGATCACGAGATTGTTGACGGTTTTGGTACTGAGTATTCTGGTATGAGATGGGGTCTTTTCTTCATTGGTGAGTATGCAAATATGTTCTTTATCTCATTCGTAATCCCTTTACTATTCTTAGGTGGTTATGGTGATGGTAGTTTCTTAGGTGCAATGGCTCTACTAGGCAAGATGGCATTCTTCTTCTTTTTCTTTTTATGGACAAGAGCTGCATGGCCAGATGTTAGACCAGATCAACTTATGTGGTTGTGTTGGAAAGTACTTATGCCTATAGCAGTGATTAATACCGTAATCGCTGGCTTTATCATGATGTTTTAAGGGGATATGAATGAAAATGGAACAATTTAACGACAGAAATGTAGCTGAGAACGGCTACTTTATGGTTGACATTGAAGATTATCCTACTGATGGTTGGGGTAAGTTTTTACGTGTAATTAAAAGAACTTTTAGAGGCGAGCTTTTTGTTGGTCTTTGGGTAGTACTTCGCGAGATGATTAGATTTGATATTCATACTATCTCTTATCCTGAAGAGAAGATGCCTATCGGTCCGAGATATCGTGCAATTCACGAGATGAAAAGACTTTGGGAATCAGATGTAGAGAGATGTATCGGTTGTGGTCTTTGCGAAAAAATCTGTATCTCTAACTGTATCAAGATGGATACTAAGATAGATGAGAATTCTCGTAAAGAGGTGAGTGAGTATACAATTAACCTTGGTCGCTGTATCTTTTGTGGTTACTGTGCTGAAGTATGTCCAGAGTTAGCGATTACTCAT
>CAZPRE010000102.1:0-6952 GCA_964588875.1 uncultured Sulfurimonas sp. | reverse complement strand
TCATTTTAGTAAACATACTTTAGATATAATTTTAAAAATTATACCTAGGAAAATATACGATGAACTTTTTTAAAAAACTCTTTTTACCTATAACTGTGCCAATGAAATTTATTCAAGAACACTTCAAAGCGATGATCTTTTTGCTCATTTTATTTCTTATCTTTGCACCAACAACTGAGCAAGACTTAACTCCAAACAATCTACAACAAATAAACCTAGTTGGTCCTATTATGGAAGTTACTGAAGTACTAGAGCAGATTGAAGATGCAAGAACAAACGATAATATTAAAGGAGTACTTCTTTCAGTTGATTCTCCCGGTGGGGCAGTAGCTCCTTCTATTGAACTAGCTTATGCAATCAAAAGACTCAAAGAAACAAAACCTGTTGTTGTATATGCCAAAGGTACTATTGCAAGTGGTAGTTACTATGCTAGCATCTGGGCAAATGAAATTATTGCAAACCCTGGTTCCATGGTTGGAAGTATTGGTGTTGTCATGCAAGGTGCTGACTTAAGTGGTATTATGCAAACAGTTGGTATTAAGACACAAAGTGTTCAAGCTGGTAAATATAAAAAAGTCGGTACGACAGATAGACCTTGGGAAGCTTATGAGATAAATGAACTCAACAAAGTAATACAAGGGACTTATGATATGTTTACCAAAGATGTAGCAGATGCAAGGAGATTAGATATAACCAAACGCGATATGTATGCTAATGCACATATTTTTACAGCACTTCAAGCTAAAGAAGTTGGTTTAATAGATTCTTTGGGTGTTGCATATGATGCAAAATTAAAAGTAGTTGAGTTAAGTGGTGTTTCAAATCCTGTGTGGAATAAAGAGGATAAGTTTGACAAGCTGATGAAGAAGTTATCAGCTACTACAGCTGTAACTCTTCACACATATTTTCCAGCATTGGTTTTAAGATAAGAAGAGGACTAAACCTCTTCTACTTGAACAACCTGATCTAAATTTTCAAAAATTCTTTGTACTCTATCTTGCCATAAAGCTCCAAACTCTTTGAGTTCTTCTGGAGTTGCAAGACCTTTCATCATTTTTCCCATAAGAGGTTGCATTGCAGGACTTGGCATAATCGCTGATGGATTGTAAGTTACATCAACACTTTTTGAATTATCAATTCTTGTGAATCTTGCTGAAGCATCTATATTAACATTAAATGCCATCAATGAATGTCTAGCAAACTGACCTTGAAGACCTTTAAAACCACTTGTCTCAGTAGCACCTGTAATTTGAGAGATAACATTACCTATAACACCTGCAACACCTTCTTCTGCTGACTCTTCAAACTCTACCTTTACACCACCACGAATAGCTCTTGTATCTGGATAAAGTGCTTTTAGTGCTTCACTTGCAATAATATATGCGCCAGCAACAGTTGGACAAGAGTGTCCTGCTGATTTTACTACCTCTAAGTATGTAACTTCATACTCGCCATTTTCAAATGCACCTAATACATTTGAAAGTGGATCTTTTACTTTTATACTCTCAACACTGTCATAAAATTTTGGATAACTCATATCTGATTCCTATATTTTAGTTTTATCTATTACTTTTGCTTTTATACTAAATTCATCACTCTGAACTTCAAATATATCTTCTTTTTCAAGAGATGATATATCTATTACCTTGTCATTTTGAGAAAGTTGCGCAAAACCACTTTTAGATTTAAACTTTGGATTATTTGATTCTAACATTTTTGTCAAGTTTATAAGTTGACTTTGCTTAAGATTTAGAACTGCATTTATAGCAAGAGGATATCTACTTTTAATATGTTGAACTTCCCTTTGAGCGCTGCTGACTTTAAAACTTAAACTTTGAGTGAAAATATTTTGAAGTTGTTTCACCTCTTCTTTTTTTCCAGAGAGTTTTTTTTCTATAGAATGTTGAGAGTATGAATTTATAAGATGTGTTAACTCTTGCTTTTTATTAAATATTTTTTGACTAATATTTTGACCTAACTGAGATGATATTGAATCAATATACTGATAAAGTTCATTTGTATCAGGCAGAGATATTTGCATAGCAATACTTGGAGTAGCTGCGCGAACATCTGCAACAAAATCACTTATTACCCAATCAATCTCATGTCCAACTGCTGAGATAAGAGGAGTATTAGCTTTAAAGATAGCGTCTGCAACTATCTCTTCATTAAAGGCCCATAGGTCTTCCATACTTCCACCACCACGACCAGTGACTATAATGTCATACTCTTTTTTATCAGCAACTGCAATGGCGTTTGCTATTGCCTGTGCCGCGTTTACACCCTGAACTAAAACATCGTAAATATCAATATCTACTAGTTTATATCTTGAGTTTGCAACTCGTATCATATCTTGCAAGGCTGCACCCGTTGCCGAAGTTACAAGGGCTATACGCGATGGAAATGCAGGAAGTTGTTTTTTTAGTTCTTGGTTAAAATAACCCTTTTGTGAAAGTTTCTCTTTTAACTGCTCGTATGCAAGAGCTAAAGCACCCTGACCTGCTGGATCGATGGAGAAACAATTTAACTGATATGAACCACGAGGTTTATAAAGTGTCAGAGCAGCACTAATAGTAACCTTCATCCCCTCTTGGAGACGGAATTTTAATTTTGAAGCATTTCCACGAAACATAACTGCACTAATAACAGACGAATTATCTTTTAGCGTGAAATAGATATGTCCAGAGTTATGAAAGGTTATACGGGAGAGTTCACCTTCAACTAAAACTTGATTAAAGCTCTCCTCTAGGAGACCTTTAATCTGTTCATTAAGTCCAGAGACTGAAAGTGTATACATTAAAGTGTCTCCAACATATCAGCTATTAATTTTTTATTGATTCTGTATCCATTTTTTATTGCCGACTCAAGAAATAGTTTTGCGTCATCTTTACAAAGAAACTCTTGTTTAACGTTAAGATAGATTATACCAAGTAAGCCTATAATTTTAATGTCAAGATTTTTTGAAATTTTTCTACCTTTTTTTTCATCAATTATAAGTGATTGATTTTTCTCTTTTGCAAGAGTTATAGCCTCACTTTCACCAATTTCGAGTAAGTTTTTTAGTGAATCCAAAAGCTCAGACTCTTCTACTTCAATTATTTGTATAAAATCTGGTAAAACTATTTTTTCTTTAAAACTTATCTCTTGAAAAACTGCATTTGGAATGTAGATTTTTTCAAAAAGATTATTGAGTAGTTCTAATCTTTTTAAATCAAAGAGTATTATTAATGTTGTTGAATCACTTATTATCATAAAAAACTGTCTAAGTTCGAAAGCTCATCTTCAAAGTCATACTCTATTATATCTATGTCCATTAAAGAGAGCATTTTAAGAGTCTCTTTCTTTGAAGATTTTAGTGACTTCGTGAGCTGTCCTAAAGATATAAGTGAATTTTTATAAGCTTCAATAAGGAGTGCCTTTTGAAGTCCAAGTGAAATAATATCATCATCAAACGCGACAGCAAGCCCAATGGGCTTTGAGTGTTTTGTAATCATAGAGTACTCATGCGCTTCTAATGATTTTGTTAAAATAGCAGGATTTACTTGTAAATCTTTTATACCTATCATTTGCATAACATCATCCTTGTACTTATAGTTGATAGTATCATATCGGAATTTAGTTTCATTTAATAGGAAAGGGACTGTTATTATCTTGATAAATTGAAGTAACGGCTAAATACCCATTACTTTTTTCTGGCGATTAAAAGAGTAGAGATATCCATTGAAAAACTTTTTGTATAAAGCATCTCAAAACCAGCCGCTTCAAGTTCATTTTGCATATTTTCAACTGTTGAGAAATCTTCAATAGAGTTTGGAAGATACTCATAAGCCTCAAGATTTTTAGAAATAAAACCACCAACTTTTGGAAGGATTTTGTTTGTGTATAAGTTCATTATTTTACCTAAGAATGAAGGGTTCTCGTTTTTCATAAATTCTAAGATAACCACAAGTCCATCTTTTTTAAGAACTCTATTAAACTCAACTAAAGCCTCTTCTCTCTCAACAACATTTCTAATACCATAAGTGATACTTAAAATATCAGCACTAGTATCTTCTAATGGAATCTCAGTTGCTTTAGAAATATGATAATTAAATGTTGGGTACTTTTTGCGAGCAACATCGACCATTCCAACCGAAGGATCAACACCAACAATATTACCAATAGCAATACCAGATTTCTCAGCACGATCGCGCCAAAACTCCATCATATCACCAGTTCCACAAGCTATATCAACAATTGTTTCAATAGAATCTTTACCGGCATAGTTATATGCTAAATCACAAGCCTTTCTTCTCCACGATTTATCAATTCCCATACTCATAACACGATTTGCTGTATCGTAAGTCGGTGCTATGTCATCAAACATTGAGACTATTTTTTCTTGCTTTTGTGTGTTTTGTTTACCTGTACTACTCATTTATATCCCCAATATTAAATAAAAATTTATGCTTTTTTCATCCACATAATTATATCTTGTGTCTCTTTTTCTATATTTAAAATCTCTAAATTTACAGAGATATTTTCAAATCCATTCTTTCCACCAAAACTTGGAGCTATATAACATAAATAATAATCAACTATATCCGTAGAGAGTTCAAACATCTTTGAAGTCCCCTCGATCATAATATTTTTATACTCTTTGAGTTTTGAAAAATTTTTTTCTATAAAAACTTCTCTTCCCTCAATATTAAAAAGAGGAATTGTTTTATCAAAATTGTCTTGGCGTGAGATTATTAAAATATCTGGTGCTTTACCATCTATAAGTCTTGCATCTAAGGTAGGTCTATCCATTCTAACCGTATTTCCACCAATCACAAGTAAATCACAAACATCTCTCATAGCATGAACACTTTTTCTAGACTCTGCTGAGCTAATAATACCATCATCAGTAGTCGCGTTTAAACGCTGTGCCCATTTAAAAAACACAAAGTTCTCTTTTTGCCACATATTAAAAGGAGCTACTAAAGCATCACACTCTTTTTTTAAGAGTTCTGAGTAAACCAAGCAGTCATTCATGTTTAAAATCATACTTCCGGCTTTAGCCTTAGGATTAATATCGTTTGAGCCTACATAAACCTCTCTAATACCTAAATCACTTATAAGTCTCGCACAAGATGGCGTTTTACCAAAATGTGAACATGGCTCTAGTGTTGTATAAAGAGTTGTATTTGAAAATATATTATTATGATTGCTTTGCAGATGAGTATGAATATCACTAGAATCTTCTAGCGCTAATATGTAAGAGTCATTTGTGAGTTTATAATATGCAGCTTTAAGTGCATTTACTTCAGCGTGAGGTCCACCTGCTTTTCTATGAGCTTCAACTGCTAAGATTTCACCATTTTGTCCAACTACTGTACAACCAACAGCTGGATTTGGATAGGTTAAACCTTGGTATTTCCAAGCCTCTTTAAGAGCAAGGCTCATAAAAAAGTTATTATCAATTACCATTACTATTCTATAAAGCAGATAAGAAGCTAAGCTCCATATCTTTCGTTAACACTCGGTTTTCTTCGGCAGAAAGCCCACACATAGAAACCATGTTATTTTTACCATTCAAAGTAAGTTTTAGCTTTTATAACATCATTAAAATCTATTTGAACATCTTCTTCTTCAGTTTTAACATTTATTGTGTTACCTTCAACATTAAGAAGTACACCTCTAATTTTTAACTTTTCAGGTCCAAGTATAGAGACTTTTTCACCAAGAGATTTTTTATAATGACCTAAGTTCATTAATTTCCTCTCTATTCCAGCAGTACCGACTTCTAGTCTATAGTCGCCTGACACAGGAGGAGTAACATCTAAAAGAGGAGAAATTATACGAGTTAAATCAACACAAGCATCTAAACTAACACTCTTTCTTTTTCCATCTTCTATTTCTGGTGAAATCACACTCACGCGAAATATAGTATCTTCACCTTCGTTAACAATTACAGTATCATAAAGTTCTAAATCAACTGATTCTACTAATGATTTAATATCACTCTCAAGACTCATCTGTTGGCTCCTTAGATATTTTTTTAAATAGTTCTTCTAACTTTTGTGTTTTCACTAATTGCTCATCAAACTCAAATGTAAATTTAGGACAACGATACCACCCCTGATCCTTAAGACAGTGTGTCTCTACGATAGGACGAGCATTTCTTAAAAGTTTTAAGTAGTCTCGTTTTTCTTGGTCTGTTAATTCATGAGGATTAATGTAAACTTTTGCATCACTTTTACCACGAGAACATACAACTTCAATTATATCTAGTTCATGAAGTCTTTTGTCATTCATCGCACCAAGTGCTTGGGGAATTAATTCTAAGAGAACTGATTCAGTTCTCTTAAGTTTGATTTGAGCTTCTGTCATTAAAGACTAACTTTTTGCTCAACTTTTTTGAATGTTTCAAGAATGTCACCAGGTATAACATCGTCATAACCACTGATAACAACACCACACTCATAACCATTACCAATCTCTTCAACATCGTCTTTGAAACGTTTAAGTGAAGTAAGCTCACCTTCGTAATGTACAACACCATCACGAATAACACGAACCATACCACCACGGATAAGACGTCCATCAACAACAACAGAACCAGCAACAATACCCTTAGGTATTTTAAATACTTCTTTAACTTCTGCTTGACCAGTGTTTTCTTCAGTATATTTTGGAGACATCATTCCAGTAAGCATTCCAGTAATATCATCTATGAGTTGGTAGATAATTGAGTATGTTTTAATCTCAACACCTTTTTGCTTCGCTGCTGCTTTTACTGAACCAGTAGGTCGAACATTAAACCCAAGAAGTACACAGTTTTCAGAGTTATTAACAAGCTCAACATCATTTTCTGTGATTCCACCAACACCAGAAGAGATAATATTTACTTTAACTTCATCATTTCTAAGTGCAGTAATTGAACTTCTAATAGCTTCAAGGGTACCATGAACATCAGTTTTAAGAACAA
>CAZPRE010000101.1:0-7175 GCA_964588875.1 uncultured Sulfurimonas sp. | reverse complement strand
AAGAACTTTTTTCTGTTTATTTTTTAAATAAGTTGCTAGCTTACCCGTTGTCGTAGTTTTACCAGAACCTTGGAGTCCAGTCATAAGGATTACGGTAGGAGGATTTGGTGAAAAAGTAAAACCTTTATTTCCGCCAACCTCTAGTAGTTCATAGAGACCTTTTCTCATAGCATCTAAGAACTGGTCTTTACCAATTCCATTTGCCTTCGTCTCTATTTGAACTTTGAGAATTAAATCTTTTACGACTTTATGATTTACATCTGCTTTTAAAAGGTTTTTCTTGAGCTCATTAAGAGCCTTTGTGAGTGCTTTGTCATCGTCATGAAAACGAATCTTTTTTATGGCATTTGTAAACGAATCGGTTAAAGTATCAAACATGTAATCTCTCTAATTTATTTAAGTTTCGAATTGTATCGCATTAGTGCTTTAATTTTATTTACTGAAAATCTTTAAATATTTTTGGTTCTGGAGAAACAAATTCAAAACCTAAAATTCTTACTTTATGAGCATGTAGCATTACCCGTTTTGAACGTCGCCCGCCATACTGCTCATCACCAATAATAGAGTGGTCAATGTATCTAGCATGTGCACGAATCTGATGTGTACGACCATGGTGAATAATACACTTAACCTTTGTTTTGTTTGCACTTACAATATCTGGAATAAACTCTGTTCTTGCGGGCTTACCTTTTGATGTAACATTTGAATATGCTTTGTTATTTTTCTTTTGAGTCAAAATTGGTTTATCAACTTCTACAGGTTCTGCTAAAGTTCCCTCTAACCATGCCATATACTCTTTATATACCTTGTCCTGCTTAAATTCTTTAATAGCTTTCTCACGGAACTCTTCATTTTTCACAAGCATTAAAACACCACTTGTTTCACGGTCTAGTCTATGCAGTAAAACTGCCGGCTTATACATTCTCTCTATTTCATCAGAGTTTACATATGCTGGTTTATCTACAACAAGTATGTCATCATTTTCAAAAATAGGTTTCGCTTTTTCAATTTTTATAACTCTAAACATTGTTTTTGCATCAATCTCTCCGCGAGCGATCATAACTTTTCTATTTCCGATGTAAACTAAACCTCTATCTATCATAGATTTTGCAGCAGAATTTGAAATTCCCTCTTGTGTTGCTAATATTTTGTATGCTTTTTCTAGTGCCATAATTAAATGTCCTTTATAATTATCTCAGCAGAGAAATAAATTATCTCTACCGACTCTTTAACCTCTCGGCCGCTCTAACTAAAAAATAAATCTATTTTAATTCTCTAGTATCTTTTTTATAATTGGCTGTAAGTTTATACTCTCTTCCACCATTGAGTTAGGCAATTCTTTTGCTGCCATTAATGCTTTATGAATCTCATCAGACTCTACATACTGAACATGATGTACATACTTAAAAAGTTCTTTTTGATGAAAGAAATGCTTTCCTGTAATAATTTTACATCCAAAGTAAGCTGGTTCAAGTGGATTATGTCCACCCACATCATCTTTAAATGCTCCACCAAGTATCGCTATATCACTGATATTATATATATTGTTTAACTCACCCATTGCATCAATCAAAACTAAATCAGCTTCAAGTGATGTAGTATCAGAAAATCTACTTAGACTTAAATCATATTTATTTGCATAAACCTTCATTAAGCTGTAAATATCATTAAAACGCTCTGGATGACGAGGAACTATGATAAGCTTGGATGGACCTTGTTTTAAATACTCTACAAAAGATTTTAAAACTGACTCTTCCTCACCCTCATGTGTGCTACCGGCAACGATAGTCTCACAAGTAGGTTTCTCATACTCTTTGGTTTTTTTAATTTCACCCGCTAATTTAATATTTCCAATAACTTCAATATTAGTAGCGCCTAATGCGATAAAACGATTTTTATCCACTTCACTCTGCGCATACACTATCTCAACACAAGAGAGCATCTTTTTATAAAACCATGCCATTTGCAGGTATTTTTTTACACTTTTATCTGAAATTCTAGCATTTAATAGAATCACTTTCGTGCCTCTTAAATGAGCCCATGCTATAAGCATAAACCAAAACTCTGCTTCTAAAATAACTAAAAGTTTTTGTTTCTTCATCCAAAATGGTATAAACATTTCATAAGGTAAATATCTTACGTCAGCATTATACTTTTTAGCTTCGGTCTGACCAGTATGAGTAATACTCGTTATCTTTATTTCTGCATCTTCTAACTCTTTTAAAATTGGCTTTAGTGCTCTTGCTTCACCCAAAGAGCATACATGAAACCAAACTCCATTTTTATCTTTAAATTTTGCATTATTAAAAAGAAAGAAACGCGAAGGAATTGATTGTCTGTATTTTGATTTAAATGAGAGGACTATCAAAAGTGGAAGCGCTAAAATATATAGCGTTACACTTAAAAAGAAGTAAAAAAAAGCAAATGGCGACAAAGCCTACTCTTCGTTAGCTTTCACATATAGAATACGACCACAGTGTGGACATGTTGTAATATCTTCTGCTTTAATAACATCAGCATAGATTTTATCACTAATAATCATGTGGCAACCCATACAAGCTTGCTCTTCAACAGTAACAACAGTTGAATTTTTAGCCCATCTACGAATTTTTTGATAAAATGCTAAACCTTTTTGATTTACAGTTCCAAGAAGTTTCTCTTTTTTAACAAAAACTTTTTGTCTATCAGCATTGATAACTGTAAGTTTTTCATCTACATCAGCTTTTACAGCTTCAAGATTAGCAGTTAATTCTTCAAGTGAAACTTTTGCAGCCTCAACTTGCTCTTTTTTTAATTCAATGATTTTTTCTAAACGTTCAATCTCTTCATTTGCAAAAGTTACTTGCTCTTTAGCAATCTCTTCTTCAAGTTGAAGTGATTTCATTTCACGTTCAGTCTTAATTTCACCACTCTTTCTAGAGTTATCTTCAAGTTTTTGAGAAAGTTCAGCTAGGTGAAGCTCATTTTTACTCTTTTTTAACTCTTCGTCTCTAATTTCGTTACTTAAGTTCTCAATATCTGTATTAATAGCTTGAGTTTTTGCAAGAGCTGCTTCATAATTATAGTTTGCTTCTTCAATCTGAGGTTCAAATGCATCGATATCTTTATCGATTTGAGATAGGTCAATTAGTTGCTTTAAGTGCTTGTTCATAGGCTCCCTTTGGGTTTTACTTTTACCATTTTTCTTATATTTAAGGTACTAAATATACTTAAATGGGTTTTCGGATGACGCAATTATAACTTTTAAACCTAAAATTTTCAAATGTTTATCTAAAATTTCTGCAAAAAAGTGTTCACTTTCATAGTGACCGATATCAATTAATGATAAATTTATGCTTTTTGCCTCCATTGCATCATGATATTTTATATCACCAGTTAAAAAACAGTCTGCATGGATTTGAGGAATCAAAGAGCATCCAGATCCAGTTGTAAATGCAACCCTTTTAATAGTGTCACTACACTTAACTGTTTTAGCAATAGGCAGATTTAACTTTGTTGTAATTTTTTTTGCAAAGGTATCAAAATCTTCATTGACATCTAAATATGCCACAAAACCATCTTTCTTTACAATTTTATATCCTAAAATCTCTTCTGCAACGTAATCATTAAGGTGTGTTATATCAAAATTTGTATGCATAGCAATGTTTGATATATTTTTACGAATCATCTTATGAAGCAGGTTTGAAGGATAGCTGCTAAAATCAATTTGCTTTAATCCGGAAAAAATTATAGGGTGATGTGTAATAAGAAGAGTATTCTCTTCTAAAGAGTCAATAAGCTTTTCATCAACATCAATACTAAGTGCAATAGTTGTAACCTCTTGTGAAAATTCACCTACCATTAAACCAGAGTTATCCCACTTCTCTTGAATTTCAAAAGGAGAAAGGTTGTCCAGAAAATCATATATCTCTTGAATTGTCATCTTTTATAACTCTTTTTTGCACGCTTACATCGAACATATATTGAACGTTTACGAGAAAGGTTGTCCTCTTTAAATTCAAAAAGTTTTGTAGCTTCCATTAGGTCAACTAATTTTTTATACCCGTAAGATCGGGGGTCAAATGCTGAAGACTTATTTGCAATAATATTACCAATACTCGCTAGATACGACCATCCAGAATCATCAGCAGAATCTTCTACCGCATTTTGAATAAGAGCTAATGTCTTGGTATCTTTCATAATTTCTTTAGAAGTACTCTCTTGTACTTTAACCTCATCTTTAGAGACTGAATTTATATCATTTCTCAGATTTTCCGTATAGATAAACTTATCACAAGCCCCCATAAAAGATATGGGAGTTTTTTTCTCACCAAAACCATATACAAAAAGTCCATTTTCTCTTATGCGAGAAGCAAGTCGAGTAAAGTCACTATCGCTTGTTACAATACAAAAACCATCAAAGTTTTTTGTATATAAAAGATCCATAGCATCTATAATCATTGCACTATCTGTCGAGTTTTTACCCTGTGTATATGCAAACTGTTGAATAGGCTGAATGCCATGTTCAAGTAAAACTTTTTTCCAACCAGAGAGTTGTGTGTTAGTCCAATCGCCATAGATTCTTTTTACACTGGCTATTCCGTAGTTCGCGATTTCATCCAGTAAGCCCTCTATTATTTTTGGTTGAGAATTATCTGCATCTATAAGAATAGCAAGTCTGTCTTGTCTAGTTATCATTTTTTAACTTTTCTAGTTCATCTCTTGCTTCTAAGAAATCAGGATTTAGCTCTATAGCCTTTTCATACATCACTATAGCCTCTTCATTGATTTGCATATCTACTAAAAGATTTCCATAGTTATAATAAGTGATAGGATTCTCACTATCTATGTCTAGAGAAGCTTTTATGTGAATTTTTGCAGATGTATATTCACCATTTTTTCTATATATAGAAGCCATAGAGTTATGAATGTATTCATTCTCTTTATCTATTTCAAGTGCTTGCTTATAGTACTTTATAGCCTCTTGGTTATCACCACTCTTTTGAAGTATATAAGCTATTTTAAAAAGTATTTCCCCATTATTTGGCTCTTTAGCATTTGCCTCATTTAAAAGAGCAAGTGCCTTTACGAAGTCCTCTTCTTCAAACATGATGTCTGCTTTTTCAACAAGATATTGGGCTGAAAAAGTCGAAAATGCATCTGCACTTCGACTCTCAACTTCTTCTGTTGTTTGTTCATCATAGTTATTATCTCTCTCTTTTGGCTCCTGAAGAGTCTGTATATGTTCATAAATTTTAAATGCGAAAAAAGCCGAAGCCCCTAACATTAGTAATTGAAAAACTGTCATCTGTTAAATTTCCTTAAATAATTTTGTATTCATTAATTCTATAAATTGTAATGGATCTACTTGTACTGCATTTATTCTAACTGCAAAATGTAAATGGGGACCCGTAACTCTTCCACTTTTACCAGATAGACCTAAAACTTGACCCTTTTTGATTTTCTGGTTTTTCTTAACATCAAAGGCACTCATATGAAAATAACAGGTGTATATACCTTGTCCATGGTCAATCAGAACTGTTCCACCTGAGTAAAATCTATCTTTTACAAGAGCTACAACGCCGTCGTTACTTGCAATGATAGGTGTTCCTACCTTTGCTCTAAAGTCTGTTCCACTATGATAGCCTTTGAGTGAACCATTATAGACTCTTGCCTTACCAAAGTCACTTGTTATAAAACTTTCCATTGGTAAAATAAACTTTGAGTTTATGTAAGATTCATCTGTAACTGTTCCATAAACTTTCATAGCTTCAGCATACTCTTTTGAGATTCTTTTTTTAACCTCTTTGCCCCGAGGGTTTACCTTAGTCTTACTAACCGTAATTTCTTCTTTTTTATAAGCCCCATCTTTTACTCGTAAAAATATAAACTTTGAATTTGAGCTCTTTTTAGTTTTGTAGTTAATAGTAACTTTTTCATCACTGAGTTTTTGATAATAACTCATAGGTACAAGTGTATAAGCTTTAGTAGAATCTAGTGGATGGTTAAATATTTTGAATGTTTTTTTGCCATGTTTAATATTTTTGTATGTAACTCCACTCTCTTTGTTAAACTCTAAGAGTGTAGTTCTTCCATTTGAAGTAGTTGAATCAGAGATATCTACATTAAATGCACTGAGAGAGGATATAAGAAGAGTTAGGAGTAAAAAGTATTTCATTAGTAATCTTTCATTGCTCTTTGGATATCACGTTTCATATCTTTTTCTTTAAGATCTTGGCGTTTGTCGTGTGTCTGCTTACCTTTTGCAATAGCAATCTGAATTTTTGCAAGATTTCTTGCATTAAAGTAGAGTTGTATTGGCACAACTGTATAACCATCACGATTTACCGCTTTTAACATTTTTTGTATCTGTTTTTTATGTAGAAGTAGTTTTCTACTTCCTCTCTCTTCATGTCCATAAAAATGGTGTGTAGTCTCCAAACGCCCAATATGAGCATTAAAGAGAAAAGCCTCTTCACCTACAAAACGAATAAAAGCATCTTTTAAATTCACTCTATTTGCACGAATGCCTTTTACTTCACTACCACTCAAAACAAGTCCTGCTTCGAACTTCTCTTCTATAAAATAGTCATGATAAGCTTTTTTGTTTTTTGCTATCGTTTCGCCCATTGTCCACTCTTAGTTTTTTAGTATTATAACCATAATTCAATACTATTACACTTGGGAGCTTTATTCTCTTATACTTTTTTTACACATTAGTGACTCTACTAATATTTACTGGATGTTCACAGGTACAGGTAAATGTTGACTATGATGATAGTTTTAACTTTGGGGGGGCAAAAACAGTAGATAGAGGGATTGCTATAAACATAATTAACCCAGTCATTAAGATTTAAATGCTGAATTAATTTAGATATATTTACATTAATTTTACCTACTATTTTATTGTCCCATATTTCATTTTAAAACATTTAAAGTTTTGAATTATTATTTTTTTTAATATTCATTTTATCTCTTCAATATACTCTTCATACAACTCAAACAGAAATTCTATTCTCTCTTTGTCATTTTTAAAAGATTTGTTTGTGTAGCATTTATCTACTGCTTTGTCTAGGACTTGATGGGCACGTTTTAGTTTTGGTGGCATTGCTAGTGGGTTGTAGAGGTCGGCTAGAGAGCTATCTGTAAACTCTGCTCTTATGTCTAAAACTTCTTGTGCTTTTTGTTCTACTGCG
>CAZPRE010000100.1:1755-7186 GCA_964588875.1 uncultured Sulfurimonas sp. | reverse complement strand
TGTGTTACATACTTGGTATGCATTTTTCTCACAAAGGTATCGATCATTTTTTGATTTTCTTCTTGTGTTATACTTCTCTCTTTTAAATCACGTATTATACGTCTTTTGTAACGTATATCTTCATCTACATCAAGGTAAAGTTTTAGATCACAAATATCTCTTATCTTTTCATCATAGAACGGATATAAACCTTCTAAGATTAATAGCTTAACATCTAAATGTGTTTGCAAGATACTACGTTCTTTGGAAGTATAATTATAAGAACGCTTCACAATACTTCCCGTGGATAAGTAATTATCTAAATCACTGTAAAGTAAGTCCATATCAAACGCTTTTGGGTGATCATAATTGTCGAAGCTTTTACTCTTTGCATTTTTATAATAGTTATCCATTGAAATGACTTCAATTGCGATATTAAATCGTTTGCTATAGTTCTCTTTCAAGATATTAGAGACTGTAGTTTTTCCAGAACCTGTTCCACCTGCAATAGCTAATATCATACTTTTTCCTAAAATTAGATTTTTTTACATATGCCTTGATGCTCTAAGCTTTCTCGTGTAACTACATCGTAAACATTTGCTTCAAATAATGCTTTATCTTTTAAGTAAAGATTTTTAAACATATGTATATTGGCACTAATGTGAGAATTTATTACACTTGATCCTTCTTCAATATAACAACCTTTATCAACAATGCTGTCTTGGATAGTTACATCTTGATTAATACTACAATTATCGCCAATAACAACAGCTCCCACAAGTTTTACAGAATCATGAATATATACATTTTTTCCTATTTGAATATGCTCTGATTTTCCATAACCAACCGGAGATGAATAGCCTAAAGGATTGTAAGACAATATTTTTTCAAAAGCTAATACATCGCTAAGACTTTTCAGAACTTGATATTCACCATTATCTAAAAATATTCCTATACGGTTGTATTCATCAAAATTTTTTTCTAAAGTGGTTTTTTCACTTAAATCTGAATAAATAAGTTTAACTCCATACATATCTTCATAATATTGTACATTATTACTATTGTTTGTATTTGAAGATCCGTAAACATGAAGTTCAGTATAACCTTTATGTCTAGAGTACTCTAGCCAATATTCAACAATCTCTTTACCGGCGATACTCATCGTGTCTAAATTTAAAAATTCTATTTCATTATTAACTGTAATACATAGCTTCATCATGTCCACCATCTAACATCTCTTGAGCATCTTTAAGCTTGCTTTTAATCGTATATAGTTTATCAGCCTGGAAAATTTCAAGCATCATTGCTACTTGTACATTCAGACCACTTATTACCATCTCACAGGCATTGTTTACCCCAAGTAAATATACTTTTTGTAAAAGTTTAACAGCATCTGCGTCAATGTAGTGTAAATATCTAAAGCTAAAAATAAATGCATATGTTTGACTAATGTCTTCTCTTATCATACGCTCAACTTTTTCTAAATCTCTTAGATTCATTGAACCAATAAACTCATACACAATATATTCATCATTATAATCTTTTTGTATTTCTAACATAATCAATCCTTTATTTTTTATCTTAGTTTAGTTTATAGAAAGTTTTTGCAAGAAGATTGCAAGTACTTTGATTTAGTTAGTAAGCACCTTTATGTGCAAGTACTGCGGGTATAGTTGCAAAAAGTATTTTTATATCCGTCCATAGAGAACGAGTTGAGATATATTTTTTATCTAAATCAACTTGCTGCTTAAATGGTATCTCGCTTCGTCCAGAGATTTGCCAGTAACATGTGATTCCAGGAACTATATGTAATCGCTTGAGATCATCACTTGCATATTCTTGTACTTCTGAGGGAACTGGTGGACGTGGGCCTACTAAGCTCATATCTCCTCGAAGAACATTAAACAATTGAGGAAGTTCATCTACACTCCATTTACGAATGAATCTACCAACTTTGGTAATTCTTGGATCATCTTTCATTTTAAAGATAACTCCATCTCCTGATTCATTTGTTTGCTCTAAAGTCTTTTTGAGTGCTTCTGCATTTTGAACCATAGAACGAAATTTATACATCTTGAAGAGTTTTCCATCACGTCCAACTCTTGATTGGTAAAATAAAATGGCACCTTTGCTTTCTAGTCTAATCATTAAAGCAGTTATCATTAAAAGTGGTAGTAGCAACAAAGTAGCAACCGAAGAAGCCACAAGGTCCAAAAATCTTTTCAATACTGGATATGTGTAATGACTAATTAAAGATAAGTCCACAGAAGCAGAATAATTACTTTTTTTCTTTGTGACTTGATTATACATAGTTAAACGCTTAGCCTTTTCTTTTTTATTCCATAAATAAACTCGGATTAAAAAAAGTGGATTTCCTATTATATAGCGCTTAAACAATCTTTGTGGCTCCTGCATTAAACGGTATACCCATTCTACACCTATCTTTCTCATCCACATTGGAGCTCTCGGTATATTTCCTGAATAAAAGTCAAAAAGTCCCCCTACTCCTATGATGATTGGTGCTTTTATCTGATGTGAATATGTATCAATCCATTCTTCTTGTATGGGTGCACCTTTTGCCACAAAAACGATATCTGCGTTTAGATGATTCACCATATTTATAACCTCGTTATCATGAAGATCATAGCCGTTGATTGCTCCAACTATCTTTAGTGCTGGATATGTCTTTAGTAGTTTCTTCTTCATATCTAAAGCTACACCCTCTTTTGCCCCATAAAGAAAAACACTTAACTTCTCTTCTTGAGCCATCTCACATATATGTGGAAACATATCCGTGCCATTTAGGTTCTCTTTGAGTGGCCTATTCATCATTTTACAGGCCATCTTGATTCCACTTCCATCTGGAAATACACTCGAAGATTTACTTAATATATTTCTCAAAGATCTTCTAGCGTATGTTTGATTTAAAGTGTCTGCATTTATATAAAAAATATTTGTTTTTTTTCTTTCTTTCGCTCTGACTTTTATACCTGCAATAGCTTTTTTCATTGTTGTATTGTTAAACTTTACTCCCATTATAGTTATACGAGAGAGAAATACTCTTTTCTTGAGTGGGGATAAAGATTCTAATACATTTTTATAATTCATAATCGACATAGTAATTCTCCTAATTTTGTGTAGTATTGCATAGATTATTGCAACTACTATGCAGTATATGCATTCTCTTGAAGTATTTGCGCATGTTTCTTCCAAGTAAACTTTTTCACCTGTTCTAAACCTAAAGCACACATGTTTTCTCGACAAGCTGTGTTTTGAAGTAGCTTATGTATAAGGTCTGAAATATCTTTAGGTGAAGTAGGATCAAAATACATTGCAGCATCTCCTCCAACTTCAGGAAGCGAAGACGTATAAGATGCGGCAACAGCTACACCACTGGCCATTGCTTCTACCAATGGAATACCAAAGCCTTCATAAAATGATGGAAATACAAAAAGTGATGCCTTACGATAGTACATCGGTAAATCACTATTTTCTACATACCCTAAAAACTTAATTCGAGATGAATCAAGAGAGTTTTCAGCATAGCTATGCACAATTTCAGCACCATTCCAATCACTTCCAATTAGACATAAATCATATTTTTCTTTATAAGACTCAGGGAGCTTTTCATATGCTTTGATTAAATTGAGATGGTTTTTACCTGGGTGTTCTATTCTTGCTACATAGAGTATGTATGGTTTTTCACTTTTTTCATCTTGTGAAGATGGCATAAAACTATCAGTATTTACTCCATTGTAATTTACTATAAGGTCTTTCTTATTCATTGAATAATGAAGTACCATGTCATTTGCAGTGTTATCACTTACAGTAAAGATTTGATCTACTTTTCTTAAAAAGAATGGAATAACTTTTTTGATATACAACATACGAAATCTATCATACTTTTTTCCAACATTAAACTGCGATAAATCATGCATAGTGACAAAGGTTTTGACTGGATAAAACGACATTAAACGGCGGTTACCTGCGGGTAATAACATCCAGTCATATTCATCTTTTTTGATTCTAAAGGGTAGAATAAAAAGATGCCACAAGACATTAAACAATGGTTTTTTTAAAGATTTTGGCACAACTTTAAAAGATATATTTGATGATATGCCTTCAAAGAATATTATTTCATCTTCGTTAACAATTAAATCTATAGAGATTTCTTTGCTTAACTCTTTAACAACATTATCTATGTAATTTGCTATACCAGATTTTCCACCATCATATGCCAGAGCACTTACTAA
Source organism: uncultured Sulfurimonas sp. (assembly GCA_964588875.1). Taxonomy (GTDB): domain Bacteria; phylum Campylobacterota; class Campylobacteria; order Campylobacterales; family Sulfurimonadaceae; genus Sulfurimonas. The sequence goes on along the minus strand of CAZPRE010000100.1, from coordinate 2,954 downwards.
TATTTTTTTCATACAAAGCCTTATTATTTTTATATGAGAGTATAAAATAATAGAGTGCATAATATATGCAGTTATCTGCCTTTACCTTTGTATTATGTTATGTGATATAATCACTTGAGCAAAGCTACTAAGGAATCATAGATATGTATACATTCGATATTGAAAAACTTTTACATAATTTTAATGTCACAGAAGAAGACATTCAATTACGTTATGAAATTGAAGAAAAGCTACCTATACTCAGCAAAATACTTGTAGAAAAGTTTTATGAGCAATACTTGAAAAATGACAATGACATAATCAGTTACTTTAAATATATAAACATGGACTCTTTTCTTGCGAGAATAGAAGAATTTGTTATATTTATCTACACTGCACCACTTAATCAAGACTATATAAAACATATAAGTGAAGTTGGTAAGATTCATGCTAATATAAAACTAGATAATGTTAAAGTAAAATATGCAATTTTTGGATTAAATCAATTGCTCTATGAATTGTCTTCTATAGAACCTTTGATAAAAAATAATTTCAAATCCTTGTCGAAGTTTTTAGCTATGACAGAATATATAATTAGCGAAAGTAATCATTTTGCAATCAACAAACTCTCTACAGATATTTCAAATAATTCACCACTGTGGGTTCTTGATAGGCTCAATAGTCTATTATTAATTCATAAAGAAAACTATTCTAAAGTCAAAAAATTTATTAGTAAGCCAGAGGAAAGCATTGAAGATATCGACCTCATTACAAATGATCCATCAAAATGTGAATTTCATCATTTTATAGAAAATATCAAAGAGGAAGTAGATTTTAAACACATAATGAAAATAGATATTAATGAGATAAATAATCTTCATGATCAATGGCACTCATGTATTAAAACTATTAAAGAATCACAACATAATATAGACAAACAAAATGAAGTTCTTATAGAGCTAACAGACATAACGAATAAACTCACTAAACTAGTAGATCAACCTACAGAAAAGTTTGCAACAGATGGCTTTCTAGCTTTAAATGCTGGGTTAAAAACAATTACCCTTATCAACACTCTTTTTTCTAATAGGAATATGCTTCTTAGTAGTGAAATAGACATCCAAGATAATATTATTCATACTATTACAGAGAATATACAAAGTACATTTACTGGAACTTTGAAAAATATCGAAGTTCAAACACAAAAAATGGTGAACAAA
>CAZPRE010000100.1:0-1745 GCA_964588875.1 uncultured Sulfurimonas sp. | reverse complement strand
ATATTAAATATAAAGAATATACTTTTTATATAGGTATTGAACTTCAAGCACTTTCGAATAAATTCTACTTAAAGAGAACACTTACACTACTTCTTGAAGCACTTGAGTTAAATTTTTCTATTAAAGAGCGTGAGTTTACACTTATAGAATACGCAGAAAAAGCTGAAAGTGCAAATCGTGCAAAAGATGTATTTTTGTCAAGTATGTCACATGAATTACGTACTCCCTTGACAGCTGTAAATGGATACTCTGAAGTTTTAATGCGTCGTAAAGATACACCAGAGAACATTAAAGGCTATCTTGAAAAAATAAATATTGCAGGTAATAATCTTTTAGAGCTGGTCAACACAATACTTGACTTTGCAAGACTTGAAGCTGGAAAAATGAATTTTAACCCTGCTTTAAATAGTGTGTATTTACTATTACTCGAAGTTGAGACACTCAGTATTCCAATGGCACAAAAGAAAAACATTACTCTAGACATAATAGTAGACTTACATATATACCTAATGTTTGATGCAAAACTATTCAAGCAAGTTTTATTAAATCTGGTCAGTAATGCAATAAAATTTACACCAGAGAATGGTAAAGTTTCATTAACAATCAATTATGATGAAAAAGCAAAGGGGTATAAATTTTTAGTATGTGATACCGGTGTTGGTATATCCATAAATAATCAGAAAAAACTTTTCAACTCTTTTACTCAAATTGACAATATCTATCAAAAAAGTGTATCAGGAAGTGGTCTAGGCCTTATGATCTGTAAAAAAATAGTTGAAGAACTACATAAAGGAAGTATTTGGGTTGAAAGTGAAGAAAATATTGGAAGTTGTTTTCATGTATTTTTTCCAACAAATAACCCTGACACAATCTCTTATACTGTTGAGAATGCACCAAAGGAAGCTAAGCATCTCCTTATTGTTGAGGATAGTCCTATGGATAGAGAGTTACTACAAAGTTATTTAGAAAATAAATTTAAATTGACCTTCACCAATACAAATAATGGAGCTAAAAATATACTTAGTGCAGAAAATTTCGACATGATGGTCCTTGATTTTTATTTAGAAGATGGGATAAGTTCAGAAATAACAAGGTATATGGAAGATGAAAATATCAATATACCTATAGTTATTTTATCAGCTGAACATGATGTTACTGTAGCTAAAACAATTTATATCAACAACAATATAGAAAGTATCCTCAATAAAAAAGATATAAAAGAATTTTGTACCATGTTAAACCCTGACTTAAGTAAAAAAATAACCACTTAGTCATTTTTATATTTTTTGATTTCATGGCTAAGTTGTTTTAAATTAATCTCCACATTATTAGTTGTGAGTAATGTACCGAAATTATCACTACATTTCGTTTTAAATATACACTCAAACACTTCTTTGCCAACCTTTGGTTTAAAGTGCCATCCTCCTTTATCAAAATTATTATGATCAATAGTGATATCATTAATTCCATAAAAAATATATACCTTTGCTGATGTATTCTTTACTAAGTATTTTATTGCATTGAAGTATATATTCTCAATATTCTTATGTTTTTGAAAATATTTATAATATTCATAGTATTTAGGATATATCACAACAGTATCCTCTTTATCTAGAATCCTAGCTAGCTTGTCTATATCCTCATTAGGTATGATTTCATAATTTGGATAAATTTTCCCTTTTTCGTCAATCATAGCGGATGTTGGTTTTAGAGGCTTTGCAGCATCTTCTTTCTCAAAGTAATAG
>CAZPRE010000099.1:0-7208 GCA_964588875.1 uncultured Sulfurimonas sp. | reverse complement strand
CATTCCATAAAACAGTCTGAACATCATTAAGACCTTCACGATAAAGTCTCACAGTTGCAGGACCAATATCTAGTCCCATCCAGTTATCTGGAATCTCTTGTGCTGTAACAATCTTACTTGTAGCATCAGGAGAAAATCTCTCAGCCGCTATAACATCTACTGGTAAGTAAAACTTAACACCAAGTTTTTTTGCTTCATCCATAACTTTTTGAGCATCTTCAAGGAGATCATCTTCTACTAAAGATGAACCAATATTGTAACCCATCTGTTTTAAGAATGTAAATGCCATTCCTCCACCGATAAATATTTTATCGACACGAGGAAGAAGATTTGTAAGTGCTTCTAGTTTTCCTGAAACCTTAGAACCACCAACAATTGCTGCAAATGGACGAGTTGGTTCTTTCATAAGTTTTCCAAAGAACTTAATCTCACGTTGAAGTAAGAAACCAGCAGCACGATGTTCATCATCAAAAAACTTTGTAATTCCATGAACAGAAGCATGAGCACGATGACTCACACCAAAGGCATCATTTATATAAAAATCAACCATAGATGCAAGTTTTTTAGATAACTCATCATCATCTTTCGTCTCACCTGGTTCAAAACGGAGATTTTCTAAAAGCAGGATTTCAGTCTCTTTGAGTGCTGCAGCCTTAGCAATAGCATCTTCACCAACTACATCCATAGCAAGTATTACATCGCGTTTAAGAAGTTGATGCAATCTCTTTGCAACAGGAGCAATAGTATACTTCTCATTTACTTCACCCTTTGGGCGTCCTAAATGTGAAGCTAATATAACTGCACAGTCTTGATCTAAACAGTAGTTAATAGTTGCAACTGCCGAGCGGATACGTCTGTCATCTGAAATATTTCCAAATTCATCCATTGGTACATTAAAATCACAACGAATAAATACTTTTTTATTCGCTAAATCTAAACTTTTTATATTTAATAATTCCATTTTTTTTCCTATTTTGTAATATGAAGTGCCATTTCTAAAAGTCGGTTTGAGTAACCCCATTCGTTATCATACCATGCCATAACTTTAAGCATGTTTTCTCCAACCACTTGTGTTAAATCTTGAGCGATGACACAACTGTAAGAACACCCTACAAAATCTTGTGAAACTCGCATTTTCTCATCAATTAACATAATATTTTGAAGTTTTGTTTCTGCCATTTTTTTAAACAAAGCATTTACCTCTTGGGCTGTAGTATTTTGTTTTAAAACAACATTTAGATCGAGCATAGAAACATTAGGTGCAGGTACTCTTACACTTTGGCCATGTAATTTTCCTTCTAATTGTGGCAGGACAAGATTTACTGCTTTTGCAGCTCCTGTGGTTGTAGGTATCATATTTATAGCTGCTGCACGAGAACGGCGTATATCTTTCTTATGGTTAGCATCTAAAAGGTTTTGATCATTTGTATAAGAGTGAATCGTAGTTATTAAACCTTTTTCTATCCCATAAGTATCATCTAAAACTTTTGCTATTGGAGCTAAACAGTTTGTTGTACATGAAGCATTAGAAACTATATCTTGCCCTTGGTAGGTATCTTCATTTACACCAAAAACAAATGTAGCTGTTTTTGTATCTTGAGCAGGAGCAGAAAAAAGTACTTTTTTAATACCACTTTTTATATGTACTTGAGCTTCTTCTTGGGTTAAAAACTTTCCAGTACTCTCTAAAACCAACTCTGCTCCATAAGAGATAAAGTTAATCTTTTCACGATTTTTTTCAGAAATTATTTGAATAGTTTTACCATCAATACTTATAGTACTTTCATCTATTTTACAGACCTCACTAGCAAAAGTACCATGCACAGAGTCATTTTCTAAAAGATACACCATCATATCAATATCGATGATATCATTTATCGCTACCAACTCAATGTCATCTCTTGAAGTGGCAAGACGTGTAACACATCTTCCAATCCTACCGAATCCATTTATTGCTATTTTTAGCGCCATTAAGTTATCCTATTTATAAAAATCTGATTATTTTATCTAAAGTTTAGTTATAATTCGCTTTATAAATGAAAACTATAGCACTTTTTGGCGGTTCTTTTGATCCACCACATATCGGTCATATGGCTATCGTAGAGGCTTTAGACAAGTTAAAATATATTGATGAAGTCATCATTATGCCTACTTACCTAAATCCTTTTAAGTCCTCTTTCTCTGCACCAGCTGAGTTAAGATTTGAGTGGTTAGAAGATATTTTTAGAGAATATGAAAATATCCAAATAAATAGATATGAAGTTAGTCAAAATAGAGCAGTACCAACACTAGAAAGTGTTGAATATCTACTAAAAAGATATGAAAAAATCTATCTAGTGATTGGAGCAGACAATTTAGCTTCGCTTGAGCTCTGGAATAACTATGAGAAACTAAAGGCTAAGGTCACTTTTCTTGTTGCCTCTCGAGACAATATAATAATTGATGAGCACTTCATACAGTTAAAAGTTGATGAAAACATATCTTCAACTGAGTTAAGAGAAAAAATTGACAGTTCAAAGTTACCTTTAGAGTGTGCAGACCAAATAAAAAAATTTTACAAGGAATATAATGAAAAATAGAATAGAAAAAATAGTATCAGTTCTTGATACAAATAAGGCTGAATCGATTGAGGTTTTTGACCTAACTGCAAAAAATTACTTTGTTGATTATGCAATTATTGCATCTTCTTTAGGTTCTCGTCATACAACAGCACTACTTGATCACTTAAAAAATGGACTTAAGCCAGAAGAAAATTTCAATCATGTAGATGAAAGTGGGGATTGGGTTGTTGTAGATTTAGGTGATATTCTTATTCATATTATGACTCCAGAATATAGAGTTAAATACGATATGGAAGCATTTTTAGCTGGTCTTAGAGATGGTAAAGAAGGCGACGAGTCTTAACAAGAGCTCTTACTCTTTTACTAAAGCCACTTCCTCGGCTTTAGCCTTTTCTTTAGCTTTAATCTTCTCTTCTTCTAAAATATTTTCTAAAATATCTCTATAATTATAAATTGAATCTACATACTTTACTGGTTCTTCACCTCTAGCATACCCATATTTCAAAGTTTTATAATACTTTTTTTGAGATAAAAGAGGAAGTACTTTTTTCAAATCACTCCAAGAATTTTGATCTAAACCACTTTTTTTAGCTAACTTTTGAGCATCATGAATATGCCCTAAACCAACATTATAAGCGGCCAGTGCGAATTTTATTCTATTCTCATCAACTATACCTTCTGGCACAAACTTAATCATCTGTTTTATATGTCTTGTACCACCTACAATACTCTCTAAAGGATCTAGTCTGTTTTTTACTCCAAGGAGTTTTGCAGTGTTACGAGTTAACATCATAAGACCACGAACACCAGTAAAACTCTTAGCATTTGGATTCCAATGTGACTCTTGATAGGAAATAGCGGCTAATAATGTCCAAGGAATACCATATTTTGCACTTGTCTCTTTAAAATACTTCTCATATTTTGGTAGTCTAGATTTAACACGTTTATAAAACATCTTTGTATTATAGTAATCAAAGAAAAGAACATATGAGTAGTAGTGATCTTTAAGTTGTGCTAGTTTTCCAGACTGATTAAAAGTATTTAGCCATGAGTACATATCAGATTCGAGCTCTTTAGAGTTGTCTGCTAAGAGCCATGCTAGCTGTTCTCTCCCACTAATGGCAAAAGCCAAGGATATTTCAGGAAAATAACGTAGATTTATTGCATATATATTTGACGCCGCTATAGTACAGTCAATCTCGTTAGAGGCAACCATAGCTAATAGATTCTCAGTTGAATATTCTGATGTGAGAGTAACATTTAAATCAAATCCATCTCTTTTAAGTGATTCTATCGTTTCACTATAACTAGTATCAGCACCAACCATAATATTTAATCCCGCTAAATCTTCTACATCTCTAGGAAACTTCTTAGTTCTAAGCATCCCTCGATGGCAAATGACCTGCTCTTGAATTTCAAAATATGAGGGGCCAAAGTTAAAAGTTTTTTCTCTTTCTGGAGTACGAGCAAGTGCAGCTGAAGTAATATGAGGTTTAAGTATTTTAGAGCGTGCTATGGCTTCTTTTGTGGTATCAACTGCTGTTATGTTTAAGTCCACCCCTAAATGACGAGAATATGCTTTTAAAAGATCATATTCGAAGCCTTTTTTTCCCTCTGTACCTATATAGTATGTTGATGGAGCATTTAGAAGAATTACATTAAGAACTTTATCTCTTTTAATCTTATCTAGCAGAGAAGCTTTTTTTATCCTTTTACCAGGCTCATATGCCGAATGACTTAACCAACCGAAGATAAAAAAAGAGAGAGCAAAGAGTGCTACAAATGCAGCTGCAAAAAATCTATTCATTACAATAGTTTACATTTATAAACTTATGCAAAAATAAAACGGTTCACTCCCTTATCATATTCATGTGCTAAAACTTTACCATGTGATTTCAAAATGGAGTCAACTAAGTACAGACCTAGACCAAAACTATTTTTTGCTGGATTGTCTTTTGTGAATGGCTCAATATAATACTGCAAAGGGTTAGCGATACACTCACCTTTACTTTCAAAAGAGAGTTCACCATTAATAATCAATATTTTAACATGAGAGTCTGGAGAGTACTTAATCCCATTATCAATCATATTTTTAATCGCCGTAGTATAGAGTCTATAATTCGCCTGTAATTTAACATTTGCATTTACTTCTACACTAACAGCCTCTCTTTCAACCATAGCCATGTCAATAGCTCCATCTATAATATCAACAAGCCTATACTCTTTAAAATCACTCTTGTTTTCAATACTTGTAACCTCTTCAATAAGAGCAAACTCTGTTACAAGGGACTCTAATCTTCCAAAAATAGATGTGAATCTGTCTCTTTGTTTTTGAGAATCAAGCATTTGTGTTGCGATTGTACCCTTAGCAATTGGAGTTTTCAACTCATGCATTAGATTTCTTAAAAAGAGAGTACGGGATTCTAAAATAGTATTAATTTTCTCTCTTGTTAAATCTAATTCATTCGATACTAAACCTATCTCATCACAAGAGGATGTTTTAAAAGACACCTGCATATTTCCATCACCAAACTGAGTAATTTTTCTTCTCAGACGAATAAGAGGTCTTAGTTTATGCAAAATTAGGAAGAATGATATAATGATAATTCCAACTATCGTTGTATATGTATACATCACACTCCAGTAAGTATATGGCTTCAACTGTTCATCTTCAATGAGGATAGTGGCTGATGATGTTTGAATAAAAAAGTATATTTTCTTTTTAAACTGAAGCATTGTAACTCTAAAATCACTTACATTATTTTGAGTATAAAAACCTTTCTTGTTAAAAATTATCTCAGCAGAAAGATTTTTGAAGCCTTCTCTTTTTAAAATATTTGCATTTTTTAAAACTTGTTTTTCTAAAACCTTCTTTTTTATTGTGCGTAATTTATATACAGCAAGATTTGCTTCGAGCAAGATATCTGAAGATTTTTTAAGATGATGAGCACGGTATATTTGTGCAATAACGGAGTATTTTGTAAAAATTTGGTCTATATATTGCTGTTTATTGAGTTTATAAAACTCTAAAAAAACAGCACTAACACTTACAATTGTTACAATTAATGCGAAAAGTACAGTTATAAGAACGGCATGTTTTTTCAAATATTTCTCGTTATTTTAGTAGTTTGTATCCAACGCCACGAACAGACTCTATGAGTGTTTTATCACCGAGTTTATTTCTGATTCGTCCGACCATAACATCAATACTTTTATTTGATGAATCCTCATTAATCGCGTTTACATTGTGAATTAAATCTTCACGAGAGACAACAAGACCCTGCTTTAAAATCATGTATGAAAGAATTCCAAACTCCGCATTTGTAAGGTCGATTGTTCTCCCTTTATAAGAAATAATCATTGTATCTTTATCACATTTAAAATCACTCTTAGACTCTTCTCTAGCTTCACTCTTTGCTTCGTATCTACGAAGTACTGAATGAATCCTTGCCTCTAATTCTCTTGGGTCATAAGGCTTTGGAAGGTAATCATCTGCACCAAGTTCGAGTGCTTTAATTTTATCTGTCACATCACTTCTAGCACTGGAAATAATTATAGGAATATCTTGGCGTTCACGAATCGATTCACAAACTTCAAGTCCATCCATTCCAGGCAGAGTAAGATCAAGTATTACCAAGTCAAAAGGTTTTAACTTTAGTATGCTAACTGCTTTAAAAGGATCATCTTCGGTTATAACTTCAAACTCAAACTGTTCAAGATACTCTGTTAATATCTCTGCTAATTCTAAGTCGTCTTCAATCATTAATATTTTTGTCATAGGAAAAGTTTAACTAAATTCAACTAATAAGTAGTTAATCACATTTATATCTAGCTATATTTTCATAAAACTCATCGCGAATGAAAGGTTTTGTAAGATAATCATTTGCACCGTATTGAAAAAATAGGCTTGCTGTCCCCGCATCACTTATTGTAGTAAGTGCTAAAATTGGCAACTCTTTTTATCTTTAGTCTCTCAAATCTTTTATGCTGAACCTCTGGATGATTTTTAAGAAAACCGTAGTGCTATGTTATATGCTATAAATGCAAGACCATATGCCGCGACAGATGTAAATGCTAAAAGATAGAAAAAATACTTTACATGCCCCGCTTCTCTAGTAAACACTATTGAAGCCGCCAAACATGGCAGATATATCATAATAACGACTATAAACGCGACAGCTGAAGCAAAAGATATATTTTTACTAATTGCATTTATAAGAGAGTTGCTATCTTCGTCTACATTATCTCCTAGTGCATATAAAACACCCAAAGTAGATACAACTACCTCTTTTGCCGCAAGACCAGTTTGCAACGCTACACTCATTTTCCAGTCAAAGCCTAGTGGAGCAAAAATTGGTTCTGAGAACTTACCAATACGACCTAAATAACTCTGTTCTAAAAGAGCCTCTGCAAGTTGATTTGCAAACCTTGTTTGTTCTTTTTCGCTCATTGATTTTTCAATCTTAGAACCATACTCTTCTTCTAAAATTAAGTTATGAGGGTAGTTACTTAAAAACCATACTAGCATTGAAGCCGCTGCAATAAATGTACCCGCTTTTTTAAGATACATCATCGTTTTAGTAAGTACCGTGTGCCAAATAAGTTTAGCAGATGGAAGTCTATACTTTGGCATTTCCATTACAAATG
>CAZPRE010000098.1:0-7313 GCA_964588875.1 uncultured Sulfurimonas sp. | reverse complement strand
TCTAAACTACTCTATTTTTAATGAAGGAAAAGAGCTTAGCAACTCCCAAAAGAACAACATTTTAACAATTACAAAAATTAAAAATGCTGTAAATAACTACGGCTTTAAAGCATATTACCAACCAATAGTTGATAAGAATGGGCATGTATTAAAATATGAAGCCCTAGTTAGAATGGAAGATAATGGTGAGATTATCTCTCCCTACTTTTTCTTAGATATTGCAAAGAAAAGTAAATATTATCAATATATTACTCGAACGATGATTTTTCAGGCATTTAACGAATTTGAGGATGAGGAGGCTATGATCTCCGTAAATATCTGTGCAGATGATTTACTCAATAATAAGACTAAAGAATTTATTATTAATCAACTAATAAATTTCAAACAGAGTCAAAAAGTTGTTTTTGAACTTGTAGAGAGTGAAGACCTACATGATATAAAGGGTCTCAAAGAGTTCATATCTACTATTAAATCTTATGGATGCAAGATAGCTATAGATGATTTTGGTACTGGTTACTCAAACTTTTCATACCTTTTAGACTTAGAGCCTGACTACCTAAAAATTGATGGTTCTTTAATAAAAAATATAGACCAAGATGAGAAATCTTATAATATAGTTGATACTATAGTTACCTTTGCTCATAAGCTAAATATTACTGTTATTGCAGAGTTTGTACACTCCCAAGAAGTACTAGACATCTGTATAGATTTAAACATAGATGAATTTCAGGGCTACCATTTTGGCCAACCCTCAAAACATTTAATTAGCTAAACCTTTTCATAAGCCTAAAGTAGTATAATTCAAATATATTACTAAAGGTACTTTCACACAATGAATTATTTCGCAAAAAGAATTATCCCTTGTCTTGATGTTAAAGATGGGCGTGTTGTTAAAGGTGTTAACTTCGTTGGTCTTAAAGATGCAGGAGACCCTGTTGAAGTAGCCCGTCGTTACAACGAAGAGGGTGCTGATGAGCTTACATTTTTAGATATTACTGCTTCATCAGACAACCGTGATACTATTGTAGATATCGTAGCACAAGTTGCTCGTGAGATTTTTATACCCTTAACTGTTGGTGGAGGAATTCGCAAACTTGATGATATTTATAAACTTTTAAATGTTGGCTGCGATAAAGTAAGTGTTAATTCTGCCGCGATTAAACGCCCAGAACTTATAGATGAGGGAGCTAAGCGTTTTGGTTCTCAGTGTATTGTAACTGCTATAGATGTTAAAAAAACCGACAAGGGAACTTACCATGTCTTTTTAAATGGTGGTCGCGTTGATACTGGTCTTGATGCTGTAGAGTGGGCCAAAGAAGTAGTTAAACGCGGTAGTGGTGAGATTCTTCTTACTTCTATGGATGCTGATGGCACAAAAGCAGGCTTTGAGCTTAACATAACACAGCAGATAAGTCGTGCCGTAAATGTTCCAGTTATTGCAAGTGGTGGAGCAGGGACTATGAAACATATTAAAGATGCTTTTGATTGTGGTGCTGATGCAGCACTTGCTGCAAGTATCTTTCACTATAAAGAGATTGATATTATGGACTTAAAACGCTATCTTCATGAGCAAAATATTCCGGTGCGCCTATAATGGTAATTTGTGCTGGAAATAACGAAACTTTTAATTTTGCTCAACCAACTGGGGTAGGGCTTATTGAAACAGCTATGAATCTCACGCGTCTTTGTCTCTTTGACAAACCGGAGTTTCTACTCTTTGTTGGAAGTGCTGGAAGTTATGGCGATGCAAAAATATTTGATATTATAGAGTCAAAAACAGCTGCGAATATAGAGCTCTCTTTTTTAAGTAATGATGCTTATACACCTCTTGATAATGTAGTAAGCACTAACACAACTAACGTAAAAGACATAGTTGTTAACTCTTCAAACTATATATCTACAAATGAAGAACTTGCTAAAAACTTCCTAAAGTTCGGTGTTGGCATTGAAAATATGGAATTTTTTGCCGTTTTAAAGATTGCAGAGGAATTTAATATTCCAGCTGGTGGCGTTTTTTGTATCACTAACTACACTAACATAAATGCTCATGAAGACTTTTTAAAAAATCATGATAAAGCTAAAGAACTGCTAGACAAACATGTAAAGAAACGCATCAAGGAGCTGACTGCAAAATGAGTGAAATAAAACCATCCCTATACGACTACACACAAAAAGAACTAATGGCCCAAATAAAGCCCGCGTTTAGAGTTAAACAAATTTTCGGATGGCTTTATCATCATTATGCTCAAAATTTTGATGATATGAAAAATATTCCAAAATCTCTTAAAGAAGAACTTGCCCAAAAGTTCATAGTAAATCCACTTACAATTGTAAATAAAGAAGAATCAACTGATGGAACGATAAAATATCTTTTACAAATGCAAGATGGTAAAACTATGGAAGCTGTTTGGCTTAAGATGAAAGAGACTCAGTTTGATGAGAGTGGTGAAGTTATCCAAGAAGCAAAATATACCATCTGCGTTTCAACACAAGTAGGGTGTAAAGTAGGGTGTACTTTTTGCCTAACTGCTAAAGGTGGTTTTACAAGAGATTTAACTGCGGGAGAGATAGTAGCTCAAGTTGTTACTCTTAAACGCGATAACGACCATAAGCGCAATCGTAAGATAAATATAGTTTATATGGGAATGGGCGAACCACTTGATAACCTTGATAATCTAGCTCAAGCTATACGAATATTTAAAGAAGACGAGGGTCTATGTATTGGTGGTAAACGCCAAACTGTCTCGACAAGTGGTTTAAGTACTAAGATTGATAAGCTTGGAGAGATGGATTTGGGTGTTCATATCGCTATATCACTCCATGCAGTTGATGATAAGCTTAGAACGGAGCTTATACCTATGAATAAGGCTCATAACATTAACTCGATCATAGAGGCCGTTAAACGCTTCCCTATAGATACTCGTAAACGTGTTATGTTTGAGTATCTCGTGATAAAGGGTAAGAATGATGACTTAGGCTCTGCTAAGAAGCTTGTGAAGCTACTAGCAGACATAAAAGCCAAGGTAAACCTTATTTTCTTTAATCCTTATCCTGGAACACCATACGAAAGACCATCTCGTGCTGATATGGTTTCATTTCAAGAGTATTTAATACAGCATGGTTTACTCTGTACTATACGTGACTCTAAAGGTATTGATATTAGTGCTGCTTGTGGTCAACTTAAAGAAAAAATTGAAGGTGAACTATAATGAGCGGATTAGAAATATTTCAATTAATTTTCGTCACAGCAGTTTTTGTTGTTGGTTTAGTAGGTTTTTTTAAAGCAGCAACAAGTGATGACTAACTTTTAGTTATCATCAACCTTTTCCTCTATACTATTACCATACTTCAATCTACAAAAATTTGTCTATAAATTAATCTTCTTATAATCACTTCACCATAATTCTGTGATATACTAATGAATCTATTTAAACGGAGAATATTATGGCAGAAAAAACTGACTCAGATAGAATCATAGAGATCTATAAACTATGTAGAGGTCACTTTGGTGATGTAAGATTTGTTGGTATAAAATATCAAACAAAAATAGGCTGGATGGCAAAAGCAGAATTAGGTGACGATTTTGACAATCTTACAGCTGATGGTCCAGATAGTACAGAGTCCCTTAGAAAACTTAGAAGTCGTGTTAAGAAAATTATGAAAAGATATAACGGAGTTTAAAGTCTATGGCGATTAGCTTCGCCTGAAAGTAAAACGACCAACACACCAGGGAGGTCGTTTATAAATGTAATAATACCTTAGTTTTCTTATAAAAAAATAATCCACATAACCTTTCACAAATTTCTTAAAAAAATTACGGGGTGCCCCTTGAGCGTATAATTTTAAAAAGAATTGTATAAATTATATAAAATGTGTATTATTCACACATTGTTCTAATGTGTGAATAACACAAAGCCCTATAATAGGCAAATTGCTAAATTCTTTATTTTTTTAAGAAAACATTTATATAAATCTATTCTGAATACAAATACTTCTATGTAGCTTAAACCCCTATATATAGGGGTTTACTCGCTATTATATTAGATTTAGTTATCTTTATCACATCTTTGAAACTTTATCTGAAAAGTTATTCACATTCCTTTGTTAAATGCACAGAGATAATACTAATATTATGTTTCACGTGAAACATTCATGCTTTGGAAACAAACTTTCTCAAAATCAATCTCACTTTTAAAGTGATACCTATTACCATAAAGTTCAAATTCCAATTCACTCGCATGAAGAAGAAGTCTACTTGCTCCTCCATTTTTAATTCTATCTTCACCGCTCAATACCTTATCTAAAAACTTAACTAGGTTATCTTCGCTCTCTCCATAAATTGGATCTCCAACTATCGGATGTTTCACGTGAAACAAATGAACACGTATTTGATGTTGTCTTCCAGTATGTGGTGAACATTCTATTAATGTCATGTTTCTCTCTGGAAAATATTTTAATGGTTTAAAATCAGTCTTAGATGCTTTTCCAGTTTCATGAACTTTTACTACCATTCTTACCATTGCACTATTTTGATCTTGAGCACGAAGAAGTGGAACTTCAACTATCATAGAATTTTTAAACTCACCATGAACCATGGCAAGATATTTCTTTTTCATTTCTCGCTCTTGGAACATCATCTTAATCTCACGTTCACTCTCTTTGTTTCTAGCACACAAAACAAGTCCGCTTGTCTCTTGATCTATTCTATGTGCAATATTTGCATCACGACCAAACTGATACTTCAATTCATCTATAAGAGAGTAGGGTGTTCGCTTTGTTTGAGGATGAACGAGAACTCCACTAGGCTTATCAAAAAGAACAAACTCTGCATGAACTGCATTTGGAACTAAGCCTTTTGTAATTGGTTTAAAGTGAATAAACTCTATCTCACCTTCTATTTCTCCAGCAGTACGAACCATTGGTTCACCATCAACTAAAACTCTACCCTTAGATATAAATCTTTGTGCTTCTCTCTGTGAATATCCAAGTTCATTCACTAAAAACAAAACTGCTCTCTGCTTTTTTTGGACAAATAATTTATTTTTTACGAATGGCAAACTTAATTCCTCTATTATGATACTTGTTGTAAAATATCAAACTTTAATTAAATCGAATTTTAGCGTAAATTTATAAGAGATAAACTAGAAGGAATAGAAATGGTAGAGAGATATTCAAGACCAGAGATGACAGAAAAATGGACACAACATGCAAGATATGCAGCATGGTTAGAAGTTGAAAAAGCAGCAGTTAAAGCTTGGGCAAAACTTGGAAAAATTCCTCAAGAAGATGCAGATAAGATTGTTAAAAATGCAACATTCTCAGTTGAGCGAATTGAAGAGATTGAAGCTATTACTAAACATGATTTAATAGCGTTTAATACAAGTGTTAGTGAATCTCTTGGTGAAGAGTCTAGATGGTTTCACTATGGTATGACATCTTCAGATGCAGTTGATACTGGTGTAGCTCTTCAGATGAAAGCTTCCCTAGAAATCATCATAGCCGATGTAAAAATGCTTATGGCTTCTATCAAGACAAGAGCAGAGGAACATAAACTTACTTTAATGGTTGGACGTTCACACGGTATTCACGGGGAGCCAATTACATTTGGTTTGACATTAGCTGTTTGGTATGACGAGATGGCTCGTCACTTACTAAACTTAGAGCAGACTATGGATGTAATATGTGTTGGTCAAATCTCTGGTGCTATGGGTAACTTTGCTCATGCTCCATTAGAGTTAGAAGAGTATGCGATGGCAGAACTAGGACTAAAGGCTGAACCGTGTTCAAACCAAGTAGTACATCGTGACAGATATGCGAGACTTGCAACTGCCCTAGCAAGCATGGCATCATCAATAGAGAAGTTTGCAGTACAAGTAAGACACCTTCAACGTACGGAAGTATACGAGGCTGAAGAGTATTTTGCAAAAGGTCAAAAGGGAAGCTCAGCTATGCCTCACAAACGTAACCCTATCCTAACAGAGAACATAACTGGTCTTGCTCGTATGATTCGTTCATATGCTATGCCCGCTATGGAGAATGTGGCGTTATGGCACGAGCGTGATATCTCTCACTCTTCTACTGAGCGTTTTTGGTTACCAGATGCATTCATAACAACTGACTTTATGCTTCATCGCATGAATAGTGTTATTTCTAAGCTGACTGTTTACCCCCAGAACATGATGAAAAACCTAAACCTAACTGGCGGACTTGTTTTCTCTCAACGTGTTTTACTTGAACTTCCACTTCAAGGTGTAAGCCGCGAAGATGCTTATCGTATCGTTCAAAGAAATGCAATGAAAGTATGGGAAGAGATTCAACAAGGTAAGTCTAGTACAAATGAGAATGGTGAGTCACTATATCTTAATCACTTATTAGCTGATGATGAGTTAAGAAAATCGTTAAGCGAAGAGCAAATTCGTGAGTGTTTTAACTATGATTATTACACTAAAAATGTAGACAACATCTTCAAACGCGTTTTTAAATAACATCACAAAAACCTTAGTATAGCCATTATGGTTATGCTAAGTATTAACAAAAATTATATCTTTCTTAATAGATAAAAATCTATTAAAATTTAAGCAACTATTTCTTTTCATTTAAACTTTTTTAAACTATACTTTCGATAGAATCAATTTGCTTTTACATTATTTTTTATGTAATTATTTATGCTCTATAGCTAAATAATTATATAAGAAATTACAGAATATTTCTCTATATAGGAAACAATTAATGATTACAATAGTAAAACGAAATGGTAGAACAGAACCATTAGACATTAGTAAGATTCAAAAATACACATCTGCAGCGGTTAAGGGTTTAACTAACGTATCACAGAGTGAGTTAGAAGTTGATGCACAAATTTTATTTCGCGATGGTATAACATCTTCAGAAATACAAAAGACTCTAATCAAAACAGCAGTTGATAAGATAGACATCGATGCACCTAACTGGACTTTTGTAGCTTCACGATTGTTTATGTTTAACCTATACCATCAAGTAAATGGTTATACAGGTTACTCCACACTAGAAAAGTATTTCCAACGCGGTGAGAAAAATGGAAGACTACTTATGGGTCTTGGAGATATGTATGATCTCCAAAGATTAGAGAAACATATCGTACCTGAACGCGATATGCTCTTTAACTATCTAGGTGTTAAAACACTTTTTGATAGATATCTTATCAAAGATAGAGATTCTAACCCTATAGAACTTCCTCAGCATATGTTTATGGCTATATCTATGTTCTTAGCACAACGCGAAGATGACAAACATGAGTGGGCTATAAAATTCTATAACATGATCTCTCAATTTCA
>CAZPRE010000097.1:0-7417 GCA_964588875.1 uncultured Sulfurimonas sp. | reverse complement strand
CAAATGTACTTAGTGCAGCTAAACGAATCTCTTCTGAACTTCATGTTGAGAGAGAAGCTCTTAAAATGGAAGATACACCTGCAAATACAAAACGTCTTGGGGAGATAGAAAAAGAGTTAGCAGATGTTGGAGAAAGAGTACAATCTTTAGAAACACAGTTTGCAACTGAGAAAGAAGTATTTGAAAAAATTTCAACTATAAAAAATGAGATAGAGTCTTCGCGCCGTGAAGCAGAACTCGCAAAATCTACATCTGATTTTAACCGTGCCGCTGAGATAGAGTATGGAGAGATTCCAAAACTGATTGAAGAAGAAAAAAGCATAAATGAATCATGGGATAAGTTACAGAGTGAAGGTACCCTTCTTAAAAATAGTGTTGACGAAGACGCGATAGCTTCTATAATCTCAAGATGGACAAAGATTCCGGTAAATAAAATGCTTGCACAAGAGAAAGATAAAATTTTAAATGTAGAAGCAGAGTTAAACAAAGATGTAATTGGTCAAGAAAAAGCGACTCATGCAGTTGCTCGTGCTATTAAACGTAATAAAGCAGGACTATCTGACACTAACTCACCTATAGGTAGCTTTCTATTCTTAGGACCAACAGGAGTTGGTAAAACACAGACAGCTAAAACACTTGCAAAGTTTCTTTTTGATAGCGAAGAATCGATGATAAGAATAGATATGAGTGAGTATATGGAAAAACACTCTGTATCGCGTTTAGTAGGTGCTGCACCTGGGTATGTAGGCTATGAAGAGGGTGGACAACTCACTGAAGCAGTTAGGCGAAAACCATATAGTGTTATCCTTTTTGATGAGGTTGAAAAAGCACATCCAGACGTTTTTAATATGCTACTGCAAGTTTTAGATGATGGGCGTTTAACTGACAACAAGGGTGTGACAGTTGATTTTACAAACACTATAATTATCTTAACATCAAATATAGCAAGTGATAAGATTATTAATACGCCTAAGTCTGAAGAGTTAGATGCACTTGTTATGAATGAGTTGAAACTCTCGTTTAAGCCAGAGTTTTTAAACCGTTTAGACGATATCGTCATATTTAATGCACTTGGAAAAGAGCAGATTGTGGATATAGTAGATATATTCTTTAAAGATATCGCTAAAAAAGTAGAACAACGCGATATTAGCCTTGTTTTAAGCGATGAAGCTAAGGCATATATAGCTGAAGCTGGATTTGACCCTGTTTATGGTGCTAGACCACTCAAACGTGCTCTGTACGAAATCGTTGAAGATAGACTTGCTGATCTTATTTTAGATGGTTCTATCGTTGAGGGAAGTAAGGTTGTCTTTAATTTCAAAGATGGGGAGATAGAGGTTCTAGTTTCTTAATGAAGTCCAATTTTATAAGTTACATTTATATTAAGAGAAAAGAATTGAAGAGAGAATCACAACCTTAACCCCACTTTAAGTAAATATTATGTATTATTTCGGACTTAATTTTATATAAGGATATGTCGTGAAAAGAACATACCAACCCCATAATACACCTAGAAAAAGAACTCATGGTTTTAGAGCTCGTATGGCTACTAAAAATGGTCGAAACATACTTAATCGTCGTCGTGCTAAAGGTCGTAAAAAATTGACAGTTTAGGCGGTTTTAATACACTGAAACTTCATAAGGAGTTTCAGTATATTTACAAGAAAGGGAAAAACCAACATTCAAGTAGTGTTGTACTTTTTTTTCTTCCTCAAAATTCAATCCAAAAGATTGGATTTACAGCTACCAAGAAAGTTGGTAATGCAGTAAAACGTAATCGTGCTAAGCGTAGACTTCGAGCACTTTTCCTTCAACATTCTAATTCTCTTAAAGACGGTACATATATATTTGTTGCTAAACAATCTATTATAGATATCTCTCATGAAAACCTATCAAATGATTTTGTAAAAATATTAAAAAAATCTAAAGCATATACATAGATGATAAAAATATTTTTATTAAAATTACTGTGGTTATATCAGAGGTTTTTTACACTTATAGGTTTTGGCTCTTGTAGATATTACCCCTCTTGTAGTGAATTTGCACGTTTAAATTTTGAAAATAATTCAATTTCAAGTGCTTTTTACCACTCTTTAACTAGAATACTACGTTGTAATCAATTATTTGATGGGGGCATTGAGTATCCGCTACTTGATAAACTCACTACAAAGCCCACAAAACTGGGTGTAGAATCTATAAAATATCGGCTGGTACCAAATAAAAAAAACCGTTATTACATCATAAAAAATTTTTCATACAAAGGGTAATTTGTGTTAGACAAAATGACGCCAAACCAAAGATTAATAGTAGCAGTGCTGCTTTCAGTAGTTTTTTTCGTAGGGTATACTACGATTTTTCCACCAGAGCCACCAGTAGAAGCTGAGGCAAAAAGCAATAAAGTAGAGTTACAAGATAAGACTCAAAATATAGAACAGACTCAATCCTCAGCAGTTGAAAATGAAGCTGGTCATATGATCTCCCAAGAAGATCAAATAGCAGCAAGTTCTTCAAGTAACATTGTTACAATTAAAAATAAAGACTTTATAATGAAGATAGATACGCTTGGTCGTATCTCTTCAAAAGAACTTTTACAAGAAAAGTTTAATAACAAAGAGGGTCAACATTCACAGTTAATTCCAACTTTTGGAACAAAGCCACTTTTTATAAGATTTTTAGATGAGAACTTAAACAAAGAAGCTACATCAGTTGTATATACTGCAAGTGCTAGCGAGCTAATTCTTATAGATGAACCTCAAAAATTAGTATTAACTCAAAAACTTTCAAGCTTAACTCTTACGAAAGAGCTTACCTTCTATCCTGATGGACATTATGATGCTACAGTATCTGTTTCCCAAGATAAGAGATACTTTATTTACCTAGGGCAACGTCCACAGGTAACAGAGCAGATGATGACAGCTGCCGGGGCTATGATCTTCAGTAACGATGAGATAGCTACAATCATAGATGATGGTGATGCTGAGGGCAGAAAGTCATTCTCTGATGTTGCACTTATTTCTGCATTTGATCAGTATGCCGCTTCTATTATGTATGGTTTTTCAAAAGATACAAATATTGTAGTTGAACGCGACCGTGATAGTAATCCTGTTGTATATTTTGATGCACTACAAACAATGAAATTTAATGGTTATGTAGGACAAAAAGAGTATAAAGTTCTTGACACTATCGATCCTGTTTTAACAAATGCAATTGAATACGGATGGTTTACATTCGCTTCTAAGCCACTATTTCAACTTCTTTCATGGTTACATGGTATTTTTGGTAACTGGGGTTGGTCTATTATTGCCTTAACTCTTATTATTAGAATGATTCTTTACCCTTTAACATACAAGGGTATGGTGTCTATGCAAAAGATTAAGCAGATATCTCCAAAGATTAAAGAGGTTCAAGCAAAATACAAAGGCGATCCACAACGTATGAACGCGGCTGTTATGGATATGTATAAAAAGCATGGTGCTAACCCCCTCGGTGGTTGTTTACCTATGATTTTGCAGATTCCAGTTTTCTTTGCAATCTATCGTGTACTTTTAAACGCGGTTGAACTTCAAGGTGCTCCATGGGCTCTATGGATAACTGACCTTTCTCGTATGGACAGTTACTATGTGTTACCGATTTTAATGGGTGCTTCAATGTATTACCAACAAAAACTTACTCCAAATAACTTTACTGATCCAATGCAAGAAAAAGTATTTAAATTTTTACCAATTATTTTTACATTTTTCTTTATTACATTCCCTTCAGGTCTAGTACTTTACTGGTTTGTAAATAACCTTTTCTCAATTGGACAACAGTTTATTGTAAATGCACAATTTAAAAACAAAAAAGATGCAGAAATAGCTATTGCTAAGCATGAAGAGAAAAAAGATGATTAAGATTGAGGCGGCAACTTTAGAGGAAGCATATCAAGATGCTGCTTCTAGCTTAAGTTGTTCGGTTACCGAATTAGAAATCGAAGTCGTCCAAAACCCATCGAAAGGTTTTCTTGGACTATTCAAAAAAACAGCAATTATTGTAGCTGTTATTTCAACAGTTAAAACTTCTGTTGAGAGTTCTGTAAAAAAAATAGAGGTCCCTGTAAAAGAAGAAGTGATAACTCCTTTAGTACAGAAAAAACCTCAGGTTCAAAAAGAACAAGAGAGTAAGCCAAAAACTCCTAAAAAAAGAGAAAAAAAAGCCAAAGAGAAAAAGAAGGTAGAACGTTCTCACACTGTGCTTAATGATACTATTATGCCTGCATCTTTTGTGAGTGATCAAGATGATGAAGATGATGATTTAGCAAGTGGGCTTGCCTTTACCGCTGATTATGATGATGAGTTTGACAATACTGAAGAGAGTGCTCTTAATATAGCTCAGATAGCTCTGAGTATTCAAGGTGAAATAAATACTCTTTTCGATTTAACTTGTTTTAAAATAGAGAAAATTGAAGTAAGTGTATATGACGAAAATACTCTTTTAGTTGAGTTTAAAGGTGAAGATGCAGCATTATTGATTGGAAAAGAGGGTTATAGATATAAGGCTCTTTCGTACATGATATTTAACTGGATTAACACAAAGTATGATGTTCAGTTGCGTTTAGAAATAGCAGAATTTTTAAAGAACCAAGAAGAATCAGTTTCAAGATATTTAGTAGGTGTTTGTGAAAATCTTGAAAAAGATGGTCGTGCTCAAACTAAGATTTTAGATGGTGTTTTAGTTCAAATTGCTCTCAAAGAGTTAAGAGACAAATATCCAGATAAATATGTAGTAATCCGTTCAACTCGTGATGGATTAAAATATATTATCGTGAATGATTATCACAGCAACTAATGAGCGTTGATACAATTGCAGCCATTGCAACTGCAAATGGTATAGGTTCAATCGCCATCATCCGCCTAAGCGGTGATTTGGCATTTGATATACTCAAAAAACTTTCAAAAAAAGAAAACTTTTCTCCCAGATATGCCACACTAACAAATATTTATGATGCAAAGAATGAGCTTATTGATGAAGCGATTGTTATCTACTTTGAGGCACCTCACTCTTTTACAGCTGAGAGCGTTGTAGAAATTCAGTGTCATGGTGGTTTTATAGTTGCTCAGAGTATCTTAAAGGCTACATTAAACGCGGGAGCAAGATTAGCAACTGCTGGTGAGTTTTCAAAACGTGCATTTTTTAATGGTCGTATAGATTTAAGTGAAGCAGAAGCCATAGCACAACTCATAGAGGCAAAAAGTGAAGATGCCGCTAAGATACTTGCACAGCAGATGAAAGGCTCTTTAAGAGAGTTTATAGAGTCTGTTCGTGATGAGATTATTCATATACTGGCATACTCTGAAGTTACTATAGATTATGCAGAAGAAGATTTACCTGAAGATTTAGTACAACAGATTCAAGCAAAATTAGATGAACTTAAAACTCTTCTCTGTAAAACTCTACAGGCTTCAAAATCTCGTGAAGGTCTTATGCAAGGTTTTCGTGTAGCAATAATTGGAAAACCAAATGTTGGAAAAAGTTCACTTTTAAACTCACTTTTAAACTTTAATCGAGCGATTGTAAGTGAGATCGCTGGGACAACTCGTGATACGATTGAAGAGCAGGTTAAGATAGGTACACATCTTATTCGTATAGTTGACACTGCTGGTATTCGTGAAGCAAGTGATGAGATAGAGCGTATAGGAATCCAACGATCTCTTGAGGCAATAGAGCAGAGTGATATTGTTGTAGCTTTGTTTGATAGCTCAAGAGAGAGTGATGATGAGGATATGGAAATAGCTCGACTTATAGAGAAGTACAAGGCAAGTAAAAATATTATAGTTGTCAAAAATAAAATAGATTTAGAGCAAAAGTTCTCTTTAGGACATCTTGATTTTAATTTAGAGCTAAACTCTAAAGATGATGTTACTCCTCTTATTTCTAAGCTAGAAGATATTATGGATGTAAGCAACTCTTCTGATGAGGCTATGTTAATATCTCAACGCCAGATATCAGCAGTAGAAGCAACCTTAGATAATATTGAAGAAGCTTTTATTCCTTTAGAAGACCAAGAGCTTGAAATATTCTCTTTTCACCTTAACGAGGCTGTAAAAGAGATGGCAAGTATTACAAGAGTATTTGAAAATGATGAGATGTTAGACAAGATGTTTGGCTCTTTTTGTTTAGGAAAATAACATAAAATGAAATACATAGCAATTGACTTAGGTCTTAAACGTATCGGTCTTGCATACTCTGCTCATAAAGACATAGTAACACCACTACCGGCTGTAATAAGAAAAAATCGTAATCAAGCTTCCTCAGAAGTAAAAAAAATCATAGATGAGTGGGAAGTAAACACGGTGGTAGTTGGAATCCCTCTTGGTGGAAGTTCTGAAGAGGAAATGAAACGCCGTATTGCTCATTTTATGAACCTTGTTGATTTTGATGGTGAAGTTTTTTATCAAGATGAAGCGGGAAGTTCAAAAGAGGCAGAAGCCCTTATGAGGGGTGAGATAAAACAGATACGTGATGGACGAGTAGACTCAATCTCTGCAAAAATAATCTTAGAAAGATATCTTCGCAGTATTAAAAATATAAAGTAGAGTTTTATAGATTGAAGAACTCTAGAGCTTCTTCTTGATCGTCATTTAGGTCATCTTTATCAAAATCATCATCATTTTCTAATTTATCTTTTACAAATTTTTGACAATACTCATACATGATTTTTTCTGTAGCATCATCATTGGTAATAAAACCAAGACCGCTAAACTGATATGGCTCTTCTTGTTCTATACAAAGAATTATACCTTCACATTTTTCTTCTATAAGCTCAACTAATTCTCTATACTTTACATTAAACTCAGTAGCATGCCAACCGATATTTTCAAGTTTCTTATTTGAAAACTCTGCAACACCATCTCCTGTTGTATCATCATATGATGCTCTTGGAGTATTTACCCCAATTAATGCTTGCCAGTTAGAAAAAGCTTTTACTAAAACTCTCTCATCATCTATCACAAGTTGATAATTCTTTCCTAACATACTCTCTAAAGAAGGTATAGCAGCTGGTGATAATGCACTTGTTGGCGCTGGAGTATGTTTACCTTGATAAATAAAAATATCTTTATCTGCAAATGGTTCATATTTAATTTCTCCCGAAATTGTGATACCAAAAGTTTTTGATGAGTTGAGAGCTTGAAGTAAAACAGACTTATCAACTATGATTATCTCTTTAAATAGATTAAATTTTTTCATGAAATTTCCTTTTTATGAATGACATTATAAAAGTTTTTGCTTTATTTAAGTATAATGCCACAAATTTTTAAAAGACTTAAGCAAAAACTTAAGCTTTACTACCCAAGGATATACAATGGCATTAAATGTTTATTATGACAAAGACACTAGTTTAGAATTAATCAGAAGCAAAAAAGTTGCAATGATTGGTTTT
>CAZPRE010000096.1:0-7430 GCA_964588875.1 uncultured Sulfurimonas sp. | reverse complement strand
TGCAAAACTACCAGAGGGTGCCAAACTTGTTCTTTTAGCTCCACTCGTTCGTGAGAAAAAAGGTTCATACACAGATATGCTTGAGTCACTTGTGCATAAAGGCTATGTTCGTGCGATGATAGATGGTGTAATGGTGCGTTTAGATGATGAGATAGAACTCTCCAAAACTAAAAAGCATACTATCAAAGTAGTTGTAGATAGAGTTGTAGTCAAGCCAGAAAATAAAGAAAGAATTGCTGCAGATGTTGAAAAAGCTCTTAAAGAGTCTTATGGTGAACTTGAAATCGATATACTTAACCATGAAGAGTTAGGTATAAAACAGCAGAGTATTCATTACTCTGAACACAATGCTTGTTTTGATTGTAAAATAAGTTTTGACCCTCTTGAACCACTTTCATTCTCTTTTAACTCACCAAAGGGTGCCTGTCCAGAGTGTGATGGTTTAGGACTGCGTTATGCACTTGATCAAGATAAAATTATAGATAGTGATTTATGTATAGATAAAGGTGCTGTTAAAATAGTATATGGTTTTAATAAGGGCTATTACTTTACATTTTTAAAGGGCTTTTGTGCTCATAATAAAATAGATATAACAGTTCCATATTCAGAACTTGAAGAACATCAGAAAAAAGCAATACTTCATGGAAATATAGAAGAAGTGGAATTTCTTTGGAAAAATCATACAGTAAAGCGCCTTTTCCCTGGAATTATTCGTATTGCATATGATATGTTTAAAGATGAGAAAGAATTAGCAGACTACATGAGTGAAAAAATTTGTAGTATCTGTGAATCAAATCGTCTTAAACGCGAGTCGTTAGCAGTAAGAGTAGGTGAAAAAGGTATATCAGACCTACTCAAAATGCCAATAGCTAAAACTTATGAGTGGTTTGCAGACGAGAAGAATTTTTCTCATTTTAATGACCAAGATGCTCAAATCGCACAGCCTATTTTAAATGAGATTAGAGAGCGTTTATACTTCTTGTTTGATGTTGGACTTGGGTACATTACCTTAGGACGTGACGCGAGAAGTATTAGTGGTGGTGAGGCTCAACGTATCCGTATAGCTTCACAGATTGGTTCTGGGCTTACTGGTGTTTTATATGTTCTTGATGAACCAAGTATTGGACTTCATGAACGCGATACTCTTAAGCTTATACGTACTCTGCGTTCACTGCAAGAAAAAGGCAACAGTGTTATAGTTGTTGAGCACGATAAAGAGACGATAGAAAATGCCGATTTTATCATCGATATTGGTGAGGGTGCTGGTAAGTTCGGTGGAAATGTTGTTTTTAGTGGAACATTAGATAAGCTTAAAAAGGCTAAAACTCTAACTGCTGATTATCTTTATGGACGCCGTCAAATAGAGTACTTTTACAGACGTAAGCAAGATAAGTATATAGAGATTAAAAATGTTACATTAAATAACATAAATAAGTTAAGTGCTAAAATTCCACTCAACAACTTCGTTTGTATAACAGGTGTAAGTGGTAGTGGTAAGAGTTCTTTGATGCTTCAAACACTACTACCAACAGCACGTGAGCTTTTAAACCATGCAAGAAAAGTCAACAAGGTAGCTGGTGTTGAAATAACGGGATTAGAGCATGTAGATAAAGTGATTTATCTAGATCAAAGTCCTATTGGTAGAACACCGCGTTCAAACCCTGCAACATATACTGGTGTGATGGATGAGATTCGTAATCTTTTCTCTCAAACAAAAGAATCACAAATCCGTGGTTACACTACATCGCGTTTTAGTTTTAATGTGAAGGGCGGTAGATGTGAGAAGTGTCAGGGTGAGGGTGAGATAAAAATTGAGATGCACTTCCTACCAGACATCATGGTTAAATGTGACACTTGTTATGGAACTCGTTATAACCAGCAGACTTTAGAGGTCTCTTATAAGGGTAAAACTATTTCAGATGTATTAGCTATGAGTGTTGATGAAGCTTATGAGTTTTTTGCTCCTATTCCAAAGATAAACTTGAAGATGAAAACACTTGTTGATGTTGGTCTTGGGTATATATCTCTCGGTCAAAATGCGGTGACACTCTCCGGTGGTGAAGCACAACGTATTAAACTCTCTAAAGAGTTAAGCCGTAAAGATACAGGTAAAACACTTTATATCTTAGACGAACCAACTACAGGACTACACTTTGCTGATGTTGATAGACTTACTAATGTTTTACATAAGTTTGTAGAGTTGGGTAATTCAATGCTTATTATCGAGCATAACCTTGACATGATTAAAAATGCAGACTGGGTTATAGATATGGGGCCAGAGGGTGGTTCAGGTGGTGGACTTATCATCGCTGAGGGTTCTCCTGAAGATTTAGCAGCAAATCATGAAAAGACAGGTTCTTTTACTGGTGAGTATCTTAAAAAAGAGTTATCCTTACATAAGTAGTTTTACAAAAAGGAGTTGACATGCAGTTAGTACTTGTTTTACTAGGAGCTATTTTAGGTCTTAGCTATGGATACAACTACGAAGGTTTTGTATTCAGCTCAAATATCTGTCTATTCGCTGGAATAACTATGATTATGCCAACCCTTTTCAAAGTAAAATTTTCAGACATCTTACTTATTTTTGAGTATAAGATGCTAATGTTTAAAGGTATATTAGTAAATTATATATTCATACCTCTCATTGCGATTGGAATCGGTCTTTTAACAGATGATTTCGGTGTAGCTGCAGGACTCTTTTTACTCTCTGTTTTAAGCGGTGGTGGTATGGTTATGTTCTGGATTAAAAAATCAGGTGCAGATACCTCTTTAGGCTTTGTCCTTCTCTTTATTAACCTTATTTTTGTCTCTCTTTCTCTACTAATGTTACACAACTTTGGAATGTACAGTGCAGAGTATTTTGGTAAAGTTTATTCAAATGAAGTAAATGTAAGTAACTTTGCAAAAATGGTAATAATATTACTCATAATTGTTCCATTTATTTTAAGTAGAGTTATTCTATTTATTAAACCGCTTCAAGAGTTTATAGAAAAGCAACAGAGCTATATAAGTAAATTTAGTCTCTTTAGTATTATTTTTTACCTTTTTGGGCTTCAAAATTCTCAGTTACTTTTTGATCTTTACGATTTTGAGATAGAACTATTTTATATTTCTATTATAGCTGTTGTCACATTCTATGTTTTAATTCTTGTTCTATCAAAATTACTTTATAATCTAGAAAACCCACAAGAGAGAGCGGCTTTTTGGCATAGTATAACAAGGTATGTAACCTTAGCACTGCTTATTTCTACATTTACAACATCAACCTTTGGCATTTCAATGCTTCTCCCAATTATGTTTGCATACATAGTTCAAATACCTTTTGCTATTTTACTAAGTAGATCCAAGTTTTAAAGTTCTCTCCTATTTATTAAAGAGATCTACTTTG
Source organism: uncultured Sulfurimonas sp. (assembly GCA_964588875.1). Taxonomy (GTDB): domain Bacteria; phylum Campylobacterota; class Campylobacteria; order Campylobacterales; family Sulfurimonadaceae; genus Sulfurimonas. The sequence goes on along the minus strand of CAZPRE010000096.1, from coordinate 4,042 downwards.
CAAGCATTTTCAGGAGTAATAGTTCCATGCTCTTGTACATACTCTATACCCCAGTTGAACATACTCTCTAAAACTGGTCTTAGTTTTTCTCCTATTGGAGTGAGTGAGTAGACTACCTTTGGTGGGACTACAGCAAAAACTTCTCTATGTATAATGTTCTTGCTTTCTAGTTCTTTGAGTTTTACAGTGAGTGTTTTTTGAGTTATCTCTGAAATATTTTCGCTTAACTCTTTAAATCTTTTTTCACCCTCAAGTAAATACCAAATAATATATAGTTTCCATTTGTCATTAAAAATATCTAAGGTAACCATGACAGAGCAGTTAAATTCTTTATCATTTATCAAATACATTTTATTCCTTGTGCCGAAATTATACCATAAAGTAAACTTATTTCCATTACTTACCTAAATTACTGTAAGGGATATTTAAGTAAATTACTATTATAATTTTCCAAAGAGATTTAAAAAGGATAATTAAATATGAATGATTTTACATATCACAACCCGACAAAAATAGAGTTTGGTAAAGCCAAAGAGAAGAATATAGGTCTTTATATAAAAGAGGCAAATATAAAAAAGGTTTTACTTGTTTATGGAGCGGGTAGTATCAAGAAAAATGGTTTATATGAAAATATTATCAATTCTTTAAATGAGAATAACATAGCTTATGAAGAGTTAGGTGGTGTTGTTAGTAACCCACTTCTTTCTCGAGTAAACGATGGAATAAAAATAGCAAAAGAAAATAAAATAGAAGCTGTTCTTGGAGTAGGTGGAGGAAGTGTAGCAGACTCAGCAAAGGCAATAGCTGCTGGTGCAATGTATGATGGCGATGTATGGGACTTTTTTATTCAAAAGGCTCAGATTACTGAGGCACTTCCTGTTTTTACTGTTATGACTTTAGCTGCAACTGCTAGTGAGATGAACGGAAATGCGGTTGTTATGAATGATGATACAAAACAAAAATATTCTATAGCTTCAGTTCTTGTAAATCCTCGTACTTCAGTTATAAACCCTGAGCTTATGGCAACAGTTTCTTCGGATTATTTAGCTTACTCAGCGGTTGATGTTATCGCTCATAGCATAGAGGTTTATTTCACAGCAACTGATCATCCAAACTTTAACTCTCGCATTGTAGAGTCTATAATTAAAACAGTGATGGAGACAACAGAAGTTCTACTAGCGAATCCAGATGATTATGACGCAAGAGCTGAGTTTGCATGGGTAGCTATTCAAGCACTTAATGGCCTAACTCCAGCAGGAACAGCAGGTGGAAGCTTTCCAAACCATATGATAGAACATTCACTCTCAGCACTCTATAATGTGGCACATGGAGCAGGGCTATCGGTAGTTATACCGGCTTGGATGAAGTGGCACAAAAGTCAAAATATTAAACAATATGAGAGATTTGCAAAAGAGATTTTTCATGAAAATGATGCTGATAAAGGTATAGAGCTTTTAGAAGCTTGGTTTGCTAAAATTGGTGCACCAGTTACTCTTGAGGGTTTAAACATTCCAAGAGACGGCATCAAAGATTTAGCTATAAATGCTAGTAGTACAGCAGTAATGTGGGGAATAGATGATTTATACTCAGTTGATACAATAGTCGAGATACTTGAAAATGCATAAGGATAAAAGATGAAAAATGTACTAATTATAAATGGACATCAACGATACGAAGGCATATCAGAGGGAAATTTAACAAAGCAGTATATAGATGCAGCAAGTGAGTTTTGTGAGAAAAATGGTTTTGCTACGAAGCATAGTGTAGTTGAGAGTGATTACAACATTGCTGAGGAAGTTGAGAAATTTGTTTGGGCTGATTATATTCTATTTCAGTATCCTGTTTACTGGATGAGTGTACCGTGGATTACTAAAAAGTATATAGATGAAATTTTTTCAATCGGTGGTACTGGTGTTCTCTATGAAAACGATGGAAGAAGCCGTCATGATGCCTCTAAAAAGTACGGAAGTGGTGGACTTATGCAAGGTACGAAGTATATGTTAAGTCTTACATACAACTGTCCAGCCTCTGAGTTTTCAAACAAAGATGGCTTTTTTGATGGTTTATCTTTAGATGAAACACAAGGCACTGTTCATAAAACATTTGAGTTTTGTGGGGCAGAGGGGCTTGAGACTTACTCTGTACATGACATCTTTAAAGGTGACTTAGACCTGAGTGGTGAACTTGATAAGTTTACAAAAATTTTAGAAAAAAACTTTATAATCAACTAAACAAAGGAAACTACTATGGAAAAATCATTTGAAGAAGCAATGGCGTTTAGACATGCTTGTAAAGCATTTGATGAGACTAAAAAAGTCTCAGACGAAGATATTAGATATATCTTAGAAGCAGGGCGCAAATCACCATCATCATTTGGTATGGAGGCTTGGAAATTTTTAGTCATCACAAATGAAGAGTTAAAAGCTAAACTTCGTCCAGCTTGTTGGGATCAGGTTCAGATTACTTCTTGTTCTCACTTAGTTGTTGTTTTAGCAGGGATTGACTCTGTTAAACCTGAGTCTGGACTTCCAAAAAAAAGATTCCAGCGTCGTGAAATGTCTCAAGAAACACTTGATTTTTATCTTGGTTTGTATGCACAGCATTTAGAAGAAATTCTTAGTTCTGATGAGAATATTCTTGCTTGGACAGCAAAGCAAACAGGTATTGCAGCAGGAAATATGATGACAGCTGCAGCTATAAAAGGTATAGATTCTTGTCCTATTGAAGGTTTTGATAAAAATTCAGTAGAGACTATGTTAGAGCTTGATACTAAAAAATATCAACTCTCAATGCTAATCCCTTTTGGTTATAGAATCAATGAACAGTCATCTCAACAAAGGTTAGACTTTGATGAAGTAGTTGAATTTATAAATTAGATTCTCTAGTGAGAGCTATAGCAGCAGAAATAGAGATACCAGCCGCAAAAAGAATCAAAAAGATACTTATTAAATTTATATGGTGTTCAAATAGATAAATAAAACTTAAAAAAACTTGTGTATAATGACAAAAAAATTACAAAGGCAAGTAATGTCAACATATGTTTTTGGACACACAAGTCCCGATAGTGACTCTATCGTAGGTGCTATCTCTCTTTCTTATCTTAAAAATGAAATTGGTGAGGATTGTATACCTACCCGTCAAGGTGAAATCTCTGCTGAGACTGAATTTATCTTAAATAAGTTTGGTGGTAAAACTCCAGAGCTTAAGACTTCTGTAGCTGGTGAGAATGTTTATCTTATAGATTTCTCTGACAAGGCGCAAGCTCCTGCTGATATTATGGAAGCGACTATTCTTGGAATAGTTGACCATCATAAACTTGGTGACTTAACAACTGATACTCCACTCGAGTGCTGGATTCGTCCAATTGGCTGTTCAAACACAGTTGTTTATGAGATGTTTAAAGCTTACAACATAGATATACCAAAAGATTTAGCCGGTATGATGATGTGTGCAATTTTAAGTGACACAGTAATCTTTAAATCACCAACATGTACAAAAGTAGACACAAAGGCTGTTAAAGAGCTTGCAGCTATTGCTGGTATTGAAGATTATAAAGCCTTAGCTATGGAAATGTTTATAGTTAAGTCTGCAACTATTGGTGCAAGTGCTAGAGACTTAAACACAAAAGATTACAAAGCTTTTGAAATGAATGGCTCAAAAGTTGGTGTAAATCAACTTGAGATGGTAGATATCTCTGCATTAGATGATAGAAAAAATGAGATTTTAGAAGATATGGCTAAAATGAAAAAGGAAGAGGGTTTACACACTATGCTCGTTCTTTTAACAGACATTATGAAAGAGGGTTCTCAACTTCTTTGTGTAAGTGATGATGCAAGTAAAATCGAAACAGCATTTGATATAAAATTAGAAAACAGTCAAGTTTGGCTTGATGGCGTTTTAAGTCGTAAAAAACAGGTTATACCTTTCGTGCAACCACAATTTAAAAACTAAGGAATTATAATATGGGCAAATTTGATGCACTATTTGAAGATGAAGAAGATATATTTGCGGGGACTCCTCAATCACGTTACTGGGATATATC
>CAZPRE010000095.1:0-7435 GCA_964588875.1 uncultured Sulfurimonas sp. | reverse complement strand
ATAAAAGTTTAGATGAGTATTTAAGCTCATATAGTAAAGCTTTTAAAGACCGCTATATCCTTCCTATGGGTGCTGCTATATGGTCAACTCCAAGTGATGAAATGCAAGATTTCCCCACTCGTACTTTTTTACAATTTTTTAAAAATCATGGACTTCTTGGGGTAACAACACAGCATCAATGGCTAACTGTGAGTAATGGCTCAGTAAATTATGTTGATAAAATCAAAAAGTATATCTCTGGAAAAATAGTTTTGAATTCCGATGTGATACACATTAAACGCGATGGAGTAAGTGTTGAACTCTATCATCAAAATGGTACTGTAACCCATTATGACAAAGTTATTCTTGCAATGCATGCTCCTGAAGCTTTGAGCATGTTGATGGACCCGAGTGAAAACGAAATAGATATACTTAGCTCTTTTGCCTATAAAGAAAATGATGCAATTTTACATACTGATGTAAATGCTCTTTATCCAGATAAAAAAATATATGCTGCATGGAACTATAAAAATAACGGTGATGCAAACTCAGTAACACTCTCTTACTGGATAAACCGCTTACAGAACCTTACCTCAGATAAAGAGTACTTCGTCTCATTAAACGAGACCGAGACTATAGAAAATGTCATAGAGAAAATTACTTATGAGCACCCACAGTTTAATTTAGCTGCTATAAAAGCACAAGAGTTAAGAGAGAAGATAAATGGGGTTAACAACACTTATTATGCTGGTGCATACTGGCGTAATGGTTTCCATGAAGATGGTCTCTGGAGTGCTAACACTATTGCACAAGATTTTGGGTGTGAATTATGAGTCACATGCTTTATGAGGGTGAGGTTTATCACAAACGCTATATTCCAAAGATACATGAATTTACCTATCCATTTTTCTTACTCGATATAGATATGAGTAATTTTGCAAGTTTAAAGTCGAAGTTTTTTTCCTTTAATGCAAAAGATCATTTTGGGGACAGTGAGGATTTTACAGAGAATATCGATGCAATTTTAAAAAAATTTCATATCGAAAAACCCGCTTATATGCGTTTTATCACACTACCAAGAATGTTTAACTTTGTCTTTAACCCTCTAAGTGTTTTAGTACTTTTTGATGACAAAAACACACCAACACAGATGCTTGTAGAAGTTCATAACTATAATGGTGGTCGTATAGTTTATCCTGTAACACTCAAGCATCAAAGCGAAACAAAATATGGAGGGAGTGTCTTAAAAGATATGTATGTATCTCCCTTTTTAAAACGCGACGGTCTTTATAAGTTTTTAATTGACTATACAAATGAAAAACTAAATATATCAATTACTCTTCATGAAGAAAACAAAAAAACTCTCATCGCTGTTTTAAAAACTACATCCAAAGAATATAGCGAGCAGAATGTTCGTAAAATATTTTTTCGACATATATTTATAACATTTAGAGTCGTAACACGAACACTTTGGCAATCGCTTCGACTCTACACAAAAGGCTTAGCATTTAACACTGTTACAGCTCAAGATGAAATTAGGAGATATTAAGATGAAAAGTTTCTGGATAACAATGGGTAACAAATACCTAAACAAGATAGAAGTTGGAACACTAAATGTAACCTACCCTTCAGGTGAAAAGTGTACTTATGGGAATAATGAACTGCCTATCGTGGATGTAACAATCCACTCAGGTGATTTTTTTAAACGTCTCGCTCTTTATGGAGATATCGGTTTTGCAGAGAGTTATATGGACGGTGATTTTGATACACCGATGTTAAGTGATCTTGTTAAACTAGCACTTCTGAATTCTCACAAACTCGGAACAAAAAGTGAAGATTACTCTAAAAATAGACTAAACAATCTTTTTCCCTTTGCAAATCGAGTCAAGCACTTAATGCGTAAAAACTCTAAGACTCGTTCGCAAAAAAATATTTCAGAGCATTATGATCTCTCAAACGATTTTTTTAAGTTGATGCTAGATGACACTATGATGTACTCAAGTGCAGTTTTTCAAAATGAGCAAGATGACTTGCATAGTGCTCAAAAGAGAAAGATAAAGCATCTTGCAGAAAAACTTCGTATAAAACCAGGTGCAAAAGTACTTGAAATTGGTTCTGGTTGGGGAGCGATGGCTATTTATCTAGCAAAAGAGATGAACTGTGATGTTACAACTGTCACTCTTAGCAATGAGCAAAAAGAGTTGTGCCACGAGCGTTTTGCACTAGAAAATGTAGAAGAGAAGATAGATATTTTACTTAAAGATTATCGTGATATTGAGGGAACTTTCGATGCCATCATTTCTATAGAGATGTTTGAAGCTGTTGGAGCTGAATACTTTGATACATTTTTTAAAAAATGTGAATCTCTTCTAAAACCAAGTGGCGTTTTAGCCATGCAAGTGATAACTATACCTGATCAGCGCTATAAAGCATACTCTAACAGTACAGACTTTATCCAAAAATACATCTTTCCTGGTGGACACCTTCCAAGTGTGAGTAAGGTTTTAGAAGTTACAACACAACATACACGACTTAACCTCCTGCATATGGAAGAGTTTGCTGAAGACTATGCAAAAACACTTCGTATATGGGATGAAAACTTTACTGCACGACTAGACGATGTAAAAGCACTTGGCTTTGATGAATACTTCATTCGAATGTGGAAAATGTACCTTAATTACTGTGAAGCCGCGTTTATCACTCGAAACATCGGTTTAGTTCAATTGGTCTTCTCGCGTGATCAAAATATTCATCTTAACAAAGGACTTGTAGCATGATTTTAAAAACCTTAATAAGCCTTCTTTTTGCTTTTATTGTAAGTGGCTGTTCCACAATGGAGATAGAAGATTTCACAGGTGCAAAACCAGAATTTATTCCACAAGAGTATTTTAATGGAAAACTAACTGCTTATGGGATAGTCAAAGATTCTAATGGAAAAATTATCCGTAGTTTCAAAGGTGACCTATATGGTAGTTGGGATGACAATGGAGTTGGAACTCTTGATGAACATTTCATCTACGATGATGGTGAAAAACAACGCAGAGTATGGAAACTTTCTCCTACTAAAGATTCTAAAAAATTTATAGGAACAGCTGGAGACATAGTAGGTGAAGCACCTATGGTGGCAAATGGAAACACAGTAATGATAGACTATACGATGAGAGTTCCTTATGGTGATGACACTATTGAGATCGATGTTAAAGATTGGCTACACCTCCAAGAAGATGGGGTTATAATCAACCACTCTAAGATGAAAAAGTTTGGTTTTGAAGTTGGTGAATTGGTAATCACTATAATTAAGGAGTAAACATATGAGAACAGAGCAACATAATATAAAAATTATCAATACAATTACAAATTTAATGCTTCTGTTTTTACCCCTTTCAATGTTTGCAAATTATTTCAATAGTCGCGAGAGTTTTGCAATACTCTATTTCTTTATTTTTCTTGCTACTCTTAAACATTTTTTCTGTTTTAAAAAAGAACAAGATGTAGATAAAGCTTCAGAACAGATTTTAGTCATTTTATTTGGAATTTTCTTTGCTTTTTTTCTTATAGGCGAACAGAAAAGCTTTGATGTTTTATGGATTTTAAGTATTCCTCTTGTTGCCGTTATGACGGCCTCATTGCAGAGAATTAAAATATGGTTATTTCGTACTGTTTTTCTAGTTATAGTAATGATTGGAGGTGCTTACTTTTTTCCTCATTATATCTGCTATGAAGTGTTTTCACTATCTTCACTGCTCTGGGCTCTTATATTTATCTCATATATGGCTTATAGTTATAAATCTATTCAAGTACAACTCGAGGGTAAAATTCTCTCCTATCAACACTCACTTGAAGATAAGATAGCAGATGCAGTTCAAGAGATAGAACTTCTCAATCACAATATTAATGAGACACAAATTGAGATTTTAGAAAGACTTGGCACACTTGGTGAATACCGTTCAAAAGAGACTGGAGCTCATGTTAAGAGAGTTGGACTATATACTAAAGAACTGGCACTTTTTGCCGGAGTTGATGAAGAAGAAGCCACCTTGTTTAAACGTGCTGCACCTCTGCACGATATAGGAAAAGTAGGTATTGAAGATTCAATTTTAAATAAACCTGCAAAACTAACAGCAGATGAGTATAAGGTTATGAAAGGTCATGCTGCTATTGGTGAGAAAATTTTAAGTGGCTCTGACAAACCTCTTATAAAAATAGCTGCAGAGATTGCTGGTGGACATCATGAAAAATTTGATGGGAGTGGATACCCAAGGGCTTTAGTAGGAGAAAATATTCCTTTAAGTGCTAGAATAGTTTCCATTGCAGATGTATTTGATGCCTTGTATAGTTCACGTGTTTATAAAAAGGCATGGAATATTCAAGATATAGTCAATCATTTTGAAAATGAGAAAGCAATGCATTTTGATCCTGAGCTCACTACACTTTTTTTAAACAATATTGAGATTTTTATCCTTATCTACAATGAAAATGATAAATAAACATTTTAACCCTACAAAATAACATTCAAAGCACCTATACTTCAGTAATACAAATGGAGGCTTGAAATGAAAGTGGCATTAACTGGGGCTAGTGGTTTTGTTGGATTACACATCAGAGAAAAGTTTAACAACTTCGTTGTTATAAAAAGAACAGATACACAAGAGCAAATAATCGAAAAACTGCAAGGTATAGATGTTGTGATCAACCTTGCAGGAGCTCCCATAGTTAAACACTGGAGCAAGTCATATAAAAAACTTCTTATATCTAGTCGTATAGATACCACCAGAAAACTTGTAAATGCCATCAATAAAAGTGATGTAAAGCATTTTATATCAACTTCCGCCATAGGAGCTTATCCTAACGATCAATCATGCGATGAGAGCTTCAAAGGATATGCAGATGACTTTTTGGCCTCACTTACTCAACTGTGGGAAGAAGAAGCAAATAAGTGCAAAAAGCCTACTGCCATTATTCGTTTTGGGGTTGTTTTAGGTAAAGGCGGTGGTGCCCTTGCTCAAATGCTTCCTCCATTCAAACTTGGCCTAGGTGGAGTAATTGGAAATGGGTGGATGATGACTAGTTGGATCGATATAAACGATTTGGTGAACATCTATGCTCATATAATTGAAAATAGACTTACCGGGGTATTTAATGCTACATCTCCTAACCCTGTAACTAACTATGAATTTACAAAAGCATTGGGAGATGTTTTACATCGTCCCACTATTTTTCCACTTCCTGAGTTTGTTTTAAATATTCTCTATGGAGAAGCATCTTGTGTTCTAACAAGCTCTAAAGAAATATACCCTACGGCATTAAAGAAGAGTGGTTTTGTATTTAAACACAAAACGATTATTGACTCGCTAGAACACTTACTTTCATAATATATCAAATGACATATAGCACCTACTAACAAAGCTCTTTTTTTTATAAAATAAAATAAAAATTGAGGTCTGTTATGAAAAGAGCTGTTTTACTTATGAATATGGGTGGTCCCAACAACTTAGACGAGGTAGAAGTTTTTTTAACCAACATGTTTAATGATAAACGCATTATCGGTGCTCCCAAACCTATTCGTTCAATGATAGCAAAATTCATAACTTACAAACGTAAAGATGAAGCTAAAAAAAACTATGCTTTGATTGGTGGAAAATCTCCACTTGTAGGATATACAAATTCCCTTATAGAACAACTCCAGTCAACCATCAAAGATGCAACTGTTCATATGGTTATGCGTTATACTCCACCATTTGCTATTGATGTTTTAGAAGACCTAAAAGATGTAGATGAGTTTTATGCCATCCCTCTGTATCCTCACTACTCAGAGACTACAACACTCTCTAGCTATGATGACCTATATGATAGTATGGATGCTCTTCGCATTAGAGCTAGAGTAAAAACTATCGACTCTTACTATAAAGATACTTACTATAACAATTCTATCGTTGAGCGAATCAAAGAAGCTCTAGGCGATGAAAACCCTGATGATTACGAGCTTATATTTTCAGCACATGGATTACCAAAAAAAATCATAGAAAAAGGCGATAGTTATCAAAAACACATACGTCAAAATGTCTATCAAGCAAGAAAGCTACTAATGCAAGCCGGTGTTGAGTTTCATAATACACATCTAGCATATCAGTCGCGTTTAGGACCATTAGAGTGGATTAGACCATATCTTGAAGATAAATTAAAGTCACTCAAGAAGAAAAAGGTTATAATTTTTCCTATAGCATTTACACTCGATAACTCTGAGACAGAGTTTGAGTTAGAAATAGAGTATAGAGAGATTGCTGAGGAGCTTGGATTTGAAGAGTATAGAGTTGCTAAAGCACCAAATGCCCACCCCGAGTTTGTTAAATGTGTTACAAACATCTACGAAAATATGAAAGTAAGCTAATGTTTGAATATGCAGTAGTTGGTTCTGGTGTTGGTGGAAGTTCTATAGCTGCATACTTAAATGCTAAAGGCAAAGATGTAGTGTTATTTGAGAAAGAGCCCTACCTTGGTGGTTGTAGTTCTACATTTACTCATAAAAAGTTCAACTATAATACAGGTGCTACTACCCTTGCTGGCTATGAAGACGGTTTTGTTGTTAAAGAGCTTTTTGACTCTATAGGTTTTAAACCAAAACTTATTCAAACTGATCCTACTATCGTTATAAAACAAAATGGAAAGACCACTCCTAGATATAAAGATTTTGAGAAATTCCTAGCAGTTTTAGAAGTAAACTATCCACACCCAAAAAATAGAGAGTTTTGGACACTTATCTATAAACTCAACAGTGATTTTTATAAGCATGATGGACACTATTATTCAAATACAAATATTTTTAAAAAAATCTGTTCATTAACAAGTTTTATCCCGCTTGGCTTATCTTTTCAAAAGTACTTACGGTGTGATGCCTATAGTTTTATTAATAAGTTTTTTGGAGGCATAGATCAAGAGTATTTACAGTTTTTAGAATCACAAATTTTCATAGTAGCACAAGCACCCACTAAAGAGATAAACTTTCTCACAGCTGCACTCTCTTTGGGTTATACTTTTAATGAGAACCATTATGTCATTGGTGGTTTTGGAGAGCTTTTTAAAGAGATGACTCAAAATATAAAAAATATTCAAACTAACAGTGAAATAGTTCGTATAGAAAAAGAAAAGGGTTATTTTAAACTTCATACTGCAACAGATATGATTAAAGCTCAAAAAGTGATTTTGAACTCTACAGTATACGATAGTGCAAAGCTTTTCGAAGATATTAAAACACAAGATTATTATAAGTCTTATGAAAAACTTGACAACCATCAAAGTTCGTTTATGCTTTATATGACCATCAAAAGTAATAAAAGTTTTGAGCATCACTACCAACTTATACAAAAAAACATATATCCATATACTCTCTCTCCTGCTGTTTTTGTCTCTTTCTCTGACAAGGGTGATACTACTTTGGTTCCAAAGGGGTATTACAGCA